>JBQNBA010000027.1:0-15406 GCA_052170175.1 Sphaerochaetaceae bacterium | reverse complement strand
AATGCTGGAGACAGAGGCGCCGGCGGGGTCAAACGTGATATCAAAGAAATCCGTTTCATAATGAAACGGCTCAATTGAGCCTGTTTCGCCCGTCCCGGAAATCTCCTTGCTCCACTGGGCCTGCTGCTTCTCGGCCTGAGCCAAAGCGACAGCCTCCAAGGACGCAGCCTGCTCCGCCTGCTCTGCCGCCTTGGTTTGCTTGGAAACGGAAATCCAAGAGCCGGCGATTATGACCACCACGCAAAGCACGACGGCCAGAATTGATTTTTTATCCATGTCTTTTTCCTTATTTCCTCATTTGCCTATCAGCGCCGGAAGGAAAGACATAAAGAAATCAAGCCAGATAACATCCGGCCTGCTTCAGAAGAGAAATCAAGTCATCCCCTTTTTTCTCATAAGAATCTGCCTTTCCTTTGTAAACGATGAAAACGAAGTCAAAACCTGTGCTGATATTGTCCTTGCTTGTCCGAAACAGCTCCTTATACTGGCGTCTTGCGCGGTTTCTCTGAACAGAATTCCCAAAATGCTTGGCAGGAATCACAATCACACGCGAAAACCCCAGGCCGTTGGACGCAACCACAACCCTCAGACCGGAACAGCTGAAAGTCTGTCCTGTCTTGAAAATATTATCAATTTCAGCTTTTTTCCTGACTATCTCTTTCTTAGTAAGGCTTCTTCTCATCGCAAACTGACAAGCTGTGTCTGCCCTTTGCCCTTCTTCTCGCCAGAACAAGGCGGCCGCCCTTGGTGGCCATTCTAGCCCTGAAGCCAAATTTCCTGTTTCTTTTCATCTTGCTGGGCTGGTATGTTCTCTTACCTTTGTTGCTCATAGGATCTTCTCCGTGTCTTTATCGCAGTTAAGCGGATTTTTTATATAGGTATTGTATGGTTATTCACCATACGGCAAATGATTGTACAATCCTTGGCAGAACAAAGTCAAGCCATGGAATCAAATCTTGCCCGACCGGCGGTTTTCGGACTGCGGATCATGCGCTCTTTTAGATGCCATGTTTCTCTATGTGACATGGAAAAGCCTTGCAATCAAGGGAAATTTTCCTTTATTTTCCCCTGATTTCCCTCAATCGGTCTTCAAATGACGAGCTTTTCACATAGCCGACAAGACGTCTGTTCAAAGGGATTCTATCAAGCAGACCAAGTTCCACAAGCCCTTCAAGATCAGAACGGATGGTCTTCACGGAAACATTCAGATCCCTTTCCAGCTCCTTGCTTATCAACAGGGAATCCGCTTTACAGGATACAGTCTTGATGATATGGGCCTGCCGCTCATTGATGCCGGGAATCCTGAATTCGAGCAGCGCATTCTCCTCTTTTGACTTCCGTTCAAGATACCGCTGCAATTCGACAAATGACTTTTTCATCACATCCAAGTTGTGCATGATGAAGTAGCTCAAATCCATTCCGTCATTCTCAGTATAGAGGAATGAACGTTCATACTGCGTCTTGCTTTTATAGATAATCCTTGAGATGGACAAGAACTCTGTCAGCCAGTATCCTTTTTTCAGCATGTACCAGTAGAACAACGAACGTGCGGTGCGGCCGTTTCCATCCACGAAAGGGTGCAGATACGAAATCATGAAATGGAGAATCATGGCCTTTATGATTGGATGGATGAATCTTTTCTCCTCATTGATGAAACCGCATATGCTGTCAATGGACGATTCAATCAAATCACAAGAAGGAGGAACATGCACCACCTCCCCTGTGATGCCGCTTTGGACTACAATGCTGTCATCTATTCTGAACCGGCCTTCATTCTCCGGATCATCAAGCGTCTTCTCTGTGATATGCCTATGCGCATCAAGAAGAAGCTGTGCGGACAAAGGCTCATCTTTCCTGCTGGACAGATAGACAATTGTATTGTAGTTGTTGAGAATCATCTGCTGGCTCTGATCCTTGGGCTTCCTCTGCTTGCGAAGCATCTCCTTCGCAGCCTTCCGGGTTGTCACAGCCCCTTCCATCTGGCTTGAGGCAATGGCCTCCTCCATTATGGAGCTCATCAGATAATAATGCCTGCTCTTCTCCGGGATTGTGTTTTCCGACAACAGAGCCCCCCCGAAATTCATGTCAAAATCATGGAGGACTTCCTGCATGAAGGCTGTTTCATTGTAATTGATGGAACAGCATGGGAACTCCAGGAACTGGGCATTAAGAAGCCTTGAAAGCTTGACAGCGCTCCAGAATGTCTGCGGTTTTATCCCATCCGGCGCATGGTGCTTTGCCTTATCCCAATAGAGATAATCCTTGTTCACTTTGCTGATTGCTTCCTGATGCTTTGGGTTCAGCAGCAATTCAATGACTTCTTTTGAGCTTTTGATTTCCGGAGCTTTTTCCATCATGTCCGCAGGATATCATGAAAACAATTGGAAGACAACACAATCAGGGGAAATTTTCCTCTGATTTCCCCTAAATTCCCCTATTTCATACCTTGCCCTTTAATTGCCGGCACAGGGCGGCATGCCCCTTTCTGGAAATTTGACCGAAAGAGGACAAGCCTTGGCTTATAGCATGATGGCTGCGCCCAAACAGTTGCGAAATCACCGCCAATATGGGATAATGCTTTCGAAAGTCAGTCTGATGTTAGAGTAAGTTCCGAAAGGAGAGCGCAAATATGGTTGAACGAAATCGGTATCTTGATGCCTTGAAAATGCATTGACGCAAAGCAGCAATACTATGTGCTTATCGACGAAATTCAATATGCGATTGAAAAAGAAGAATTAAGACAAAAGGATGGCCCAATCAGGATTTATAGTGTTCTAAACGGCTTTCTGCGTATGAAAAACATAGATACACCATAGCGTTTCCCGGGCTTCTTCGGGATCTTACGAATGCTCTGTGCTCATCAATCGGCTCCTTGACCAATGCAAGCAAGATTTCAAGGACACTGCAGAGCCTGAGAAAAACAAAAGTCAGCAGCGAGACGGTCAGCGCCTATATATCGTATCTTGAAGATAGCTTCTTGTTTTCTGAAGCGGCCCGATATGATGTCAAAGGAAAGAAGTATTTTGAGTATCCCAATAAATACTACTGCACTGACATCGGTTTATGAAAAAACGGAAGAAGGAAATCATCGGCAGAAAAATTGCGAGATAGACTTCATAGCAAGAAAGGGAAGCAGAATTTACTACAACGAGACAGGAATCCTTAGAATCAACCTGCTCGATTTTCTTCTGGATGAGGGAAGCCTGGACAGATGACAGCAAATCATTGAGCTGCTTTATTCTTCATCAGCAAGTTCAGCAAGTCGCTTTATTTGAAATTCGCTCTTTATCAGCATTATTTGGCCAAAGCGGCAAATCGTCACAAGCTCCATGGAGGCAAAATCACGGCTTCACGCCCATATCCTGACGGACTGAATGTCAAGCGAGGGGTGCTTCTGCCTTATAAGACAAAGAGCCTCGTCCTTCTTGAACTGCATGGCGGCAGCCCAGGCGCCGCTATCGCACTTGATGCTCAGGCAGCCGCGCTTCAAATCGAAAGGCCGGCAGTGCTCTCCTATCTCGCCCAGCCCAAGCTCATCCCAATCCGCAAAAAGCCGCCTTCTGGGGTCTGAGAAATCAATGTTCAGCCGCTTTATAGTGTCTTCCATATAAAACGCCGGCTTCTCAGGGCTTTCCGGAGCCTTCCGCCTGGAATCCTCCTTCCTATGCGCCATGTTTCTCCTCCTCAAGCAAGCCATCCGACACATTGTAGAAGAAAGCATCATCTTCAACCCTTGATGAGAAATACTTTTCATCAAGCAGGAAGGTGAAGAAAGCCTGGGAAAAAGAGCCAAGCTGCCTTAAAAACGCCCCGCGCTTTGCACTGTCAAGCTCAAGAAGCACATCATCTATCAGCATGACAGGGTCCTTGCCTGTCTGCTTCCTGAAATACGCCGCCTGCGAGGTGCGGAGTATCAGGGAGGCAAGCCTTAGCTGCCCGGTCGAACCAGAGTCCTGAAACAGTCCGTTCTGATCTGAAATCACGAACCTGTCCCGATGCAGACCGCTTGTCGTGAAGCCCATCTTTAAATCGCGCTCACGGTTTCGCTCAAGAAACCCTGCCACATCCTCCTCAGAGCCCATCCCTTCCCAGGATGCCTTGTATCTTATGCTCATGTCACGCCCATCACAGGCTATGCTCGAATAAAAATCCGGGAATATAAGGTTGAACACGCTGCAAGCTTCGGCTCTGGCCTTCTGCAGCCTCAGTCCATAGCGGGCCAGCAGGATATCATAAGCGCCCATCACCGATGTCAGGTTCTCCCTTATCGCAGCGTTCCTCTGCTTCAATACCGCCTTATAATGGCGCAGGTCATCAAGGTAAAGCGGATCGTACATCGATAAGGTCTGGTCAAAGAACACTCTTCTGCATTCGGGCTCGCCCCGGACGAGGTCGATGTCATCGTACGAGAACACAATGCAGGGGATATTGTATATCAGCTCTTTCCTGTCCTTTATCTCCCTGTTGTCCAGGACAACGGATTTCCTGCCGTCTATGAACTTGAGCTGGAGGTTCCTTCGCACCCCAGAGATATCAGTGAACTGTCCGCCTATGAGAAAGCTGTCCGCCCCATGACGGACGACATCCCGCATATTGCGTGTCCTGAACGAATTGCCATAGCAAAGAAAATAAAGCGCTTCCAGAAAATTGGTCTTGCCCTGTCCGTTGACACCGACAAGAAAGACCTGCGTTCTGTGCACATCCACGCTTTGGTCACGCAGATTCCTGAAATTCTTAAACCAGACTTTCTCGAATTTCATGGCTTGCAGGTGTTCTAGCTGACCTGCATCGGCATTATGACGTGCAGATACTCCCTGGCCGGCTCGGGCTTTATCACGAAGGCCTTCGTGGGATCGTTGAACCAGATGCTGAAAAACTCCCCCTCCATCACGCGGAGAGGGGCTTGAAGATAGGTGTAGTTCAGTGCGCATCTGAATGGCGTGCCATCAAATTCGCAGGGTATTTCCTCCCTCGCTGTTCCGATTTCGCTTTCTTCTGTGGAAATCAGAATCCTCTCGTTCTCAATCTGGAAGATGACCCTCTTGAATTTGTTGTCGGTCAGCAGCGAAACTCTCTTGAGCGCTTCGTCCATATCGCTGATTCTTATCTTGCAGAAGTTCTCCTGATTCATCGGGATGACTTTCTTGTAATTAGGGAACGGCGCATTGAGCAGAACAGTGTAGTATTCGGAATTGTTTGACCTGACCATGATTATCTTCTTGTCGATATACACCTCAAAATCACCTTCATTATCTTTGAAGGTCCTTATGACATTAAGGAAGCGGGCAGGTATTGTTATATCCTCGAATGAAGGGATGTCACTGTCAACAGGCTCCTTTATATAGGAAAGCCTCTTGCCGTCAGTGCCGACCATCACAAGGCTTCCATCCTCCTTGCTTAGAAGCGTGCCGCCCATGAAGTATTTCGTCTCCTCAGTGCTCACGGCGAAGGCTGTCTGGTCTATAAGCTTGCAGAGAACCTGCTTGGGGATTCTGAAAAAGCTGTCATCCACCTGGATAAGCTCGGGAAAGTCATCCGCCATGGTTCTCAGATTAAAGGATATCGTCTTGGAATCGTTCGTTATGTCCATCTGACCTTCGTTGTCATTGAAATGAACAGTCGCATCAGGAAGCGACCTTAGCACATTAAGGAACTTGTCGCATCTTACAGAAACGTGCCCTGCTTCTTCTGTCTGCACCGCTATGAATGAACTGAATCCCATTTTCTGGTCAGTCGCCTTTATGATAAGCTTATCGTTCTCAGTCTCAAGAAAAACATTCGAGGCTATCGAGAGATTGCTCTTGGACGTTGTGAATTCAGCCGCTTTTGCAATTTCGTTAAGGATTGAATCTCTCTGGCAAGTGAATCTCATATGGCTCTCCTATGTTCTATGAATAGAATCATCATAATCAGCAGTAGTATTAATAATACCACATTTTCCTGTGGATTAATATACTAAATCTAGATGATGTTTGTCATTGCTTGGCTGTCAAATTGTGGATAAACCGTAGTTATGGCTGTGGATAATGCGCTTTCAATCAGAGCTTCATTTGTTTTCTTTCGAATATTCCACAGGCAGGCTTTTTTAATCAACAGCTTATCCACAGGATTCTCACTGCTTGTTTCCGGCTTTCAGAATCGTGATTATCTGGTTTATGAGCGCCTGCGTCTCTGAGTTCGGAACAGTCAGGAGGCTCTCTATCTTCTGAATCGCATACATTATGGTGGTGTGGTCTCTGCCGCCGAACTCTATGCCTATCTCCGTGGTGGAGTAATCGGTCTGCTTTCTGGCAAGATACATGGCTATCTGCCTTGCGTTGGCTATGGATTTCTTTTTGCTCTTCCCCTTTATGTCGTATGAGGAGATGCCGAAGTAATCAGCCACGCATTTTATTATGTTGGCAACAGAGGTCGTGCTCTTGTCTATGTTTGTCCTTATTGAGTTCTTCAAAAGCTCCTTTGCGACATCAATCGAGATGTCCTTGTTTATCAGGTCGCCGTAGGCGACAAGCTTCGTAAGGCAGGCTTCAAGATCCCTGACGTTTGTCTGAACGTTCTCTGCCACATACGCCAGGATATCCTCTCCTATGAAGAAGTTCTTCTCGGCGCATTTGTGCCTTATGATTGCAAGGCGCGTTTCGTATTCCGGAGGCTGTATGTCTATGCTAAGCCCTCTCTCGAAACGGTTTCTAAGCCTGTCCGATATGTCCTTAAGCTCGCTTACGGGACGGTCGCACGTGAACACTATCTGCCTTCCGGTATCGTAAAGGTCGTTGAACGTGTTGAAAAGCTCCGCCTGTGTCTCCTTCTTGTTCTCCAGGAATTGTATGTCATCTATCAGAAGGACATGGACGCGGCGGTATTTGTTCTTGAACTGCTGCATGGTGCGAGAATTCACCGAGTTGATGAATTCGTTTATGAAATTCTCGGATGTTATGTACTGCACCTTTAGCTTGGAGTTCTGGACTATATGGTTTCCTATCGCCTGTATGAGATGGGTCTTGCCCAGACCCACGCCTCCGTATATCAGGCACGGATTGTAGTTGCCGCCGGGGTTCTCCGATATCGCCTTGCAGGCGTTGTAGGCGAATACGCTGTTGTCGCCCGGCACAAACGACTCAAAGGTGTAGGAAGGGTTGAGCATATCAACCCCTCTTGCCTTGGACTCCTTCCTCGCCGGTTGCTGAGCCTGTGCCGGCTGTGAAGCCTGCGCTGACTGCGTTGACTGTGCCGCTTGCGCCGCTCCCTTCTCCTTCTGCCGCTGCTCTGCGGCCGGCTTGCTGTCGTGCCTTTTGAGAACGAACTTTATTCCTACAGGAAAGCCGGCTGCCTCTGAAACCTTGTCGGCGATTATGCTGGCGAAACGGTTCTGAACCGAATCAAGGACAAGCTTCGTCCCCGCTTTCAGCACCAGAGTGTCGCCCTCTTGAGAGTCAAAGAACACCCTTGAGAACCATGTGGAGTAATCCTGCTCGCCTATGGCCTCCTTTATGGTCGGGGCGGCCTCGTTCCAGCAATCCTGCAATTCGACTTTATTTTCAGACATGACATCATTCTAACCTGTTGGGATTTGGTTTGCAAGCATAAGCGGCAATTGGGCGGTGTTGAAGAAGGCGTTTCAAATATGGTATAATGAACTGGTTATGCGGTTATGAAACCCGCTTCATTTTTTTAGAAGGATATTTTTTTATGACAGAAGAAGATAAAACCATACTTGGCCTTCATCCGGAGGCGCATCACGGCAACATTGACATGGACAAGGGCGCCCAAGAGTACTCCGGCGAATCCATTCAGGTTCTAAGGGGGCTTGAGGCTGTCCGCAAAAGGCCGGGGATGTATATCGGCTCAACTGGCTCCATAGGCCTTCATCACCTTGTATACGAGATTGTTGACAATGCGGTTGACGAGGCGATGGCCGGGTTCTGCGACCAGATAAGCATCTTGATTGAGAAGGGCAACTTCGTGACCGTGGAGGATAATGGGCGCGGCATTCCTGTTGCCATACATCCGGTGGAGCATATCAGCTCGCTGGAGGTGGTGCTCTCCAAGCTTCACGCCGGAGGGAAGTTCGACAACAACGCCTACAAGGTATCCGGCGGGCTTCATGGCGTGGGCTCTTCGGTCGTCAATGCGCTCAGCGATTTCTTTGAGGTCAACGTCTACCGCGAAGGGCAGATATGGACCCAGACATACAAGTTCGGGAACAAGCAGAACGAGGTGCGCCCTGTTGGGGAGACCGACCGGACGGGCACCGTTGTCAAGTTCCATCCCGACACCACGATAATGGAGATGGATGAATTCAACTTCGACATCCTCTGCTCCAGATTCAGGGAGCTTGCCTTCCTTAACAGCGGCGTCCGTATAATAGCCATTGATGACAGAGGCGAAGCGCCCATCAAGCGCGAGTTCATGTTCAATGGCGGAATAAGGGATTTCGTCAAATACATCAACGAGGGCAAGCGGGTTTTGAACGATGACCCGATTTACATAAATGTTGAGAAAGACGGGAAAGACAATACGCAAAAGGCCATCGTTGAGATTGCCATTCAATACAATGACAGATACGACGAGGCGGTGTTCTCGTTTGTCAACAACATAAACACACGGGAGGGCGGCACCCACCTTGTCGGCTTCAAGTCCGGAATGACATCGGTTATAAACAAGCAGCTCAAGAAGCGGCAGCAGGACAAGCAGCTCAAGACCCAGGCCGCCAAGCTTGCAAAGTCGTTTGACGAACCTCTCACGGGAGACGACATAAAGGAAGGGCTGACCGCAGTCGTGTCGGTCAAGATTCCCGACCCCCAGTTCGAGGGGCAGACCAAGATGAAGCTTGGGAACCCGTATGTGCAGGGAATCCTGAACTCCATCGTCCAGGAGAAGCTGAACGATTACATGGATGAGTTCCCGGCGATAGCCGATACCTTCCTTGAGAAGATGATAGCCGCCGCAAAGGGCAGGATAGCCGCCCGCAAGGCAAAGGAGAATGAGCGCAAGAAGTTCGACGGCGGCGGGCTTCCGGGCAAGCTTGCCGATTGCAGCGAGAAGGATCCGGCGTTGAGGGAGATCTTCATAGTCGAGGGAGACAGCGCAGGGGGGTCGGCGAAGCAGGGGCGTGACAGAAAGACGCAGGCGATTCTGTCCCTTTGGGGCAAGATGCTCAATGTTGAGAAGGCTCGGGCGGACAAGGTTGCGGATAACGAGAAGCTGCAGCCGATAATCGCCAGCATAGGCGCCGGTCTTTCGGACACCTTCGATGTTTCCAAGGCGAGGTATCACAAGGTCATCATAATGGCTGATGCGGATGTTGACGGCTCCCATATCAGAACGTTGCTTCTGACGTTCTTCTTCAGATACATGAGACCGCTCATAGAGGCCGGATACGTTTATTTCGCCATGCCGCCGCTGTTCAAGATAACCGTTAACAACACAAAGGAATACTATGCGTACGACGAGTCGGACAAGGACAAGTATCTGCTGGAGAACGGCGTTTCAGAGGATTCCTCCAACGTCAAGGTGCAGCGGTACAAGGGACTTGGGGAGATGAATCCGGAGCAGCTCTGGGTCACTACGATGAACCCGGAGACAAGGATGATAACAAAGGTCAACCTTGATGATGCCGTTGAGGCGGACAGGGTGTTCAACATGCTCATGGGGGAGGCTGTCGAGCCCAGGAAGGAATTCATCGACGAAAACGCCGTCTATGTCGCAAATCTTGACGTTTAAAAGGAAAAGAAACCGTGGAAGACAATGCAGGGAAGATAATACAGGCTAATATCACTTCGGAGATGAAGACCTCCTATCTGAATTATGCCATGTCGGTGATAGTCAGCAGGGCCTTGCCCGATGTGCGGGACGGCTTGAAGCCTGTCCATAGAAGGATTCTCTATGGGATGTTCGATATGGGAATCCGTTCCACAGGGGCGTACAAGAAGTCGGCCAGGATAGTGGGAGATGTGCTGGGAAAGTACCATCCGCACGGCGATGCTTCGGTTTACGATGCGCTTGTGCGCCTTGCCCAGGATTTCTCGCTGCGCTACCCGGTGGTGAAGCCTCAGGGCAACTTCGGGTCGATAGACGGCGATTCCCCGGCGGCGATGCGATACACCGAGTGCAAGATGAGCCGCATCGGCGAGGTGATGCTTGATGACCTGGACAAGAACACGGTGGATTTCGGCCCCAACTACGATGAGTCGATGCAGGAGCCGCTAGTCCTGCCGGCAGCTTTCCCCTTCCTTCTGGCCAATGGTTCAAGCGGGATTGCGGTCGGAATGGCGACCAACATGGCCCCCCACAACCTGAAAGAGATATGCGCCGCCATAGCTGCCCAGATTGACAATCCGGAGATAACGATACTTGAGCTTATGCAGCATATGAAAGGCCCCGATTTCCCGACCTACGGGATGATATGCGGCATGTCCGGCATAAAGGATGCATTCATGACCGGCAGGGGCAAGATCGTCATGCGCGGCAGATACGAGATTGAGGATAACAAGACGCACGAAAGCATAGTGTTCACCGAGATTCCATATCAGGTGAACAAGGCCGATCTGGTCAAGAGGATAGATGACCTCCGAAAGGACAGCCTTAAGGACATATCCGTTGTGCGCGATGAGTCCGACAGGGATGGGATGAGGATTGTCATAGAGCTTAAGAAAGGCGCTGTGCCGGAGATTGTCGTGAACCATCTGTTCAGGGACACTCCGCTGGAATCCAACTTCAACGTCAACAACCTTGCGCTGGTGAATGGCAAGCCCGAGCTCCTGAATCTCAAGCAGCTCATCCACTACTACATAAAACACAGAGAAGAGGTTGTCACCAGAAGGACTAGGTTCAACCTCCAGAAGGCTCTGGAGCGCGAGCATATCCTGCTTGGCCTGAAGATAGGCTTGGACAACATAGATGCCGTCATAGAGATAATCAAGAAGGCAAAGGACAACGACGAGGCTTGTGTGCAGCTTTGCGCAAGCTTTGGGCTGGATGACATTCAGGCCAGGGCGATAATCAACATGAGGCTTGGACGCTTGAGCCATCTGGAGACAACGGAGATACTGGACGAGCTTGCGGATGTGCAGGCCAAGATCGCCTATTACAAGGATTTGCTTGAAAGCGAGGGCAAGATATTGCAGGTGGTCAAGCAGGAGGCGCTGGAGATCGGCAACACCTACGGCGATGCAAGAAGAACCCTCATAGATCCGCACGAGGTTGGCGGAACGCTTGACAAGGACTTCATAAAGAAAGAGGAAGTCGTTGTTGTCATAAGCGACAAGGGTTTCTGCAAGCGCGTAAGCTCCGAGGAGTACCATTCCCAAGGCCGTGGCGGCGTGGGCGTGAAAGGAGCATCGCTGCGAGATGAGGATTCAATCCAGCATTTGTTTGTGACAAACAGCCATAATCACGTGATGTTCATCACAGACAAGGGCAGGGCCTTCTGGATTGAGGTCTACGAGATTCCCGAAGGCGGCAAGGTGGGCAAGGGTGTCAACATAAAAGCGCTGCTGCCTAAGCTTGAGCTTGACGAGTCCATAACCTCGATAGTAAGCTTCGATGAATTCAATGACGATGTATATCTCCTTATGGCAACAAGATTTGGCACGATAAAGAAGGTGGCGTTGACCGCTTTTGTGAATTGCAGGAAAAACGGCATCAGAGCGCTTTATCTCAATGAAGGAGATGTCCTTGTCGGCTGCATCATGATAAAGGATGACGATGAAGCCATGATTGTCAGCAGATCCGGCAAGGGGCTGCGCTTCTCCTGCGCCGATGTAAGGGCGATAGGGCGTGCCTCATACGGTGTCCATGGAATGAGAATCGGCGAGGACGATTCCATCGTGGGGCTGATAAGAGTGGAAGAAGGCTGCGAAGTGCTTATGCTCACAAGCAAGGGCAAGGGCAAGCGAGTTGACTTTGACCAGTTCATGACCCACGGCAGAGCCACCGGCGGACAGAAGATATATAGGCTGTCGAGCGGCGAGTATCTTGTTGCAGCGCTTGGAGTTAGTGATGAAAATGATATAGTTTGCATCACTAAGAACGGACTTACAATCAGGACGCATGTGAAGGAAATCTCGAAGCAGGGGCGCAACGCTTCCGGAGTGAAGGCCTTGACTCTTAAAACCGATGACGATGAGATTGTCGCGGTGTCAAAATCCACTTATGACCCCGGGGAAATCGAAGAAGAGCCGGTTTCCGATGAAGGCGTTGCAGAGGGTGGAGAAAACGAGGAAAAGACCGAATAAACCCCAGATGAATCTGTTCTTATAGATAGAAACACATTGGAAAACCGCATTCTGGATAGCTGGAATGCGGTTTTTCTATGATTTGGTTTTTTAATATTTTACCTCGGCGAAAAGACCAACCTGACCCTTTCCGGCAAGCCGTGGCGGGAACGGTGAGCCAGGGCGGCGACTCCTGCTGACCTGCTGATGCTTATGCGTTCGGCGCTTTTGTTTCACGTGAAACACTCTTGCCGGTGTCGTTGGCTTCGTGATGGTTGCGGTTGGAAAATGGATTCTTTTATTTTGTTCTTCCCAGATTTTCTGTGGGATTGACCCCCTTGGGACTGTCCATGGCATTCTCGGAGCTATGGCGTTCTTTGATGAGTTCTGATGACGTTCTGTCAGATTGGCGCGGGCTTGGACTTGATGGCAACGCAACAAGGAAAGATGACAGTGGGTTTTGTGTTGGCGAGTTTTTTTGATTGCTTTGGCGGGTTTCTGTCTTTCAGCTGATTTCCAGCTAAAAAAAGAAAAGGCCGCACAGAAACGGTTCTTGCAGCCTTTTGCGTTTTGTTTCACGTGAAACAATTCAGTCTTCGTCTTTCACGTTTATCACTTCTAGCTTTTCGTTGATGTAGCTTCTCAGATAGTTCTGGATGCCGTCCTTCAAGGTCATCTCCTGAAAGGCGCAATGGGCGCAGCTTCCGTGCATCTTGACCTTGACCGTATAGCCATCAAGTCCCAGATACTCAATATCCCCTCCATCGTTTTGCAAGGAGGAGCGAATAGAGTTGAGCGCTTCTATTATTTTCTTTTCCATGTTTTTCTCCTGTATGGATAATTTAATCTACTTGCCCCTTGCCGTCAATAAAACCTCGACAATTTATCGCTCTTATTTTATTATAGGTGCATGGTAGCAAAAAAGATTATATTCCTGAACCAGAAAGGCGGGGTGGGAAAAACCACCGCTGCTGTCAATATCGGCTCCATTATCGCTTCCATGGGGTATAAGGTTCTGCTGGTTGACATTGACTCGCAGGGGAACCTCTCCAGTGCGGTGTCTGCGGATTCGATGCTTCCGGGCACTTACGAACTTATGGTTAATGGGAAAGATGATGGATTTGTCCAGAATACGGCGGTTGCCAACCTCTTCTGCCTCAGCGGGGGCATAAACCTCGCTGGACTGAATATTGAACTTGCCAGCGTGGACAATAGAAATTTTTACTTGAAGAAGGCGCTTGCTGAATTCGATTCGATGTACGACTTCATTTTCGTGGATTGTCCGCCGGATCTTGGGATTCTGTCAATGAACGCATTGGCTTGGACGCAGTACGTGTTCATCCCGATGCAATGCGAATACTTCGCAATGGAAGGTCTGAATCTTCTGATGCGCACCATCGCCAACGTCAAGAAGAGCCTTAATCCTGATATAGCGATCTTGGGAATCGGCTTCATGATGTACAGCAAGAGGTCAAATCTTTGCAATGAGGTTGTCGAGGATATATCGAACTACTTCGATAAGCTTGTTTTTGAAACCAAGATACCAAGGAATGTGCGTCTCAGCGAAGCGCCGTCCCATGGGCTTCCGATAAATGTCTATGATAACTCATGCAGCGGAGGAAAAGCCTACAGGGAATTGGCAAAGGAGGTGATTGATCGTGCAAGGTAACAAGAAACATGGACTTGGCAAGGGCATAAGCAGCCTGCTTGATGATTATTCATATGAGTTTCAGAATGAAAAGAGCTTGGGTGAGGTTGCTGACGACAAAACGGGCAGGATTCTTGAGGTCAATATAGATTTTGTTCATCCTAATCCAAACCAGCCTAGGAAAAACTTCGATTCCGGTGCAATTTCAGAATTGGCGGCATCTATAAAGGCCAACGGCATCATACAGCCTTTGATTGTAGAGAAGGTCACCGACCGGAAGTACTCAATCATAGCCGGGGAGCGGAGATACAGGGCGGCAAAGCAGGCTGGGCTTAGAACCGTTCCCGTCATTCTTCGTGATTTGGATGATGTTGAGCGGCTTGAGGTTTCTTTGATAGAAAACATCCAGAGGGAAGACCTGAATCCTGTGGAAGAAGCCAAGGCTTATAGATATCTCCTTACAGAGAAAGAAATTACACAAGAAGAACTGTCAGAAAGAGTGGGGAAAAGCCGTTCTGCAATCGCCAACAGCATCCGAATTCTCCAGCTTCCGTCCAAGATGCAGGAAGCTATTCAGTCGGGAACCATATCGGCGGGGCATGCAAGGGCTTTGCTTTCTGTCATCAATCCTGCCGACCAGCAGATTTTGTTTGCCAAGATTCTGACCGATGGCCTTAACGTGAGGCAGACGGAGCGGCTTGCAGCAGAGCTGAACAAAGGCAAGAGAATCGCTGTTCAGGGTGATGAGGATACATCCGCTCAGCAGGAGGCCGCCAGGGATTCCGATGTGTCCGAGGTGGAGGAAAGGTTCCTTTCAGTGGTCGGCACACGCGTTGAGATAAAGGGCAGCCTTGTGAAAGGGAAGGTTCAGATTCCTTACAAAAGCGCCGATGAGCTGGAGAGGATATACCAGCTTTTCAAGCCAGACGGAAGCTTGTTTGGCGATGATTTCTAAGGATATTTTGTTTTAAAATCAAGGTGGATATATGAGTTATAAGGATAACGAGGGGCTTTATGCCGTCATAAGCACTAAAAGAGGGCAGATTGTTCTGTCGCTTGAGTACGAGAAAGCTCCAATGACAGTATCGAATTTCGTTGGTCTTGCCGAGGGCGTGCTGAATTCCGGCAATCCGGGCAAGCCTTTCTACGATGGCCTGAGGTTCCATCGGGTGATAGCTGACTTCATGATTCAAGGGGGCTGCCCTCTTGGCAACGGAACCGGCGGACCGGGCTATAATTTCCCTGATGAATTTGCGCCTTCCTTGAAGCACGACAAGCCCGGCGTCCTGTCCATGGCGAATGCCGGGCCCGGAACAAACGGCAGCCAGTTCTTCATCACCCATGTGCCTACGCCGTGGCTTGATGGGAAGCACTCCATATTCGGACACGTTGTCGAGGGTCAGAAGGTTGTGAATTCCATAAGGCAGGGTGACCGCATAGACAAGGTTGAGATATCACGGATAGGCGGCAAGGCTGAGGCTTTTTCTGTGACAAAAGAGAGCTTCGCCCAGTTAGTAAGGACTGCTTCCAAAGCGGAGATTGA
>JBQNBA010000026.1:0-15451 GCA_052170175.1 Sphaerochaetaceae bacterium | reverse complement strand
ATACGGGTGCAAAGGTTTTGACGATGCGAAATACACGGCCTTGATGCAGAAGACCATGGGCGCGATACGAGGAACGCTGTCCAGCTGCACCACGCCGGGGCAGAACATCCTGCTCAAAGGAATGTCCAGCCCGGATTACAAGACCTGCAAGCAAGAGGGCATCGACAAGATAGAGAAGCGCTACCATGAGCTTAAAAAGCGGCTCGAAGAGCATAAGGACGAGGACTGCCTTGCTCCGCTTCCATTCAACAGCGGCTATTTCATGGCTTTCCGGTGCAGCTGTGATGCAGAGCAGCTCCGCCAGCTCCTTCTGGACAAATACGAGGCAGGCGTGATACGCCTTGACGACCATCACATAAGACTGGCTTTCTCAAGCATCGATATCGACAAGATACCGGAGCTGGTGAATCGTGTGTACAAGGCGGCCAAGGAGCTTTCCTGCCAGTAGAGCCACGGCTCCAGCTCCGGCGAAAGGCCGTTCAAAAGGGGCCGTTTTCAAATGTTCCTCTCCGATTCTCCTGTCAAACAATGCCCCGCAATCCTGTTTGCGACGGCTTTGCGCGTATTGTGTTTCCATAGTCATTATAGTGAAACAGATAGTGAAACAGGGATTCTGGCTGTCACTCCGTTTCGAGAAAGCGGAAAACTCGTTCGTTGAAATCATCCGCTTCTTCATAAGCAGCATGACCTAGCCCTTTGTACACATATAATTTGCTTCCCGCAATCTGCTCTCTCATCTCATAGGAGGCATCTATTCCCACCGTTTCATCGCATTCACCGCCAATAATCAGCGTAGGGCAAATAATTCTTTTCAAGTCCTGCAGTGCATCAAAATGAAGAATTGCGTTGGCATTAACCAGAAATCTCTCGTAGCTGGATTGCTTCCCAATAAACCCGATGACAGGATATATTTTTCTATATTTCTTCAAGTATTCCGAAGAATAGCTTTTTTCTGCCGTGTCTATCATCAGCTGCTTGTGATTTCCCTGCGTTGCAAATTCAATCCACTTGCTGACGCAGCTCTGAATCTTCTCATTAACCCGAGGGGCGGAAACAGCGACAATCAGCTTTTCAACCAAGTCGGGGTGGTCAATTGCGAGATACTGAGCAATCATCCCGCCTTCGGATACCCCCATCACAGCAGCGCTTTGCATGCCAAGCGCTTTCATGGCCGTTGCTTGGTCATTCGCCATATCTCGAATAGCATATCCCGCCGGCATATCGTTTTTTCTGCTGAATATGTAAACAGTATATTTCTTAAAAAACATCCTATATGGTCTTGACAGGAGCAGCGCCTTTCCTCGCACAGTTGCCAATCCGTCAGACAATCCGGGCAGCAGAACAAATGCTTTTTCGCCATATCCGAAAGAAACATAGCTCATGTCTGAATCGTCAATCCTGACGTGTCCGTTCTTTGCATTCCACAGCATTTGCATTTGCTTCCTTTTGCTTCTTTTGATATCACGCCCACAGCAATCACTGTGACCAGAAACAGAGAATCCTAAAAACCAGCCGCGAAATCAGACCATCACGACATAATCGCTTTTCCGTGGCTTGCCAGCTCCGGGCTCTCCTTTTGCATACCCAAGTATGCAGTGGCCGATTCCGGCATAGCCATCGGGAATGCCCCACTTGCGCATCAAAGCCTTGCCCTCCGGCGACTGGAACACCTCACGGGCACGGTGAATCCAGCAGGAGCCAAGCCCGATGGAATGAGCGGCCAGCAGCATGTTTCCTATCGCAAGGGCTCCATCCTCCACATAAGTGGACCTGCTTGTGTCTGCAAAGACGACAATGACTGTCGGCGCTCCGTAGAACGGGTCGCCCGATGAACCCAGAATCCCGGCATTCAGTCTGGAAAGCTCATCGCGTATCGCACGGTTCTGAACCGCAACGAACACCGGGGATTGGGCGCCCATGCCGCTTGCCGCCCATTTGCCCGCCTCCAGCACCGCTTCAAGCTCCTGTGGCTTTATCTGGTCAGGTTGAAACGCCCTTATGCTCCGCCTTGTCCTTATGCTCTCTAAAACCTTGTTATCAATCATGGAAACCTCCTTGATAAACGAATCACAGCTCTGCGACGGCTCTCTTCTTTATCCGCCTCTTTATAGCCTTTTTGTATGCTTCATGCTTCATGTCTTTATGCGCCGCATATTTTGCTTAATATCAGAAAAGGAACCGCTGTTCAAAATCCACCGTTCTCCCATTGTCGGAGAGAATCTTCCCTAGATACTCCTTGTTAAGCTCCAGCTCTGCCGCCAGCTTCACCACCATCTCCTCCGACAGCAGGTTCTGCTCGCACACCAGATAGCTAAGCGCCTTCTCCGCTATGAAATCAGGCAGGACGGAGTTCAGGCATATATCACCTTCACCGTCATCGCTGCGCTCCTTAAGCGATTTGAAGAGCATTGAGCGCTTTTTGTCCGCATTCAGCCGGGAAAGCTCGTCCCGCAGAGGGCCTGCATTGCCTTTCACCGCCTCCTCGCCCAATGGCTTGAGGGTGAAGAAAGTGTACTCTTTGCCCGGAAGATAATGGTGGACATCGCATCTGGCGCAGTAATTCGGCGACCACGAGCCGGACTTGTCCTTATCACCCCCCACGACGATAAGCGGGTCAAAGTAAAGAGCCGGGCATTCTTTGCCCGAAATGCTATAGTAACGGTATGTGTAGAAGGCGTCACGAAGACATTCCGGATGATCGCAGTAAGCGGTCAGAGGAATCACATCAGTCGCCATCTCCAGTATAAGGCGGGCGGTGGAATTGAATATGTCTTTCCTGAAATTCAGTATGAGGGTCGGGAATATGAACATCACCCCTCGCTCAAGGCTCTGCTTGCGGACGACATAGGCCATGCGCTCATCAAAGAACGAAGCTTCATCGATTATGAATGTGCCGAATTCAGGATTGTCAAAAAGGACCTGCTCCAGACCGAAGGAATCCTTTATCCTGGCTATGTTGTCCCCGCATCTCACATAGCCTCCGCGGTACGGCAACGCATCAATCGGATAATCCTCGAACCGTGTCTTGTCAAGGTCGCTGCGGACAAAGAACACCTTTCGCCTGTCTGCTGGGCCTGTGGCGGTGAAGGTCTTTATCAAATCGCTCTTCTTCTGCGCCACTGCTGCATCGCGCCAGACCTTTGCGGCAAACTCGCTCTTGCCCGACCCCATCGGCCCGATAAGAAGCACACGCCTCCCCGGTCTTGTGAAATCGAAATGCGAGAAGGCCTGATGTATTTCGATTGATGGGAATCCCAGGCTCTTGAGAAAATCATCTGTCATCTTGTCTGAATCAATGCTTGACATCGCAGCATAAGAATACCCCAAAATTCTGTCTCGCGCAATTGACCTGACATGAATCCGCATTCCGTCTCGCGCAATTGTCCTGACATGAATCCGCATTCCGCCTGCGCCGTCAATGATGATTGCCCCCATGCATTGATTGATTCCCTTTGTGAGGCGCATTATGGTATCATCTGTCTTGCTCAGGAGGCTTTGTCCATGACTCTTCATGAAATCCTTGAAAAGGCTGCAGAGAACTATCTGTGGTTTCTCCTTCTCATAATCATCTTGAACCTGTCCCAGAGAAAATATCTTCCCCGTTCCCGGCAGAAGCGCATGGCCACGCTGGGTCTTGCCTTCGTCGCCCTGCTGTATGAGGTCAGTCTTGTGCTGGTGCTGACCCGAGGCCTCTCCCCGTATCTGGCTTTCGTCTCCCTTGCCGTCTTCGTGCTGATGATATTCGCAGCAAGAAAGCGTCTATGGCCTTTCCGGCTTCATTGCCCTGAATGCGGAGCCTCGTTGAAATGGTCTGAAATCATAGGCTCGGACGGAAACATCTGCGATGCCTGCTATGCGAAGGAGCATCCGGAGCTGCTGACAGAGCCGGAGCAGGAAAAGCCTGTCATTCCATCGTCTGTCTCCGATATCGACTGGGATAACTGGGAAGCCCAGCAGAGCTGCGTCATAACGTATCTGTTCAGAACCTCTGAATCAGGAGAGCGCGAAGTCCTGCTGATTGACAAGAAGACGGGCCTTGGGAGAGGGCTGGTCAACGCCCCCGGGGGCCATATCGAGGCAGAGGAGACCGCCGTTGAGGCGGCCGTCAGGGAGTACCGGGAGGAAACGGGGCTTTTTATCTCCGAAGCGAGGCTGGCGGGGCGTCTCAGGTTTCAGTTCACCGATGGCACGACCTTGAAGGGCAATGTGTATTTCTCGGAGGCGTATTCAGGCGATATGGCGGAAACGCCGGAGGCTCGGCCATTCTGGTGCAAGGTCTCTGAAATCCCGTTCGACAAGATGTGGGAGGATGACCGCTATTGGCTTCCTGCGGCCATGGAAGGACTGGATTTTTCAGTGGAATCGGTATTCGATGACAAAAAGATGCTGTCGCTGCGGTTCACAAGACTGGAGCCGGACGAATAAGAGCAGCATTCAATCGTTTTTGTGATAAGATTCATCTATGATAGTTCCGGCATCATCGTTCACAGCAACACTGGAGGTAAAGAAATCCAAGTTCATCGCCAGCGCTTTCTACTGCGACAGCTTCGAGGCGCTGAAAGCGGCGATTGCGAGAACGCGGGCAGAGAATCCGGGGGCACGTCATGTAGTTCACGCCGCCGTCATAGGAACCCAGTTCTCCATGAGCGATGACAAGGAGCCCAGAAACACTGCGGGACGGCCTGCTCTGGAGGTTCTTAAGGGAAGCGGGATAACCAACATAGGGCTTACTATAACACGGTACTTCGGCGGAATCCTGCTGGGAACAGGCGGGCTGGTGAAGGCATACGGCGATAGCGCAAAGGCTGCTCTGGCAGGAATCCAAACCGAGGAATACACGCCCAGAGCCCTTGTGCGCATCACGACAGGCTATGAACTGCACCAAGGCGTAATGAGAATCCTGGAAAGCTTCGATGCCATGGATGCAAGCGAGGATTTCGGAAGCGAGGTGATAGTCAAGGCGAAGGTGCCGATTGCTTGCAAAGAACAGCTGGAGCAGGAATTCGCCGGATTCTCCAGCGGGACGATTCACATAGTCTGGTGTTGACAATCTGGTGTTGACAAATCAGAAACCAAACAATATAGTGAGTACCACTGGAGAGATGTCCGAGCGGTCGAAGGAGGTAGTCTTGAAAACTATTGAGGCGCAAGCCTCCGGGGGTTCGAATCCCTCTCTCTCCGCTAGGACATCGAAGCGATAATCGCTTTGGAGAGATGCGAGAGTGGCCGAATCGGGCTCCCTGCTAAGGAGTTAACCTGGTAACGGGTTCCGGGGTTCGAATCCCCGTCTCTCCGATAAACCGACTGCCATGCATGAAGCGTGGCAGTTTTCGTTTCAATGCCATGCCCTGATTCAAGCAGGAGCGGGAATCACTCGGAAATCACTCAAGAATCGTTCAGGAATCACACACAGGAATCGCGCACATTTGATATCACATGACAAATTCCTGCCAATGCAGTATATTTGTAAGTGAAATTCAGTGCAAAATGGGGATTGCAATGAACCAAACCGGTGGCTTTGTAGACAGCATCAAAAGCAATATAGCAAAACGCAGCGATTATTTTGCAAATGCAAAGAGCGAAATAGCGCAATACAATATAAACACCCTTTTCCTGGCTTCTGCCGCCGGATGGCTGATTTCTCTTCTGATGCTTCTGATAACGCCGCTTATCGTGCCTACCTGGCATTTCTCACGTGAATACAGCCCTCTGCTGCCGATGATGACCGCATTCGCTGCTGTTTCATGGCAGATCAGAAGGAAAAAGAATCCAAGCTTCAAGCTGATTCAATGGCTATGCGCCTTATTCTATATATATGTGCTGTCAAATCTGATGGTGATAGGCGTATTCCCCTTCCCCAATGATCCCGATGCTCTTTTCCCTTTGTTCATAATGATTCTTCCGGCGCTTCTTATAATGAAGCAACGCTATGTCATCTTTATCTCAATAGGGTTCGGGCTTCTGGATATAATCCTAACGCTCATGTTCAAGGCTCCTGCGGCGGCAAGCCATGATATCTTCACCGTATTCGCTGCGGTTCTCTTCTCCCAGGTGTCGTGCCTGCCTATCTATGAACTGCGGGTGTCAAGCTTTCTGGCCGAAGAGAAGCTAAAGAGAATCTCAGTCACAGACAGTCTTTCCGGACTTTCAAACAAGTCCGCCATCGAAACCAAGGCCAAGGAGTTCATCAATCGCAGGAACCTGCCGGAGAATTGGAGCTTGGCGATAATAGACATCGATGGCTTCAAGAGCATAAATGATGCTTATGGCCACAGCAACGGAGATCTTGTCATAGAGCTGATAGGGAAGGAAATCCAAGCGCTTGAAAGCGACAAGGTCATTGCAGGACGAATCGGAGGAGACGAATTCCTTATCTTGTTCAAGCAGTTCAGCGCAAGAGCCGCTCTTGTCAGCTTGTTTGAGGATTTCAGAGAAAGAGTGACGGCCGTCTGCCAGAAAGAGAGGGGATTCAGGCTTACAATAAGCGTAGGCATATACATCGGCAATGGAACGAATCACATCACATATTCGCAGGCTTTCGCAAATGCCGACCAAGCGCTCTACATGGCGAAAGCGAAGGGAAAGGATTCCTGCGTGGTGCATGATTGATTCAGCGGCGGCGACTCCGATAATCTCCAGAGCCGACAGGCAGAGATCAGGCAGAGATATCGGACGCATAGACGCAAGCACCACTAGACACGAAGCATAACAACAACTAAAATAGTCCCTGCTTGATTTGACCGCCAAGCGAATGAGATCATAGCTCAGCTGGATAGAGCATCAGATTGCGGATCTGAGGGTCGGAGGTTCAAATCCTCTTGGTCTCATCCTGGAGAGATGTCCGAGTGGTCGAAGGAGACGGACTCGAAATCCGTTGTACGGCTTGTCCGTACCGTGGGTTCGAATCCCACTCTCTCCGTCAGGATAAAAGCGGATCAGCAGCGCTGGAGAGATGTCCGAGTGGTCGAAGGTGCACGATTGGAAGTCGTGTAAGCTCAAAAGGCTTCGAGGGTTCAAATCCCTCTCTCTCCGTCGGAGACAGATTCTGCGCAATCAGCGCCACCCAACCCCGTCAGGGTCGGAAGACAGCAGCGGCAAGTGGAATGCTGATGTGATGCAGGCGATTTGTCTCCGTTTTTTTTAGCTCTTCACGGATTTCTGCGGGATTGACACTCGCGGGACTATGGCGTTCTCTTATGCGTTCTCTGATGCACTCTCGGATGCACTCTGATGCATTCTGTCAGATTGGTGCGCAACCTGTCTTGCGCAGGGCAAGGTCAAGATGGTGTCCAAGCCTGCATAAGCGGAGGGGTCGGGAATCGCTGCATTCAATCACAAAAGCAATCCTGTCTTGATTCGCCAAGATAAAGGATTGGGGAAAGCATCCCACATAAATCCCCATGAAGAGCCTTTTTTTTAAGCGGATATATGCTATACTTCCTCAACGGAGCAGAGCATGGCATATGAAGTGACAGCTACAAGAAAACGCCCCCAGCAATTCGAGGCGGTGGCGGGGCAGGAGTTCGTGATATCAACCATCACAAACGCCATAGCCCAGAACAGGATAGCCCACGCATATCTTTTCAGCGGCCCGCGTGGTGTAGGCAAGACCACGACGGCACGCCTGCTGGCCAAGGCGATAAACTGCGAGAACGGCCCTACCGGACACCCCTGCGGGACCTGCTCAAACTGCATTGAGATAACAAAAGGCTGCAGCCCGGACGTCATCGAGATAGACGGAGCCAGCAACACATCCGTTAACGATGTAAGGAACATAAAGGACGAGATATCATTCCCCCCTCAGAGCTCTCGGTACAAGATATACATAATAGACGAAGTCCATATGCTGTCAAACAGCGCCTTCAATGCGCTGCTCAAGACAATCGAAGAGCCCCCTGAATACGTTGTGTTCATATTCGCCACGACAGAGACGCAGAAAGTCCCCGCCACAATACGTTCAAGATGCCAGCAATTCAACTTCCAGCTGCTCAACATAGAAACGATAAAAAGGCTTCTAAAGGAAGCATGCGACGAAACAGGCGTGAAGGCGGAGGATCAGGCGCTTTTCTGGATAGCAAAGGAATCAACCGGAGCGATGCGGGATGCATATACCCTGCTTGACCAGGTTGTTTCGTTCTCCAATGGAGAAATCACGCTTGAGAAGATACGCACAAAGCTTGGGCTTGCCGGCATTGACAGTCTGAACGAGATAATGCAAAGCGTGCTCAAGGGCAAGAAGGCCACGGCGATGGAGCAGCTCCAGACCCTATTGCAGCGCGGGGTCAGCGTTGAGCAATGCATAAGGGATATGGCTGATTATTTCAGAGCGCTGCTGCTCATAAGAAAAGGCATAACAAGCGAATCGGTGCTGGGGGAGCAGGTCGAGGCTTTCCCAAAGGAGGTCAGGGAGGCTTACAGCGAAGAGCAGCTTGAAACAGGGCTCTCGATGTTCCTCGGGCTTTACAGGGATATACGATACTCCCTTAATCCGCGCTTTGAGCTTGAGCTTGCCATCAGCCGCATGAACACCCTGAGATACATGGCTTCCAACACAATAATAATGGAGCAGCTTACAAGGCTTAAGAACGATATGCTCCAAGGCAAGCTGTCGCCGACCAATCCGCAGCTCCGAAGGCTTCCTGACCTTGACCCGGACAACATCCCAAGCGATAAGAGCCACGCCTCGCCGCATGAAGCCTCCGGCGAAAGCGAAGAAGCCCAATCGGACAACGACATCATTTTGGAACAGAAAGAATCTTCATCCGGCAAACCCGAAATTGCTGCGCCCGGATTTTCAGAGATGCGGCGGCAGCAACAGGAAGAAAGCCCCTTGCCGCAATCAAGCTTGAACCAGCCGGAGCTGGAGGAAGATATCCTGTCCAAGGAAAGCTTCGGGAAGGCACCGCCGGAGGAATTCCCGCATCCGCTGTCCGGCATTGGAAAGCCGGAGCTGGACAGACTTGTGAAATTCTCGGGAGATAACGACCCTTCGATGTTCCTTATAATGAAGCAAGTGCGAACATTGCATTCTGAAAACAATGTCGTATACATCGATTTTAGCTCTGAATTTGCACTCAGAAATGCCGAAAATAACATCAAAGGTCTCAAGGAGCTCTTCAAGCGAGAATTGTCTTTCACAGGAGAGCTGGTTCTGCGGGCATCAGCGGCAGAGGCGAATGGAACTGTCCGGCATGAAGAAGCGCAAGCGAAGGATCCGACAGAGAACCTGATTGAAACGATGTTCGGAGGAACAAGGGAATGAATCCATTTGAAATGATGAAGAACCTGCAGGGGCTTAACCAGAAAGCCCGCGAGATGCAGGAACAGCTTAAAGGCATCATCGTCACCGGGACATCCGGAGCGGGGCTTGCAGAGGTCAAGATGAACTGCGATTTCGAAGTGACGAGCATCAAGATAGATCCATCCATATTCAACGCCGACAATGTTCAGATGGCGGAGGTGCTTCTGGCCTCGGCCGTCAACAGCGCCATACTGGAAGTGAAATCGAAAGCCCTGGAGCAGGCACGCTCCAGCCTGGCGGGCATGCAGATATGACAGCGATAGAAGAACTGGCTAGAAATCTCTCGCGGCTCCCCGGGATAGGGCCCAAGACCGCAGCAAGGCTGGCCTACCACCTGATAAAGACAGATGCGCTGTTCAACAAGACGCTGGCAGAGCAGATAGCCTCAATACAGGACAGAATCAGACCCTGCAGCATATGCGGGAGCTACACAGAAGCAGACCCATGCGAATACTGCTCCGACCATACGCGGGATGCAAGCCTGCTCTGCATAGTGGAGCAGCCACAGGACGTTGTCACAATAGCCTCCAGCGGAGTCTACAACGGCCTCTTCCATGTGCTGGGAGGGGCGATTAACCCGCTTGAAGGAATAGGGCCTCAGCAGCTCAGCTTCGCATCTCTGGAGAAACGCGTAGCGGAAGGAAGCTTCAAGGAGCTTATAATAGCCACAAATCCGACCGATGAGGGCGACACCACCGCCCTTTTCATAAAAAGCCTCTTTTCCAAATGCGAGGGTCTTGTCATAACGCGCCTTGCATCCGGATTGCCGATAGGCGGGGATTTGGAATATGCGGACAGATTGACGCTGGCTCGCTCAATGCGCGGGAGAACCACAATCCAGTGACGCAGTGATTCTGGAACGCAGCGATTGCGTAATGCAGTGATTGCGTGATGCGGTGATTGGGAAAGGCATCCCACAGAAATCCGTGAAGAGCCTTATTTCAGCCCCCGCTCTTTCTTTATTTCCTGATATGCAGCGCTGATTTCCTTGAACTTTTCAGTTGCAAATCTGGAGAACTCTTCAGGAAGCCCCTTCGATGCCACCATATCGGGGTGGTACTCTATGCTGAGCTTGCGGTAAGCTTTCTTTATCTCTTCATCAGAAGCATCCGGGGACAGGCCAAGCACATCGTAGGCATGCGAAGACGCCCCGGATCGAACGGTCTGCTCTCTATAACCGCCTGCATTGTAAGAATACCCGGAAGATGCGGTATGGAACTGGTACTGGCGCTTGAAGCTGTCCATTGTGAAGAATGAGAAGCGGAACACCACTCCGGCGCTGTCTATGAGCCTTGCCTCCCCGTCAGTCATCATGCCGTCTGCCATTGAAACCTGAAACAGCATGTGCATCATCGTTACAAGCATGTTGGTGTCTCCGCCGAAGTAACTGTAGAACTGCACGGCGAAGCTTTCGAACGAATACTCGCTTCTGAGGGCTTCTTCAAATATGTTGCGGGCCAGCTGAACCGCCTGGGGATTGCCGCCCATGTTCTCCTGTATGAATCTCTCCACCCGGGCCTTTGAGCGCTGGTTCACGGCGCCATCGGCAGTGCAAAGCTTGGAAAGCATGGAGAACACGCTGACGAAATATACCATCTGCCTTTTCTCGGATTCGCTTGCCGTGGGCTGCCCGTAGTACTTACTCTGAGGCTTCTCCACTCCATAAGGGCCTTCACCCTCCGTCATTTCGGAGCTTTTATCAAAAAGATGCCCGAGCGCAGCCCCGGCCACAAGTCCGAGCGGGCCGCCTATCATGAAGCCCAGCGTTCCTCCGATTATCTTTCCAATCCAGCTCATTACAGTTTATCTATAAGCATCGAGCACTTTCCGCTTGGTATGGGAAGCGTTTTCTTCTTGCGCTCATTAAGAATCTCGATTGTGAAATAGTACAGCTTCTCGCTCTCCAGCCGTATCTCCCACCCACGGGCATTCCTGCTGGCCAGGACTGTTATCATGTTTTTCTTAAGCGAAAGCCCCGAAATGCCCATGCACTCAAGGTCGGGAACTGTCCAGTAAACAGTCTTCCGGGGCAGAGAGATATCGAACCCTATTATGTTCTCTATCATAAGGGTTATCGAGACTATGCAGACACCTGAAAGCAGCCTGCGCCTGGGGAACCCATCCCCCCCTGAAACCTTGGGCGCCCCTTCCTTGTTGGGAAGATAGGCCTCCCACAGCTCTCCGGACTTGCCCTCTTCGGGGCTAAGGGTGTCCAGAATGAAGTAAAGATTCCGTATGGCGCATTCTCGCGCGAATATGAACTCCCCGTATTTCTCCAGCCCTTTTATGACGAGATAGGTGTATATCGGAAGCACCGCACCGCAGAATCCATCCCCGTCCTCGCTGAAATGCGGCGATGAGGCGGGCAGACAGGGGAAGGGGTTGTCTGTTCCGAACTGCTCGGAGTCCTTCAGCATGGCAATCATGGACGAAGCCCTTTCGTCGTTTGGAATCTCCGCAAGCATCGTCCAGTATCCGCCGATGTGAATCAAGTCGGTACGATGTCCTGATTCGTCAAGATCAAAGTAAAACTGCCTGTCAGGGTCCCACATCAGGTTGCTGATTCTTGTCTTGTATGAGAAATACAGCCTCTTGAAGCGGAAGCTCAGCTCCTTGTCGTTCAGGATATCGCCTATCATCGACATGTAAAGCGCATTGAGCGCTATCATCGCATTGAAGTCCACAGGGTAATAGGCGCTTTCCCTGGGAAGGTTGCCGGTATGGCAGGCTTCAATGGGGACATGGCAAAGCCCGTTCTCCTTCTGAAAGGTCGCGGTGACCCAGCCGAAATACTTTTCCAGAATCGGCACAATCTCCTTGAGCCGCTTCTTATTGCCCACCTTGTGGTAGAACACGTACTCTATGTAGGCGAACAGTGGAAGCGCAAGCCCCTCAGGATTGCTCTCCGAGCAAACGGGCTGGCCGTTCTCTATGCTGTAGCGTCCCCTGATGGCTCCGCTCTCCTCCTGCTTGGAGTAGAAATAATCGACCATGGCATAAGGGGAGTACTGGACATTGCTGTAGTTAAGGAAAAGAGAGTTCACGCAGGCTTCCAGCTGATCGAAGCATTTCTGATCAGGATACGAAAGATACGAACCCTCGTATCCGTTCTCCGGAGTTCCCGCAGCCCATTGTTCGTCTATCTTCACCCAAGACCTGTCGTACAAATCGACAAAGTCCTGATCGTAAAAAGTTATAGATGGAATTGACTCGCGATTCAGCAAGTTTGTCTCCTCATTAAACAAATAGTCCCATGGCATAACACGCATAATGGGACATAATCATAATAACGCTAAAGAAGTTTCAAGTCAAATGAAATAATATGCTCCGGACAGTGCTTTTAAAACAGAAACCACCCATCGTGACGGCTCTTGCTGTTCTCATTTGTCTTAAGCAAAAACTCGATATTCCCTTTTTTCGGAAAGCTGATGCCGGATTCCCGGCCGGCGCATTCATGGCAAGCTTGATTTTTTCATGCCATGGCATTATCGTTTAACCATGAGCGATAAAACGATTCTCATGAACGCAACTGTAATGAATGGGATAGCCGTTATCCCGAACTGCGGTGTTTTCATAGACGGCGATGGGAAGGTCGCCGATATGTTCTACATGTCCAGGATGTCTCAGAAGCGCTTCCCTTCCGATGCGCAGAGAATTGATGCGGAAGGCTGCACCATAGTGCCGGGTCTTGTTGATACCCACATCCACGGAATCGGCGGGTTCGGCACAGAAGACTGCGACAGCGACTCAATCCTCAATATGAGCGAGATTCTGGCTGACTATGGGGTGACGGATTTCCTGCCTACCATATACACCCAGGAGCTTGACAAGATGAAGAAGGCCGAGAAGGCCATAGCCAAGGCAATGGGCCATGAGAAAGGCGCTGTCATCCGGGGCATAAACCTTGAAGGGCCTTTCATCAGCCCCAAGCGGATAGGCGGGCAGGATCCGAAAGGCCTCCAGCCTGTCAGCCTTGACCTGCTCCACGATCTCATAAAGACAGGAGAAGGCAAAGTCGTCTGCATGACGGTGGCTCCAGAGCTGAAAGGCATGCGTGATCTTGCGCTTGAAGCAACAAAAAAGGGCATCGTTCTGCTTGCCGGCCATACTGATGCGACCTACGAGAACATAATGGAGGGAATTCAATGCGGAATAGTGCACTCCACCCATTGCTTCAATGCCATGAGTCCGCTGCATCATAGGAACCCCGGAGCCATCGGAGCGGTCATGATAGAGCAGGACATGTGCTGCGAGATAATAGCGGACGGCGTTCATGTCCACCCCGAATTGGTCAAGCTTCTTGTCCGCGAGAAACCTAAGGAGAACATCGTGCTTGTCACCGACAGCCTCAAGCCGACCAAGCAGAAAAGCGGCGAGCTGATAGCAAACGGGATGAAGGTGATGATGTCTGACGAAGGGGTGTGGGTCATGGCCAGAAACCCGAAGCTTTTCGCCGGATCCGCCTTGGTTCTGATAAAGGCGGTCAGCAACATGGACAGCTGGGGAATCCCTCTGGAGGACGCTGTGCAGATGGCCAGCACAAATCCGGCCCGCATCTACGGATTCAGGGATATAGGGTCTTTGATTCCGGGAAAAACGGCGAATATAACGATATTTGACGATGCCTTCAATATAAAAGGCGTTCTGGTCAAAGGAAAGCTGATAAGGAACAATTTCTAGGAGGAATTCATGCCGGCATTGGATTTTTTCAAGCAGATAGCCAAAATCCCAAGGGAATCGGGAAACGAGGCGGGCATAAGGGCTTTCATAACCGAATGGGCCGACAGCAACGGAATAAGATACGCTGTTGACGAGACGGGAAATGTTGTGCTGTATGCGCCGGCGACACCAGGGTACGAAAACGCTCCGGCAGTGGCGCTTCAAGGGCATATGGATATGGTCTGCGTCAAGAAGCCCGGCTCCAGACACGACTTCTCAAAGGATCCGATCGAGCTGGTGCAGGAGGGCGATGTCCTGCATGCAAAAGACACTTCGATGGGGGCGGACAACGGAATAGCGATAGCCCTGATGATGGACATATTCACTGACAGGGAATGCAAGCACGGGCCGCTTGAAGGAATCTGCACGGTCAACGAAGAGGTGGGGCTTTCCGGAGCCTACGGGCTTGACCCTGATTTGGTAAAGGCGAGGAAGATGATAAACCTAGACAGCGAGGAAGAAGGGGTCATATACATAGGCTGCGCAGGCGGCTCCGATGTGAAAGCTGTCTTCACTGCGGAGAAGAAGCCGGTCTGCGGCGACTGGGCAGGACTGAGCCTTGAGATTCACGGGCTTCGCAGCGGGCATAGCGGAGGGGAGATTCACCTCCAGAGGGCGAATGCGATTAAAGTCGCTGCAAGGATGCTCCATATGATGGGCAAGAGCTTTGATTACAGGCTCTCAAGCTTCGACGGCGGAACCAAGCACAACGCCATCCCGGCGGAGGCCAGGGCTTTGTTCATGGCCAGGAAAGAGAACATCCCTGATATCAAGTCATCGCTTGCGCGGCTTGCAGAGACAATGAAAGCGGAAAACAATGTTGAAGAGCCCGGCATGCAGATCGTCATAAAGGATGAGCCGGCATCAGATGCCTTCCCGGAGAGGGACTCAAAGGCTTTCATCGATAGCCTTTTCATGGCGCCTCATGGCGTTCTTGCATTCAGCAAGACAATACCGGGCATCGTTCAGACTTCTTGCAATTTAGCCATCGTGAAAACCGCCGGCGAGAGAATTGAAGTTCTGACGAGCCAGAGATCCAACGTGGAGAGCCAGCGCGATGCCGCCTCGGAGCGGATGGCGACGATTCTGTCCACAAGCGGCGCAAAAGCGGAGACAGGGAACGGCTACCCAGCGTGGGACCCCAACCCGGATTCAGCCCTCGCACGCTTCTGCGCAAAGGCATGGGAGGAGCTGACCGGCAAGAAGCCGGTTGTGACAGCGATACACGCGGGGCTTGAATGCGGGATAATCAACAGCAAGATCAAGGGCATGGACTCTGTTTCAATCGGCCCCGATCTCAGGGACGTGCATACAGTCAATGAAAGCATGTCCATAAGCTCGGCGAATCGAATCGCCGCCTTTGTGAAGCACCTGCTGTCAATCATCATATAAAGCCGTCAATCATCAGATAAAGCTGTCAAAGTATTCTTT
>JBQNBA010000025.1:0-15536 GCA_052170175.1 Sphaerochaetaceae bacterium | reverse complement strand
GCAATCGGAATCAGGCAGGGCTTTGCTTGTCTATGTCAGAAAGGCATGGCGTTTTCAAATCTCTTGCAGGCATCTTCAAAGGAAGCGGAGATGAAGAAGATAAAAGTCGGTATTGTGGGAATGGGATTCATAGGCGCAAGCCATATCGAGGCCGTGCGGAGAATCGGTTTCATCGATCTTGTGGCGGTGTCTGACATCAACTATGAACTGGCCAGGAAGAAGGCAGAGTCCTTCAGCATACCCAAGTGCTATAAGACCATTGACGAGCTGATAGTCGATCCTGAGATTGAGGCTGTGCACAATTGCACCCCCAATAATCTCCATACTGAAATCAATAGGAAGATAATTGAAGCGGACAAGCATGTATTCAGTGAAAAGCCTCTTGCCAGGAACAGCGCGGAGTCGGCGGAGGTCCTGGACATTCTGAAAAAGCATCCGGACGTTGTTGCAGGGATGAGCTTCTGCTATAGGATGAATCCGCTTATTCAAGAGGCAAAGGTCCGTATAAGGGATGGAGAGATCGGCAAGCCTTATCTGGTGCATGGCTCATACCTGCAGGATTGGTTGCTGTTTGATACTGATTACAACTGGAGAATCGAGCCTGAATACACCGGCATCTCCCGTTGCGTCGGAGATATCGGCTCCCACTGGATTGATTTGGCCCAGACCCTTGTAGGAAGCCGGATAACGGAGGTCTGCGCCAATGTGGTCACGGCGATTCCTTTCCGCAAGAAGCCGCTGACCCAGGTCGAGACATTCTCAATCAATGCTGATTCAAAATACGAGGAGCGCAAGATAGAAACCGAGGATTACGCCGGTGTTCTTGTTAAATTCGAGAATGGCGTCAATGGCGTTTTCCAGTGCAGCGAAATCAGCGCAGGCCGCAAATGCTTCATAGATATTGAGGTTGACGGCAGCCAGGCTTCCTTCCACTGGAATCATGAGACAGGCGATAGGATGTGGAAGGGAAACAGGAACCGGCAGAATGAGATGTTCATGCGCAACCCGAACCTGATGCCCGCCGAATGCCGAGGATACACGGCCTTGGCCGCCGGTCATCCGGAGGGCTGGAACGACGCCTTCAAGAATAATATCGAGGCGTTCTATAGTTTCATACGGGCAGGCAAGAAGCTAGGCAAGGATGCTCCTGATTTCGCCACGTTCGAGGATGGGCACTATATAGTCAAGCTGACTGAGGCTATAATGCGCAGCGGAAAGGAGAAACGTTGGGTCAGCGTTGAATGACGGCTTCTGGAATTGGATAGACATTGTAATATCTTTGCAATGAAAGCCTATAAAGATTCAGCAACCTTCTGAGAGGTTGAAAAAGGTTGGAAAAAAGGAGAATGAAATGAAAAAGGGACTTATTGTATTGGCGCTATTGGCGCTGGTCGCCGGATGCGCCTTTGCGGGAGGCGGTTCGGAGACTGCGGCTGCTGGGAAGAAGCTGGCGGTTGGAATACTCATGCCCACAAAGGAGCAGACAACCTGGACATTCCAGGGGGAGAGCCTGACTAAGGGTTTCAAGAATGCGGGATACGATGTCTTCATTGAATATGCGGAAGACGATCCCTCAAAGCAGATCATGCAGATTGAGAATATGATTACAAAGGGCGTTAAGGCGTTGGTGATAGCTGCGGTTGACAATGCCTCCCTGACTGATTGCTGCGAGAAGGCAAAGGAAGAAGGCATAATGATAGTCGCCGATGACCGTCTGATTTCAAATACTGCCGCCCTTGACTATTACGTGACATTCGATCTGACCCGCATGGGAGAGTTCCAGGGGCAGTACATCGCCGATTCTCTTGACCTTAAGAGCGGCAAGGGGCCGTTCACGCTTGAGATTTTCTCAGGTTCGCAGGATGATACCAATTCTATTTCTTTCTACAACGGGGCAATGAATATACTCAAGCAGTATATCGACAATGGGCAGCTTGTTGTGAAATCAGGCCAGATTGTTTATCCCGAAACAGCCATTCAGTCATGGGATTCTTCAAAGGCGCAGAACCGCATGGATAATCTGCTGTCCGGTTATTATGCAAATGATCACCTCGATGCGGTTCTGGTTGCGGCGGATTGCCTTGCGCTCGGCGTTATTTCGTCTCTGGAATCCATGGGATATGGAAAGGGCAGCATGAGCTTCCCGGTCATCACCGGGCAGGATGCGGAGCTTGCCAATATCAAGTACATTCTGGCGGGCAAGCAGTCGATGACGGCTTTCTTGGATGCGAACAAGGTCGCTGAGATAGTTGTGCCCGTTGTGGAGGGGCTTATCAATGGCAAGCCGCTTGAACCAATGACTTACTATGACAACGGTGTGAAGAAGATTCCGACAAGAACATACGATCCGTATCTGATTGACAAGAACAATGTCGATTACCTTGTCAAGATTGGCTATTTCACGGCAGATCAGATCAAGAACTGATTGTTAGAATGCAGGCAGTGCAGGCAGGCAATCCGGATGGGTCGCCCGTCTGCTTGGCCTTATTGTTGATTCTGAGATTTGCTGAACGTAATCCCATATGATTCATGGCTTTACGGGGGTTTTTAATGCAAGAATATATTTTAGAGACACGGAACATCACAAAGGAATTCCCTGGCGTGAAGGCTCTTGACAGTGTCAGCTTCAAAGTCCGTCGTGGAGAAATAAAAGGTCTGGTGGGAGAGAATGGAGCCGGAAAATCCACGCTGATGAACATTTTGTCCGGTGTCTATCCGTATGGATCGTACTCGGGAGAGGTGAGAGTCGACGGAGAGATTTGCATTTTCAAGGACATCGTCCAATCAGAACAGGCGGGAATCGCCATAATCCATCAGGAACTTGCGATGATTCCGCTTCTTTCCATCGCGGAGAACATCTTTATCGGATCCCCGATCAAGAAGCACGGAATAATCGATTGGAATGCCACCAGAGCCAAGACAATCAACCTGCTTCAGCGCGTTGGGCTTAATGAGAGCCCTGATACTCCGGTCAATCAATTGGGCGTAGGCAAGCAGCAGCTTGTTGAGATCGCCAAGGCTCTTTCAAAGGACTGCAAGATTCTTATCCTCGATGAGCCGACTGCTTCTCTTAACGAGAATGACAGCAAGAAGCTGCTGAATCTTCTGAAAGATCTGCAGCGGGATGGCATAACATGCATAATGATTTCCCATAAGCTTAATGAAATATGCTATATTGCGGATTCCATTGACATCCTCAGGGATGGAAAGACAGTTGCAAGCTTTGACGACGCTTCAAGCGTGTCTGAGGATGAGATTATAAGGCACATGGTCGGAAGAGAGCTTTCAAACCGCTATCCTTCCAGGAAAAGCACCAAGATAGGTGATGTGTTCTTTGAGGTCAGGGATTGGTGCGTGCATCACCCTGAGTTTCCTGAAAAGCTTGTGATTGACAATGCCAAGATTCAGCTTCGCAAGGGCGAGGTTGTTGGTCTGGCCGGCTTGATGGGAGCGGGAAGAACGGAGTTCGCCATGAGCCTTTTCGGCAGGAGCTATGGATGCGGCATAAGCGGGAAGGTGTTCAAGGGCGGAGAGGAGATCGATGTAAGCACTGTTCCCAAGGCTATAAAGAACGGGATTTCTTATATCCCGGAAGATCGTAAATCGAATGGTCTGATTCTTAAGGAGACTATCTGCAGGAACATATCATTGCCCAACCTGGACAGGATATCGAGGCTCGGCGTTGTGAATCCGAACAAGGAGATAAAGGAAACGGGGGAGAATGCTGCCCGCTTCGGGGTGAAATGCACCAGTATCTTCCAGATTGCCGAGAATCTATCCGGCGGTAACCAGCAGAAGGTTGTGTTGGCTAAATGGATGTTCGCCCTTCCTGAGGTTCTTATTCTGGATGAGCCGACACGTGGAATCGATGTTGGCGCGAAATATGATATTTACTGCATAATAAATGAACTTGCGGAATCCGGGCGATGCGTCTTGATGATTTCATCAGAGCTGCCCGAGCTTCTTGGTGTTTGCAATCGTATATACATCATGAACAGCGGATCTATAAAAGGCGAGAAACTGCGTTCTGAGGCAACGCAGGAGAATATAATGAAAATGCTAATCTGATTGGAGTTGACGATGTCAGGAAAGAATAATTATCTGCACACGCTTCGTGCATACAGCATGGTTATAGTATTGGTTTTCATTGCCATTTTGTTCCATATCCTTACTCATGGACTGATTTTCACTGCAATGAATCTCACCAATATAATTCTTCAGAATTCCTATATTGTGATTCTCATCATGGGCATGCTGCCTGTGATTCTCACTGGAAACATCGACTTGTCTGTCGGCTCCGTTCTGGCCTTCGTGGGAGCGATAGCCGCAATAATGCAGGTGAATTATCAGGCGGGATTCGTTCCCACTCTCATAATCTCCCTGCTTGTCGGAATTCTGATAGGAGCATGGCAAGGATTCTGGATAAGCTGGTTTGACATCCCTGCATTCATCGTGACTCTTGCCGGAGAGCTTATCTTCAGAGGCCTCGCTCAAGTCATCCTGAAAGGCGCATCCATAGGTCCGTTCTCCGCCGCTTTCAGGAAGCTTTCCTCTAGTTTCATAATTGAGAATGTGGGAAAATCCGGCATTTACATCATAACCATGGTTCTGGCGGTGATTTCGTGCTGCGTGTTCGGCTTCTCCCAATGGCACAGCCGCAAGGATAAAATCAATCATGGCGTTCCGGTGAAGAAACCGATAGTCCCGATAGTGACTTTCTCGGTGATATCGATTGTTGTCCTTGTGCTTTCACATCTGCTTGGGAGTTATAAAGGCTATCCGACTGTTTTGGTCATCATGCTTGTTCTTGTGTTGCTGTACAGCTTCATCTGCAACAGGACTCAGTTCGGAAGAGGGCTGTATGCCATAGGCGGAAACAGGAAAGCGGCAGCCCTTTCCGGCGTCAAGGACAGGTTTTATCTTTTCCTTGCTTATACCAACATGGGTCTGATGTCCGCAGTCGCTGCTCTTGTTTACGCTGCGCGCCTGAATGCGGCGACTCCAAGAGCGGGCTTGAACTTCGAGCTTGATGCAATAGCCGCTTGTTTCGTCGGCGGAGCTTCTGTGACCGGCGGCGCCGGAACAATAGGCGGAGCGCTGGTAGGGTGCTTCGTCATAGGTATACTGAACAACGGAATGTCAATGATGGGCGTTTCCGCAGACTGGCAGCAAGCTGTCAAGGGCTTCGTCATTCTCGCTGCGGTGGCATTTGACCTTATCCCCAAACGTAAGAAGAAGTAAGTTCAATCACGATTGTGATTTCCTCATGAGAAGAGGGCTGCCGCGAAGGTCTCCTGACCAAGTGACAGCCCCTTTGTTTTCTCTGATATGGTTGCTGGCGGACAGCGGATATCGACCGATCACGGCGGTATCCGCTGCCTTTCGTTTCAGCTGCGTGCGTATGCAAGCACATCCTTAAGAGATTGCACATTATCGTACTCAGGCCAGTATTCGAATCCGAAGTAACGATCATAGCCGGCCTTTTCGGCCGCTTTGATTACAAATGGATAATTGGTTTCCCCATTCTGCAGCTCGTGACGCCCAGGAACACCAGCGGAATGGAAATGCCCGATATAGTTGATGTTATCGCGTATCTGATTAACCATGTTGCCTTCCATGAGCTGCATGTGGTAGCAATCATAGAGCAGCTTTATGGATGGGCTTTCCACCGCTTTGACTATCTCGAATCCCACATAGGAGGAGTCCAGATAGTATCCTTTATGATCGTAGAGAGAATTGAGAGCCTCGATGACTATTGTCACGCCTGCTTTTTCGGCGATTTCCGCTGCACGCTTTAGGTTCTCTGTCAGAAGCGTCTTCTGACTGTCCGCCTTGCATTGCAGTTCGCCGCCAAGCCCTATGAAGGTGCTGCAGCCCAGATCTTTTCCGTACTCGATTGATTTCTTCAGATTCGCCTTGACCTCTGGCCATGGAAAGTTCATTCGGTAAGTCCAGGCCTTGTTAAGGCAGCAAGCGGCAATCGGCAATCCGGCCTTTGCGGCGATTCTGCCGATTTTCTTTGTGTCGTAGACAGAAGGATCCCAGAACTCTATGGCATCGCAGCCGCAATCCTTTGCGATTTCTATCCGGTCATAAAAGCTCTTGTCTTCAAAAATCGGTTCCAGGCATATTGAGAATTTCATGTTCTTACGTCCTCCGCTTATGCTAACGCTTCAGCGACTTTGTTTATCGCTTTAGCAATCATGTCGCAATCCTCGTCGGTCATCTGCGGCGGAATATCCAAGTGAACAACCCGACCAAGATATCCTAGGGTCTTGGGATTCTGATTTTCAGAATACTCTACTTCCGGGGCATCGCTGTGGAAAGGGCAGTCCCATGGGCAGCGCACCTTGGAAGCGGTCTTCTTCTGGATGACGTGCTTCCAGTGGGCGTATATGTGCCAGTCAGGTATCCCTGAGTTGAACACGCCGGCGGCATTCACTCCCTCGGCCTGCAGGGCCTTTACAAATGGGCCGACCTTCCCCGAAGAATCCAGATAGAACATAAGACAGATGCCTGTGTCGCCTTCTGGATCATTGCAAGGGCGAACCTCGATGCCTTTTGTATTCTTGATCTGCTCGATTATGCGGCGCTGATGACTGCGCATTGCGGCGTTAAGACGGTCAAGCTTTTCCAATTGGGCAACCATGACAGCGCCGACAAGCTCGCTCATGCGGTAGTTTGACCCGCAGAACAGCTCTCCCTCGAAGCGTTGGCCTGCAAATCTTTCAGGACGCCAGCAGGCGGCTGTGTCGTGATAGCTGCAACAACGGTCGTAAAGGCGGTCATCATTTGTGATTATCATTCCGCCTTCGCCCGCCGTGATTGTCTTGTGGTACTGGAAGGAGAAACATCCGCAATCGCCGAATGTTCCGACATACTTGCCCTTGTATGTAGCGCCTATCGCCTGGGCGCAGTCCTCGATCACCTTAAGATCATGACGGCGGGCGATATCCATTATCTTGTCCATGTTGCATGGAACTCCGCGCATATGAACGCATACGATGGCTTTTGTTGCCGGTGTTATCTTGCGTTCAACATCCTCTGAATCCATTGTAAGGGTCTTATCCACTTCGGCAATGACCGGAATTCCCTTTGCGGCCACGATTGCGGCGCAAGATGCGAAGAATGTGTATCCTGTGACTATCACTTCATCTCCAGGGCCGATTCCGCAGGCTACAAGTGAGGATATCAACGCACCTGTGCATGAACTTGTCGCAAGGGCATGCTTTGTCCCCATTTTTTTCTTGAATGCGTTTTCCAAGGTGCTTACTTTGGATTCCACTCCCTCCGGTCCGTAGTACCTGAAAAGATATTTTGCATTCAGGACTTCCAGAACCTGCTTCTTCTCTTCCTCTCCGATTTCAAGTCCGCCCGGATACATCGGAAAATTCTTAGTTGTCTTGGCCTTCGGCCCGCCATTGATTGCGAGTTGTTCGCTCATTCTGTTACGCTCCTATAGTATTCTTAAGATTATCTATGATGAAATGAACTTGCGTGAATGCAAGCTATGCTTGAAGCAAAAATCCACAGGTTTGTTATCAGATGATTTCTTTTCCTCTCAAATCCATCATCAGATCAACCACTTCTGACAGTCTGGTTCTTATACAAGAATCAAAAACCGCAAAGGCCCTTATGATTGATTTTATTGAGGTTTTGTGCTGATAAAGCCCATCCGCTATTGAAAGGGCGGAAGAAAAGGCCAGACACAGAGCGCCTTGATTATGTTTTTCTACAATGAAACTTTTTCTCATCAATCCTTTGAACCAAACAAAATGCAAAATGCCAAACGCAGAAAAACAAGTGCGCATATAAATCATAACATGGATACAGGTGCTTTGCAATGATATAAATTTTTATACAAATGAGTTATTGGAAATTAATTAAATTATTCTTTCATCTAAAAAGATTAACTGTTATTTAATATATACTGTGAATATCAATTGCAGTGCAATTTTATATATGAAAAAACAGTTTTGTCCATTCAATTAGTGACGCAACGCAATAAATAATTTAATCAAAGCTTGAGGATCTCGCTTGGTTTTGCGGGGCTCAAAAGGAGGAGTAGAATGAAAAAAGGACTATGTGTGTTGCTTCTGCTGGCACTGTCTGTCGGCTTTGCCGTAGCTGGAGGCGCTCAGGAGAAGAAAGCAGGCGGGACTACAATAAATTTCCTTTGCGTGAACGAGAATTATACGCAGGCGATGAAGGACTGCATCGCTCGCTGGGAAGCCAAGACCGGCAACAAGGTTGCGGTTCAGCTTTATCCTGCGGCGGAATACATCACGATTCTCTCGACGCAGATGATGTCTGGAAATGCTGTCGATCTTTTCCGCTCCGATGGAACAAAGTACGCCGAGGTGGAATGGCCGATTGAGTATTTCCTTGATCTGTCAAACGAGGAATGGGTGGGACGGTTGAATAAGAGCGTCAAGTCTTACATCGAATTCTCTGATGGAACGGTGCGTGGACTGCCGTACATGAGCTCAAGTTATCTTGGTTTCTTGTATAGGAAAAGCATATTCTCTGAGGCCGGAATCACGGAGCTTCCCAAGAACTGGAGCGAGTTCCTCGACTGCTGTGAGAAAATAAAGAGCAAAACGGATGCAATCCCCGTCAATGTGTCTTCGGCAAATGGGTCTGAATTCTGCACAACCCATATAATGCACGCCCTGTTCAACAATCTTTATCTGACACGTGGCGTGGAAGGCGCAAGGCAGATCTTCAGGGATCTTGATTCGAACAAGATAAAGTATGCCGATATCCCGGAATATGAAAACTCGCTCAAGCAGCTTGTCGAGCTTCGTGACAAAGGTTACGTAACTCCGGACTTCATCTCCAGCACTTACGAGATGGCGGTTGAGCGACTTGGAACCGGAAAGGTCGCTATGCATTGCACAGGAGATTTCATACTTGAGCCATTGCTGGCTGCGTATCCTGCAATCGAGGATGATCTTGGATGGTTCCCGGTGCCGTATCAGGATACAATCGGCTCTGTGCCTATATGCACGGGTGTGGGAGTCCATGTTGCTTACAATGCCCCGCATATGACGGAGGCGCTTGACTTCATGGCTTACTTTGCATCTAAGGAGAATCAGGAGCTGTTCAATGCTGCGACGCCTGCTTTGAACCTTTTCGCCGATGTGACTCCTTCCGATAATGTCATGTCTGTCAACTATCCTGCTTATGAAGCTGTGACCTTCACTGAAATTGACGAAGCCGGTGTAATGACATGGCCCGAGATGGATGCTCGTTCTATAATCCAAGAGCTTATGCTGGGTGACATAACCCCGAAGCAGATGCTTCAGAAGATGGACACCGCCGCGGCCATAACGGGAAAGAGCCTTGGCATGCCGGGTTGGTGATGAAATAGCTGCCAGGATTTATATGCAAGAGGCTGCCGCAGAGGCGGAGGGCTTAAGCGGCAGCCGTTGTTTTTCAGTTACGTCATAGAGTTGTCTGAATGGCTTTGACAAGAGGGTAGCGGTTTTGACTATAAAAGCAAAGAAAATCCGGCGGGATCCGATACATTATCCTGTCGTCTTCATCGTTCCGGCGCTAGCCGTTTATCTGTTATTCTTTTTCTATCCGTCTTTGAGCGGTTTCTACTATGCGCTCACAAATTGGAATTCTCGTTCAACGAAGATAACCTTCATAGGCTTCTCGCAATTCCTGGATGTTCTTAGGAATCCCACAATACTGCTGGCCTTCAAGAACACCATGATTTACTCGATAACCATAACCGTGGTGAAATGTATGCTTGCGCTGCTTCTGGCTCTTGCACTCAATACTAAGATAAAGACAAGAGATGCCTTGAGGGCCATATACTTTGCTCCGGCGATTCTGAATGTCGTTGCCATGGGCTTGGTATTCAAGGGACTTCTGAACCCCAGCAATGGCTTCATAAATGTCACTTTGCGAAACTTGGGCCTGGGCTTCATGGCGCGGGAATGGCTTGTTGATTCAAAACTGGCGATTTACTGCACCGCATTCATGGAGATATGGAGGGCGACAGGAATCTCAATGGCGATTTTCCTTGCTGGATTGCAGACCATACCTAATGATTATTTTGAAGCCGCCACTATTGATGGCGCTTCTGGATTCAGCAAATTCAAAAATATAACGTTTCCGCTGCTTGCGCCTTCAATAACCATAAATGTGATACTCTGCCTGATCTATGGCCTTAGGATGTTTGAGGTCATTTACTATCTGACTGGCGGAGGCCCAGGTGATGCTTCGCAGGTTCTGCAGACGCTTGCCTACAAATACATGGGACAGGGGCTGTTCGGATATAGCGCAGCCATAAACGTGATGCTGATTGTGTTTATTCTGTTGATTACGATTCCGTTGCTCAAGTTGATGAGAGGACGGGATTCTAAGATGATTTGATATGAAAAAGAACCGCTGGAAATTGCTAGTTTTGGAAATAGTTTTATGGATCATGGGGTTGATAGTCCTTATCCCATTCATGCTTGTTGTCATGACTTCGCTTAAAGACAACGCAACTGCCGGGCTGTTCATGCTCTCGCTTCCGGAGGTTTTCCATTTCGAGAACTACAAGACAGTGTGGATTGAAGGCAAGATTCTGCAGGGATTCCTCAACAGCGTGCTTATCGCCGTCCCCATGGTTTTCCTTTCATTGTTCTGTTCTTGCCTTATAAGTTTTTTCCTGGCAAGGGTAAAGACCAAGTTCTCAAGGCTCTTGTACGTGTTCTTGGTGATGGGGATGACAGCTCCATTGTCCATTGTGACGACCTTTCAGCTTCTTAAGACCCTGTCCTTGCTCAACACTCGTCTGGGAGTGATATTTGTCCAAACCGCCCTTGAGATTCCTTTTGCCACTTTCATAATGGTCGGTTTTGCAGAGGGGATACCTAAGGAGATGGACGAGGCGGCGACTTTAGATGGCTGCGGCCCCTTCAGGATGTTCTTCAGTGTGATATTGCCGCTTCTGAAGCCGGTTCTCATCACGGCTTTGATACTTGCGCTGATGGATTCCTGGAATGACGCCCAGGTGACTCTCTTTTTCATGAGCAGCTGGGAGAAATGGACGATGCCTCTGAACGTCAACAGGTTCTATCGATACTACACCGCAGAATGGAACTACATATTCGGGAGCGTGTTCCTTACGACGCTGCCTGTGCTCATCGCTTATCTTTTCGGGCAAAGATACATAATAAACGGAATGACGGCTGGATCGATAAAAGGTTGAAACGCGGTTCTGCGCTGCATGGATTCATGAAGCTGAGGCTTGGCATGCAGCTTCATTCAGGTTGCCATTTTCATGTGTCTTTTTTGGTATGCAGAAATCCTTGCTTCCAAGTGATTTGGCCTCTGGCGGCAGGTTCTTTGCGTTTTTGTTTACAAATGGCTATATCTCATGTTTTTGTCAAGAGATGCCTGTAATTATCTTGCACTTCAGATGCGTCTCTTTACTTTGCCTATTGGCAGTTGCCTCATATATTGAACGGCGTTACACTGTGGCAGTGGTTATGTTTGCAGTGCAATTTTATATATGTAAAAATAGTTTTATCCATTCATTCCATGAGCAAAGCGATTGATAATTCAATTGCGGACTAGGAAATCCGTGCCTGGCTTTTGCCATGCATATATAAAAAGGGGGAATAAAATGAAGAAGTTTTTGCTTATTCTTGTTGTGGGACTGATTGCTTGTTCCATCATGTTTGCCGGCGGAGCAAAGGAAGCCGGCGGCGGAGCCGTAAAGGTGGCGAATTCTGTTGCTGAGTATAACGAATGGAACCATCTGTTTGAAAAGGTCATGCTTGAGAAGTGCGCAGAGTATGGGTACGAATATCAGCTGTTTGATTCTGCTCAGGATCCTGAGACGCAGATAAACCAGGTTCGTTCCGCCATCGCTCAGGGATACAAGGTGCTGGTCATCCAACCGTCAAACAACGCAGCTCTTGCCCCTGTCATGGGAGATGCGGCTGATGCGGGCATGATTGTCATATCGCTTTACGATATAAGCCCGTCTCTCGGCATCAATGACAAGATCTATCAGGTGCTTTTTGGTCAGAAGGCCTCTGGAGTGCTTCAGGCTGAAGAATACATCAAGGCTTGCGGCCAGACCGGGAAGGTCGCCATAATCGCCGGACTTACAGGCGCTGACAATGCACAGCAAAGGACCGCCGGATTCATGGAAGTGTTTGACAAATATCCGGGCATCGAGGTCGTGCAGACTGTGTATTGCGACTGGGACAGGCAGAAGGCCATGGCTGCGGCGGAGGATATAATAACCGCTCATCCGGATCTCAATGCGTTCATAGTGCAGGACGATGGCATGTCCTGGGGTGTCCATGAAGCGATAGTCGCTGCCGGAAAGACCGACCAGATAAAGATTGCATCGCAGGGGTTCTACGAAAGCTCTATACAGGCGCTTAAAGATGGATATTGGCTCTTCACGATCACATATCCTGCTGGATTTTTCGCGCGTGATGCGATGATTCTGGCTCATAACGTCCTTGAGGGCAAGGCTGTTGATAGAGTGCAGACCTTGGGCATGGAGCTTGTGACAGTGGAAAACGCTGATATAGCTGCCCACGATTAAAAAGAGTTTTCAAGAAATGGATTTTTGCGGGCTTTGTCAGGGGTTTTGCTCTCCGATGAAGCCCGGTTGATTGCAGAATTTGGTTGGAGAATCATGAATACCCCATTTATAGAAATCAAAGATGTCAGCAAAAGCTTCCCCGGTGTGCGGGCGCTTAATAAGGTGTCGCTTTCCATCAATTCCGGAGAAATCAGAGCTCTTGTAGGAGAAAACGGGGCTGGCAAATCAACATTGATGAAGATACTGAATGGGAACTACAAGATGGATGAAGGCCGGATTTTCATTGAGGGGCATCCTGTTCACATAGCAAACCCTCTTGTAGCTGCAAATCTGGGTATAAGCATAATATTTCAGGAACTGAACCAAGTCGATTACCTTTCAATTGCGGAGAACATCTTCGCTGGTCGTCTTGCCCGAAAGGGAAAGCTTGTGGATTGGAATGACATCAACAGGAAGGCAAAGGAACTTCTTGACAAGATAAATTTCGACATTGACCCAAGAACCGAAGTCGGCAAGCTTTCTGTGGCCGGCAAGCAAATGGTGGAGATTGCGAAGGCATTGAGCTACAATTCGAAGCTTATTCTGATGGATGAACCCTCAGCCACCCTCACCGCAAAGGAGCTTGAGAAACTGTTCGATATAATAAGGGATCTGAAATCCAAAGGCATCACGGTCATTTACATCTCACATAGATTGGATGAAATATTCGCAGTATGCGAGACCGTCACAGTCATGCGGGATGGAGAGATCATTGGAACAGAGGTTGTGAGCGACGTTGACCATGACAAGCTTGTGGAGATGATGGTCGGCCGTCCAATGGGAGATGCGATTCCCGGGCGCAAAAGCAAGATAGGGGATGAAGTGCTGCGTGTAGAACATCTCAAGCGGCAGGGGATTGACGCTGAAGTCAGCTTCTCCCTGCGCAGGGGAGAGGTGCTTGGAATCGCCGGGCTTGTGGGTGCCGGCAGAACCGAGACGATGCGTGCGCTCTTTGGTGTTGATTATATCGATAGCGGCGAATTCTATGTAAATGGCGAGAAGGTCAATATCAGAAACCCAAGAGATGCGAAGAAGTTTAAAATCGGGTTCCTCACAGAGGACAGGAAGGTTCAGGGGCTTACTCTGGATTTCTCGGTCAAGAGCAACATCGTCATGGCCAACATACCCAGCATCGTCAAGAACGGCTTCACCAATGGAGCGAAGGAAGAAGCCATTGCAAGGAAATATATAGATAAAATCAATATAAAGACCCCTTCATTGAAGCAGAAGGCCGGCAATCTCAGTGGCGGCAATCAGCAGAAGGTTGTCGTTGCAAAATGGCTCAATGCTGATTCCGATATCATAATAATGGATGAGCCGACCCGTGGGATAGACGTTGGGGCAAAGCGTGAGATTTATGAAATTATCAACCAGCTGGTCGCTGAGGGCAAGTCGATAATACTGATATCAAGTGAATTGCCAGAGATACTGGGGTTAAGCGACAGGGTTCTTGTCATGAAAGGCAACAGGTTCGCAGCCGAGCTTGAAAAAGACGAAATCGATGCCGTCAATGTCATGAAGTACGCTTTCTGAGGCTGAGTTATGGAAGTTGCTGATAAAAAGAATATAGATATTTCAAAGGCTTTGCACTGGTGCCGCAATAACACCAATTTAATCATTCTTCTTGTAATGGTGCTCATCGGGGCGTTGACCAGCGAGGCTTTTTTCACTTGGAGCAACCTGATGAATCTTTTCAGGCGTGTGGCCATAAACGGCATAATGGCCATTGGCTTCACCATCACGTTGCTTATAGGCGGATTTGATTTGTCGATTGGCGCTACCTTATCAATGGGAGCGGTTTTTGCCATCGGCATTTCAAACACTCTTTCAGACGGTGGACTGGATCCTAATGCCAGTTATATGATAGGGATGTGCGTTGCGCTTCTCGCCGGCACTCTCATGGGGCTGTTCAACGGCTTGATGATGAAAATCACCAGGGGGGGCAGCGGCGAGGCCTTCCTGATAACGATGGCCACTTCTTTCATCGGAACGGCAATCGCCCTGACTTACTGCAAAGGTCTGGACTTGTATGCCCGCAACACTCCTGCATGGTACAGGAACATAGGCATGGGGGAGATTGCAGGATTTCCTACTGCCGCATTGATATGGATAATCTTGTTGATTATCTTCCAGGTCATCATAAAGAAGACCCAGCTGGGGCGCAAGATGCTGCTTTGCGGTGCCAACAGAAGCTCTGCATTCCTTGCGGGTGTTGATATCGGCAAGCTGAAGTTGTTCGGATTCGCGATTGCAGGGTTGTTCGCCGCTTTCGCAGGCATAATGCTTACAGCCCGAACCACTGCCGGCGGCCCTAATTCCGGAGCCGGAGGAGATTTCGATGCCACAATCGCATCAATAATAGGCGGCAATTCTCTTATCGGCGGACATGGCGGGATGACTCAGGTGTTCATTGGAACACTGATTTATGGGCTTATCACAAATATCCTGAATCTTCTCGGCGTTGAATCCGCTGTTCAGTACATCTTCAAGGGGGCGATTCTTCTGCTCGCCATCTGCCTTGACCACATTAAGGAGAGGTGATATGAAAGCGAGATCATTCAGTGGCAAGGCTTTGTTGAATAAACTGTTCAACGAGTACAGGATTCCCCTGCTGGCGGGTGTCGTGTTCATTCTTGTCTCCATAATGCGGCCGCGTTTTCTAAGCACATACAATCTCTTCACCCTTTTGGATTCGATTCCTGGATATGGAATAGCGGCTGTCGGTCTTACGTTTGTTTTCCTGACCGGGCAGCTGGATATATCGATAGGCTCGGTCATGGCGCTTTCGTCATGTGTGTTCATGATGATGCTCGTATCAGGGCAGCCGTTCATTCTGGCGTTTCTGACCGCTCTGGCGATAGGCTGTGTCTGCGGCGCTGTCACAGGCTTCTTCATCTCGACTTTCCGGCTTTCTCCGTTCATCGTCTCC
>JBQNBA010000024.1:0-15594 GCA_052170175.1 Sphaerochaetaceae bacterium | reverse complement strand
TCCTCCCCAAAGCCCTGGAGGGAATCCCGTCGCACTCATAGTATGCAACTCCATGTGGTGCATGGAGTTGTTTTTTTTATGCGCCGAGCAAGTATGACCATTTTCCGACCAAATTCTAGCCAATTGAACTTTTTAATACGGCTTGGAAATAGGGAAAAACAGGCATTGGAACACTTTTGCAACATAATGGCACACAAAACCCACTCCACAAAGTCTCTTGCATCTGCTGTTATAGAAACACAAGGAGATATCCGATGAGATTCAGACGAAGATACACGCTTTATCCCGTGAAAACAAAAAAAGGGAAAAGAATCTGGTACTTTCGCGTCTATATTGATGGCAGGAGAAAGGCGAGAACCACAGGCTGCACATCCAAGGAGAAAGCCATCATGTACGTAGAAACTCTACTCTGCGAACCAAACAGGTTGAAGAAGCTATTCGGTTGCAGCCTCTCGATGGAGCTTGACTCAGGAACATCAGCAATCGTCTTCGCAAACAGATATCACGTTTGGAGAATACGCACGAAACTGGTGGTTGTGGGATAAATGCCCATATGTAATTGCCCGCCGCGAGGCAGGATCCAAAGAGCATCCAGGCATCAAACAAAGCTATGTGACAACGGGGCGCCAATGGACGACCCATTACTTAATGCCTTATTTCGGCACATTCAATCTCATTGATATCAATTCCGAAATGATAACTCATTTCCTCCGCATATTGAAATCAAAGCACGGCCTGGCTCCCAAGACCATCAACAACATATGGTCAATAATGATGATAATGATGGAGGAGGCGGTGAAAAAAGAGATGATAGGATTGAATCCGGTGAAAGGAACCGTATCACGTTGTGTCGATGCAGTAAAGCGAGAGCTTCTTACGGATGAAGAATGCAGCCGTCTTTTCGCCTATAATGCAATCAATGAAATCTGGAAAGGCAAGCTATGCTATTACGGATATAATCTAGTGGCAAATCTGACAGGGATGAGAGCAGGCGAGATCATCGCACTTACTATTGATGATATCTCTGAACACGAAATAAGGGTGAACAAGAGCTATTCAGAGAAATTCGGGATGGGGACTACGAAAACATCGAAGAAAAGAGACATACCAATCACCGCCGGAATTTATAGATTATTGCTGTCGATATACCATTCCAACCCGCATAATGACTCTCGATTTATCTTTACAGTCTCAGACAGCAAGCCGATGGATTCAAGGAATGGACGAAAGGCTTTGTATGCCGCTCTTCAGAAGATTGGCATCAGCAAGCAGGAAATAAAAGACCGAAATATAACCTTTCACTCGTGGCGTCACAAATTCGTAACAGATTGCGTGAACGCTGGCATGCATCCTGAGAAAATAAAGATGCTCACAGGCCATTCGACAAGCAGCATGATTTCCCACTACACCGATTTGAATCCCCAGAAAGACATCTCAAAGGAAATAAATGAGATTCAGCGGAGCAAATGCAATAAGCTTTGACTCTTGAAAATCCTGGAAAATGGCAACGTTTCGCGACTTTCCCCAGTTATGCACAAGCGGCGCTTGTCTATTATTGTTATTTTATTGCATATATTGGTTATTGTCGCAATGTCCGTAGCCTGGAAATGATGAAAATGCGGAAAGCTTTTCAAGGGGAGAATGATGATAGAAAGCAATATCATGCGGAATGCCAGTATGATACGTGAAGTGGATGTTCGCATTTCAGGGACTTCTTGGAAACCCGAATTGCCAACCGTGCAGGGAATCGAAGAGAAGCTTCAGAGAATACGGTCAATAGAGAACTCCACCCAAAGGAGCTTGGAATTGATGCTTGCCATAATGAAAGGGCAGTATTTTGAAGATGGAAACAAGCGTACTGCTCAATTGGTGGCCAATCATGAAATGATCAGAAGCGGCGTTGGCGGCTGCAAGGAAAGGAGGCAGGAAACCCGGCAGTCCTAAAGGTTCATATAGTTTCGGTCTCGATGCCTACAAGGATAATATTATGCGGTTGCACAACGATGGGGTTCCTGCAACCAAAATCGCCAAGGAATTCAACGTTACCGCACAAACTGTAAGAAATTGGCTGAAAAGAGAAAAAAGTCTGTGCAACATGTAGAAAAACAGAAAATTATTGTCACTTTGTACATTGGCGCATTCAACGCTGTTAGCAGTTTCTCTTCTTTTGCCGCCTGCAAAGCCTGTTTTCCGAAAGCAGAATCATATCCTTGCAAATCACATCAATATCAGCCTTGAACTGGCTGAATTCTGGTTCGCTTATCCATTTGATTTGTTTCAAATCCGATTCCTTTACATCTGACAATGCGCTGCAAAGAAAATCAGTATCCATGAAGGCTTCCTTCTGTGAGGCCGCTTCCATGATGCTGCTCCAGTTGAATTCATGATGAAGGCAGATTTCCCTTATATCGACCGCATCTTTGATTTCACTTCGGCCAATGACTGCTGAAAGTTTATTTGAAAGTATATTGTCAATTGAATCAATCCTTGAGAATTCCTCTGCTTTGCTCAAATCACCAATGTGGAACGGAACATCATTGACGAAATCAATTTTCAATACCGCACCAGACAAGGAATCTCTATAGGAAATCTCATAAAAGCTGGGAGAACTGATTATGGAAGCGGGAATGACCTCGACATGTGTATCGGCCGCTATCTTCTTGATTGCTTTTGCAACATCGTCAGGGAATCCGATTTCGTTGTTGACAAATAAATCAAGATCATCGGAAAACCTATGCTTGAAATAGAACCTACTCAGTGCGGTGCCACCTGTCAGATAAAAGGGGAGCGATAAGCTTTCTACGGATTTCAATATCCTGTCTTGAAACGGATACAGGCTTTCCCTGTAGTATTCCATATATGAAGTCATATTTACCTCTCAGCTGGGGTCTGATTCTCCTTCGGGTATCAGCTGTGTCCATTTTCATGCATTCATCTATGCCCCAGAGCCAGACCACATTCTGCCAGGGAAGATGCTCAAAGCAACGGACGAATATCCTTCTTCGTTCTTCGGATGATGCCTTTTTTGATCCTTTGATTATTTCAAGAATGTCAGAAGGGGAAACGGTATAGTCCCAATAGAGGTTTTTGATTGTTCTGAGCTTCTCTTCTTCTGTCATAGCCAAGCGCCTCTCCTGATTCTTATTTTAAATGAAAATCAGCAATGTCTCAATCTATCTTTTATTCCGTGAACAGGAAATCCATTATGGGAGCTTTCTTGTCCGCTTCGCAAAGTCTATGTTATCTTCAATGCTCATGCGATACTTGTCTTTCATCATCATTCTCCCCTTGAAAAGCTTTCCGCATTTTCATCATTTCCAGGCTACGGACATTGCGACAATAATCCAATATATGCCTTTCATCAGCATTGTAGAGTTCCGTCCTCTCCATCTCTTTAACTGTATATGAATAACCCTCAGTCATGCAATGCTTCATTATATATTAACCATTATTTATTAAATATCATATGTTAATTAATATAAACCAATCTATTCTCTTTCAATCTCCAGAATCCTGTCCGCTTTCCGGGAGACTTCCGGATGCAGACTCTTGTCCTCTTATATCAGATATACAATCACGCCAGACAAAGTATTCGTGCAATGGCCTTCCGCAAATACTACAATGCAAATAAAGCAGTCAATCAAAGGAGAGAGATAGTCCTTCCTTCGCTCTTTAACTCAAGATGTATTTGCAGCTATTCTTTTTCGGCTTCCCTTGAATATGTCTCTGATCTTGATCTGTGTCTTCGAATATTTGTTCTGTCTCATTGGATTTCTCTGGTAGAAACAGCTGTTTTTCTTATCTTTCCTCTTTTTTGATAATCGAGGCAGCTCACCCAACCCTGCCCCATTCCCCATCCAGCACCCCAGATTCCAGCAAGGAGGAGAACCCCTCCCCATTGAAGATAAGATGATCCAGAACCCTTATTCCCAGCAGCTTGCCCGCTGATAGCATTTCGCGGGTCACGTCAATGTCCTGCACGCTTGGCTCAAGGTTTCCGCTGGGATGATTGTGAGCCAGAATGACTGCGCAGGCCCTTGCCTTTATAGCATCGGAAAAGACCTCTCTGGGATGCACAAGGGTCCTGTTGACAAGCCCCACAGTGGACACCCGCACATCGATGACCTCGTGCGCCCCATTGAGAAGCACGCAGAGGAAATGCTCCTGCTCCCTATCTCCGAAATGGCGAATGAAAGGGAAAACATCCCCGGGGCAGCCTATGCTGCGGCGGCTTGAGATGCTTCTGCGCCGTCCCAGCTCCAGCGCCGCTGACAGCACCGCTGACTTCGCCCTGCCCAGACCCGGAATTGAGGCAAGCGCCCTGGTGTCAATGCATTCATCCTTGCCTTTGGGGCTGTCGAGCACCATCAGAACCCTTCGGGCAAGCGCCTGAACCGGATGCCCCTTTGAGCCGGAGCCCAGAAGCAGGCATACCAGCTCCAGGTCGCTGAGCCATTGCGGGCCTTCTGAAAAGAGCCTTTCCCGGGGACGGTCAGAAGGCGGCAGCTCCATTATCGACATCTTCTGATTCATATTTCGTATTTCGTATCTCATGCCCAGCACAGCGGGACATTATTTGATTCCGCTGAATCGGGCAGCTGTACCAGAGAAGCTGAAGCAGATACATGAACAAGACAGCTCAATCAAAGAAGCTGAACCAGATAGCATAATCAGAGACGGGGAAATGGCGAAACGGCAGACTGCGGCAATGTTTGGCCAAAAGCAATCAGGCACCGATGAATGTAAAAGGCAAAAGTCTGGTTAATTCAGTTCTTCGAATTCAGCGCCGGACGCCTTGCTCCTTGACTCCCTCACCCGGGTTGCGATTGACAGGAAGACAATAAGCGCCCCGACCGCCGTCAGGCAGATTCCCATCACTGAAATTATGGTCTTGCCCACTTCCTGCGGAGCCAGTATCAGAACCAAGGCGAAGATCAGGTCGCACAGAAGCTCGACCAGAAGCCCATGCGCTGTTATCTTGAGCCGCCTGAGACCCACCAGCATGCGGGCGTTGACAAAGGCGGAGAACAGAAGGAAGGCGGCTATCAAATAGGCCATGACCAGTCCCACCGATTTCAACCATGCCAGCGGAGCTATGATGGCGAACAATCCCAAGATGATGCCTATTATGCTGTTCGCCATCTCAAGGGTCTTCACGCCGGGACTTGATTGAAAGAGCGCCGAATAGCCGGAGATTGAGAAAAGGCTGTACAGCGAATAGCAAAGCATGTACGCTCCGCAGATTATCACAGCGAACTTTATCAGGGATGCGTTATGGGAAATGGCAAGGACACCTGTAAACACCATGAGCAGCCCCACAAGAATCCTGATTATCAAAGACTTCGATTTCATAAGCTTCCTCTTCCTTTCCTTATATTCATTTGTTTATGTTCATTTGTTTATGCCCAGAAGCTCCACTTCAAAGATGAGCAGAGAATTGGGCTCCACGTCCGTGCTTTCCGCTCCATAGCCGATGTCAGGCGGAATCCAGAATCGGTACTTTGCTCCGACCTTCATCAGCTGGATGCCCTCGGAAAAGCCTTTTATCACACTGCCCAGGTTGAAATCGCTTGGAACCTTGCGCTGATAAGAACTGTCTATTATCTCTCCGCTGAGCAGAGAGCATTGATAATTCACCCTGACATTGGAATCCTTGCCGGGCATCGCCCCGCTGCCTTCGCGTATGACCTCGTACTGCAGACCGGAGCTTGTGACCTTGACCTTCGGATTGTCCAGATTCGCCTGGAGAAAGGACACGGCCTTCTCAAGGTTCTCGGACGCAAGCTTGCGCTGGCGGGCAATGGTCTCCTCTATGAAGCGCATCTGGTAATCGTTCAGGATCTGCAAAGTCTCCTCGCTTGTGAACAAGGAGCCGCCTGCAAGAGCATCGAACATTCCCTTTGCCAGAAAGCCGAGGTCAAGATCGGGGTACGCCGCCATAGCAGAGTTTATCAAGACGTATCCATAGATATAGCTGAACCGCCCGGTCAGATCTTCAGGCGATTTTATAGACTTTATTGCGTTAAGGTCTACGTCATCATATCTGGACAAAGCCGATTCCGCATGCAAGAGAACCGCGCATGAAAGGAGCAGGACAAGCATAATAGAAAATCTTTTCATTCTCTTCTCCAAAAGCAACAGTCTTTTCATGCACCCGCAAAGTTCAATCTACTCCACTGAAACTCATCTGTCCAGTTTTTTTTGATTAACAAGGCGTTTTGCGCGCATTTTGTTCAAATACCATACAGCCAGGGCGGCCAAGAGCCCACCGGTCAGCGACCCGGCGAAGTCCATCAAAAGGTCGAGAAGCTCGCCGCTTCTTCCGAATGAAGGCTGGATGAGCTCTATTGCAGCGCCGAAGCAGGAACCGCCCAAAACGGCGATGGCAACTGATGTGGCATTCTTCCCGTTTCCGTTGCAGACGCAGAGAAAAAGCGAGAATCCTATGGCGGCATAGGCTATGAAATGGGCGCCCTTGTCCCGCAGAGGCATGCCGGATGGCATGCTGACCGATCTGGACAGCGACAGGGCAGTGACTATGGTCACAGTCAGGACGGTCATTATCATTCCTGTGATTCTCAAGGCTTTCTCCACATGTCCCCCTGCACGGCCCCGCTTGCCTTCATTGCCGTTTCAAGCGCTTTAAGGAAACCGGTCTTGTCCGGGAAGCTTCTGGGAGCGGCAAGCCTGTGCGCCGGCGTCTCGCACATAAGGCGTTCGATTATGATATCAGGTCTCAGCCTTCTAAGGAAATACATCGTGTCATGAACGTGCCGTTCCAGCGATGCAGCGGTTATCTCCCCGCGGAAATACTCATCCAGAAGCCTGCTCTGGGAGGTGATGTGAAGATTATGAAGCTTGACGGCTCTGACGCAGGAAGAATCAAGAACATCTATTGTCATATCCTTCTCTTCCATCGTTTCAGACGGAAAACCGATTATCACATGCGCGCATACGTTTATGCCGGACTTGGCGCAGCGGCGTGCGGAATCTTTGAAGCAGGCGTTGTCATGCCCCCTGTTCATCAAAGCCAGAATCCTGTCGCTTCCGCTCTCTAGCCCTATCTCCACCCATAGCTCATGCACCTCCGTCTTAAGAGAGGTCAGAAGCTCCAGCACATCAGGAGACAGGCAATCAGGCCTTGTGGATATGATAAGCTCATAGAAGGGTCCTTTGCGCAACGCAGACTGATAAATCGTCCGCAGGTTCTCAATCGTGTCATAGGTATTTGAATAAGCCTGGAAATAAAGGCTGAACCGGTCTGACCCATAGCGCTTTCTTATGAACTCCTTCCCCCTGTCAATCTGCCCATCTATGCTGGCGAGCCTGTCTTTCAGTCCAAGGCCGGCGAATCCGGAATCCTTCTGCGGCGGATTGATAAGAAAGCCGCTTCGCCTTGTGAAGGAGCTTTCTCCTCTTCGTGCATACGAGGCGCTTGACCCCAGCGCATCGCAGAACAGGCAGCCTCCCCTGCGGTCAGAATCGCGATTGGGGCAGGAGAAGCCTCCGTCCACCCCGATTCTATAGACGGGAAAGCCATAGCGTCTTGTCAAATAATCCTTGTAGGTGTTCCACAGGATAGAACGCTCGGAGTTGTCGTGGGCCGGGTCTCCGGACAAATTTCCGGACAGGTCTCCAGGCAAGCTACCTGACAAATTTCCGGACAGGTCTCCGGTCAGGTCTCCGGATAATAATCGCAGCGAATCATCGGATTGGGGGGAAGGCGAAGATACGGTCAAATCACCAGCACTCCATGTAGAAGGAAACATATTTGCCTGCGCTGATGCCGAACCCTAATGACACGTCCCCCGCAGGCGTTTTGAAGCTCAATCCTGCCGCTGCGCCGATGTCAAAGCAGGAAAGGTTGGAGAAGGGCGCCTCAACGGCGGTTCGGCTGGGGAGCTGAAACACCATTGACAGCTTGTCGTCGCTGAGCCATCCCATGCCGACCTTCAGGAACAGCGTCAAAGGGAACATGCCGTCGTCTATAAGGTATTCAGCTCTCATGCCAAAGCACAGCAGATCCTCATGAAAATCGTTGTTCGGCCTGCCCGGTATTCTGCCCAGGCTGCCGGCGTTGAAGTATGATTCGATAAGCTCGCCGGGCATCCGGCTTGTCCCTCCATCCAGAAAGAAGCCCAGTGCCCAGGATTTGTCCAGCCTGAGCCCGTATTCTGCGCAAAGCCGGAAGCTGTAGTTGAATATCCTGGAGAACCCGGCCTGGGTCTTTGCGTCAATCCGATATCCTTCGACAAGCGAGGTCCCTCCCGTGATGTCGCTCAGAACCGCGCTGAACTCAAGGAACGGGTTGAAAATCCAAACCGCCTTGGAGGATATCTCCGGAGGCGAGATGGCGATCACGGGGGCGCCTATATTGGACAAGCTGAGCGAAAGCTTGCCATGAAAGGAAAACATCGGAGCTTTTTTGCCGGTTCGGGTCTCTGTGGCTCCGATTTTAATCTCCCTTGCGAATCCGGCGGAAAGCTTTGCGTTCCAGTCAAGGGATGAGAAGCGTCCGGGGTTTGACAGGCTTGATGCCGGAGACAGAGAGCCGAACGACAGCAGGAATTGAGGATGGAAACGCCAGGCTCCAAGCTCGGAGACAGACACGAACAGCTCTCCGGAGAACGATACGCTGTCTCCTATGAGCACCCGCCCGCTCCCTTTGAGGCCGGAGTCATTCATATCATTCACATCGAGCGACAGCATGAGCTGAGGAAAGAACTTGAACAGGAACTGCTGCACGGCGGGGCTGGGGTCATATGTGAATGATGATGAGCCGAAAGCTCCTATTCCCAAATACGACCTGTGGTTCGGCGCCTTGATGGCCTTGGGCGAGGTGGAACTAAGACCTGCCGCAGCCGGCTGTCGGGTGAAATACGACCCCACCCTATAAGGATCTTTGAAGACCTTATCCTCATCGGAGAAAACCGCGGCTATTTCGTCTATCTCATGCTGAACCCGGGCCGCCGCCTCCTCTCCTGCCTTCATTATCTCTTCGGGCTGGGAGAAATCCAGAACATTGAACTTCGCCGTCTCGGGAAAGAGGACAAGATCGGACATCGCGCGGGCCTCGATCTGCTTCTCGTTGTTGGCAACGTCTATGATGAAAGAGATAAGCTGGCTCATTGAATCGACCCGAGACACCCCTTCGTAATCGTAGTTGACGAACTGACTGATAACGATGTCGTAGCCAAGCCTTCTTGCAATCTGCGCCTCCATGTTGTTCTGCGCTCCGCCGTCTATATACTGCTGCCCGTCTATCTCGTACGGGGCGAATATGAACGGTATTGACATGCTTGCCCGCAGCGCATCCACCAGATAGCCCGAGGTGAATATCGTGTCCGACTTTGTCTGCAGGCTGACCGCATTGCATATGAACGGCGTTTCCAAATCAGTCAGGAAGTTCTTATATCCGGCCGCATTGGCCAGCGAGTCCGACAAAAATGCAATTACACGCTGATCGTTTATGATTCCGATGTTGCTGATGAGCTTTCCATTGCGGTCGAAATCGATATTGGCTATGTTCGTCCTGAAAAACTCCATTGATTCAGGATACGAATCCGGATCAGTCTTGTTGAGCTGCGTGAAGAGCCTGGTCAGATTCGAATTGATGGCCAGCTCCCTGATGTCATTAGGTGAGTAACCGGCGCAGTAAAGGCCTCCCACCAACGCCCCCATGCTGGTGCCTATCACCAAATCAATCGGAATCCCCGCCTTCTCCAGCGCAGCCAGAAGAGCAACGTGCGCAAATCCTCTGGCGCCGCCGCCCGAAAGCACGACAGCAACGGTCGGCCTTGCGGCAATCTGCATTGATACAAGAACAAAAATAAACATAATCACAACAAGCGCTCTCATATCGCTTCATGTCCCCAGCCGTCTGCCTGCAAGATTCTTCTTTTGATTTGCGAAATCAACAAATGATATCTCTCTTTTGGTAGGAATCTGGAAACGGGTCAGCCACACCGCCTTGTCTGCGCAGGCAACCTTTATCCCCTTCCCTTTGCGGATTTCCATTATTGTCCCCGGAGCGGTGTCTCTTATCGCCTCTTCGGCATCAAGCTCGGCGAAGCCGCCCCATACACCAGTTATCATGACAGGCTCGCCGCCGAGTGTTGTGAATGCCTTGGGCCAGTCGTACATCGCCCTTATCCGGGCATGGACAGCCAGGGCGGACTGCGAGAAATCCAGAAGCCCGTCTGCTTTCTCCACCATGCGGCAGCAACTCGGATCCCCCTGCTGCTCACACGGCATCATCTTCTTATCCTCTATGCCTCTCAGCACATCAAGACAACGTTCGGCAGCAAGCTCTGCGATGGCTGTTGTAAGGGATACAGTTGTCTCTCTGCCATCAAGATTGAATTTCAGGACATCATATAGCCTGCCGCAATCCATGCCAAGCCCGATTTCCTGAAAGCTTACCGCCCATTGGCGGCTGCCTGTCAGAATCGCTGCCTGCACAGGTGCGGGTCCTCTTGCTATCGGCAGCGGAGAGGGATGGATATTCATCGTCTTCTTGAAAATTGACAGGAATCTGGGGCCGAATATCCTTCCGAAGCTGAAACACAGCAGAAAATCCGGCTCCAAAGTCCGGCAGACCCTGCACTCGTCTCCCCTGACATGGTCGCACTGAACAACCGGAATCCCAAGGCGGTCGGCGGCAAGCTTGACCGGAGGGCTTTCCAAGCGCCCGGTTCTGGGCGCAGGCTTGTCCGACCCGGTGAGAACGCCCGCAACTTCAAAGCTCCCTGCAACCGCCTCCAAGGTCTTGACGGCAATATCGGAAGTCCCGGCGAAGAGAATCCTCATCTGCGCTTCCCCTTTCTCCGCTTCTCGTATAGCCTTACCATCCTCTCGCGTTCCTCATCACCTATCCTATCGATGAAAAGCTTACCCTCCAGATGGTCAAACTCATGCTGGATACAACGGGCAAGCAATCCATCGGCATCCAGATTGAACGGCTTTCCGTTTTCATCATACGCAAATACGGACACCGCTCTGGAACGTGTCACATCATGCCAGAGCCCCGGTATGCTGAGGCATCCTTCTTCATAAACCGAGGTGTCGGCGGACGTGGCGGTTATCTCCGGGTTGATGAACACTCTCTCAACCCCATCGTCAAGCTTTATGACGAACAAGCGCTTCATCTCGCCCACCTGCGGCCCTGCCAGACCTATCCCGGGATTTGCGGCAAGAGTGTCAAACATATCTCTGACAAGCTTTCTGATATCCTCGGAGAATTCCGTCACCGGGTGCGCCTTTTGCCCCAGCATCTCCGACCCCAATGTCACTATTTCCTTTATCATGACAAAATAATACCTTGAACCGATTCCAATGGTCAATCAACATCGGGGAATCCCCATCATCGCTGATTTCATCAAGCCCTCCATGGGCAGGCGATTGCGCCAAACCCCTCAATATGAAAAAGCAAATGCAGCAGCAGGTCGTCCAAACCAATTTCTTCTCCTTATCTTCTCCTTTCTTCTCCTTTCTTCTCCTATGAAAGAACCTGAAAATGGTCTATAATCCCACCAGAGGTTTCAAATGAAGTACATCGGTTCGATTGATCAGGGAACTACGAGCACCCGTTTCATAGTATTCAATGAGAAGGGCGAAATCTGCGGCATGCATCAGCTGGAGCACAAGCAGATATACCCTCAGCCGGGCTGGGTGGAGCATGATCCCATGGAAATCTGGCGCAACACCCGCATCTGCATAGGCGAGACCTTGGACAAGCTCGGGCTGGAGGGGAGCGCAATAAATGCGATTGGCATAACAAACCAGCGGGAAACCATAACCGCCTGGAACCCGGACACCGGCGAGCCTTATTACAATTCCATAGTATGGCAGGATCTCCGTGGAAGCCGGCTTATAAGCAATCTCAAGGAAAGCGGAAAGGACATGTCGATACAGAGAATCACCGGATTGGTGCCGAGCCCGTATTTCTCCGCATCCAAGATAAAATGGCTTCTGGACAATGTGCCCGGATTGAGAAAGCAAGCCGAATCGGGCAAGGTCGTGTTCGGCACAATTGACAGCTGGCTGATTTATCAGCTGACCGGATGCAAGGCGATTGTCACAGACGCTACAAATGCCTCGCGATACATGCTTATGGACATAAAGAAGCTCGAATGGGATGATGGCCTGCTCAAGCTGTTCACGATAAATGAAAAGTCGCTGCCGCAGATTGTAAGCTCGACTGGAGAAATCTACGGATACACTGACACGGAAGGCCCGCTAAGGGCAAGCGTTCCCGTGTGCGGCGCCATGGGAGACCAGCAGGCCGCCTTGTTCGGACAGGCCTGCTTCAATCCCGGACAGGCGAAATGCACATACGGAACAGGCTGCTTCCTTCTGGAAAACACGGGGACAAAGCTATGCCGATCCACTTCCGGTCTGCTGACCACTGTGGCAAGCAAGGCGGCGGGGCAGGAAGTCTCATATGCGCTGGAAGGCTCCATCGCCGTGGCAGGCTCACTCGTCCAATGGGCCAGAGACAACCTCAAGATGGTGAGCTCGCCGCAGGAGCTTGACATGGCCGCCTCAGAGGTCTCTGATTGCGGAGGGGTTTATGTGGTTCCGGCATTCAGCGGGCTTTTTGCCCCGTATTGGAGATCTGATGCAAGAGGCATAATAGCCGGGCTGACAGGATTCGCCACAAGAAATCACATATGCCGGGCGATTCTGGAATCGACTGCATTCCAAGCTTATGATATATTCAAAGCCATAGAGGCGGACAGCAAGGTCAGAATAACCGAGCTAAAGGTCGATGGCGGACTTACAAACAGCAATCCGCTGATGGAGTTCCAGGCTGACGTGCTGAGAGTGCCCGTCATCAGGCCGCGCATAGTGGAGACCACTGCCCTTGGAGCGGCATATGCCGCTGGCCTCACAGTCGGAATCTTCCGAAGCACCGATGAGCTTTCTAACCAATGGAAGGAGGAGAAGCGCTGGGAGAAGAAGATGGACGAGAAGACTGTGTTGAACAAGGTACGCCTGTGGAAGAAGGCGGTTGAAAGAACCCTTGACTGGATTGAATAGGAATCGACGATGAGCGCATTGAACGTTTTGAAGCTGCTGCTTGAAATCATGACCCTTGCATGGATTGCATATTATTTCTACTCGGTGATCCGCTCCACGCGGGCTGTCGGGATGATCCGGGCAATGGCGGTGGCATTCTCAATCTATGCGATTGCGGTGTTCTTTGAACTGGAAGTGCTGAGAACCCTGTTTGAATGGATGTTTGTCCCGCTGACCTGTCTGCTTCTGCTTATATATCAGCCGGAGCTCAGAAGAGCCTTCGCAACCGAGCAGAAGAATCCCAGCTTCTTCAGGAAGAAGATACAGACCAGCGGCGATCAGATTGACTCAATACTCAGCGCCTGCAAGGTGCTGGCCTCAGAGCGCCGAGGCGCGCTTATAGTGTTCCCCCGTCAGATTTCATTGAAATCGATAATAGACACAGGCACCAAGATAAACGCCGATCTCTCGTCCACGCTGATTCTGACGGTTTTCGACCACGACACGCCTCTGCATGACGGGGCGATGATAATAAGCGAAGGGCGAATCGTGGCTTGCGGCTGCTATCTGCCTCTCTCCGACCAGAGGGACATAAAGAAAACCTTCGGCACACGGCACAGGGCCGCGCTGGGGATGGCGGAGGAAAGCGACGCCATAGTCTTGGTGGTGTCGGAGGAGAAAAGCACTATAAGCCTTGCCTATAACAGCGACCTGTATTACGACTTGGAAACCGACACGATAAAGCGCACCCTGCTCTCGCTGTTCAACTACCAGTCCAATGCGCCTGAGGTGTTCGGGGAGGTCAACAGTGAAAACGAATAGCGTGATGAGAAAGATTCTGAACAACTGGCCTGCCAAGATATGCTGCTTCCTGATTGCGCTTTGCATAGTGTTTGTAGTGCGCTTCGGGCTGTACAACAAAGCCGTGGCGGACATCCCTCTTCAAATCAGGCTGCCCCAGGGCTACGAGGCGCAGAACAAGCTTGACACTTCAATCCGCCTGACGATACGCGGCGACAGGAAGCTGATATACCTGATTCGCATTTCGGAAATACAGGCGGTGGCGGATTTCACCGTGATTGAAGAAGACCTGCTGCAGCAAGCCATAGCCGAAAACATCCCGCTGACAGTTCCGGTTGACCTTGTTTATCCCCAAGGGGTCATGGATATATCAGAGCAAATCATATTCACATCCGCCCCATCTAAAGTCAGGGCGCTTTTAAAAAGAACGCAATGACTAAGTTCTCAATGGGAATCGATGCGGTAAACATAGAGAGGGCAAAACGGCTCTCCGAGCATTTCGTTTCATCGTATTATCATGAAAACGAGATAAACAGGGCGCAATCCATCGTCAATCCCGAGCTGCGCGCCGAGTATCTTGCTTCCAGATTCGCCGCAAAGGAAGCCTTCTGCAAGGCGATGGGAACCGGAGTTGCCGGCAACTCGCTCAGGGAGATAGAAACCGCAGCCATGACGTCAGGAAAGCCGTTCCTCGTGCTTCACGGCTCCGTAAAGAGCCGCTTTCACTCGATATTCGGCGCAGAAGCCTCAACGGCTCTGTCGCTGACCCACGAGCCGCCGCTGGCGATAGCCATAGTGCAGGTCACATACGAGGAAGCGCAATGCAAGGAAGCGCAATGCAGGGAAGCGCAATGCAAGGAGGATGGCGATGCCGAGAGCTGATTGGAACCGCCCTGCTCCCGAGCAATTCGCCGTGCAGTCAGGATTCAGAAGAATAGCGATGGAGGTTGCCTACGATGGGCGGCTTTTCTGCGGATGGCAGATGCAAAGCGGGATGAGGACAGTGCAGGAAACGCTTCAGAACGCAATAAGCTCCTATTTGGGCATTCCTGTGACTATAAGCGCTTCGGGCAGGACGGACAGCAAGGTGCATGCCATGGGTCAGGTCTGTCATTTCGATGTCCCATCGGACTGCACAGTCCCGCCGCAGGCATTCGAACATGCGCTGATGCTCCCCGATGATATAACCGTCAACCATTGCTATGATGCGCCGCCGATGTTTCACAGCAGGTTCTCCGCCATGGCCAGGGAATACAGATATTTCGTGAGAGGCGCCGCCGACTTCACCTGCTTCGAGCACGGGTTGTTCACATGCGTCAGAAAGCTGCCGGATCTGGAGCTTGTGGAAAGCTATGCCGAATGCCTGAAAGGAACCCACGACTTCTCAGCCTTCACCGGAAGCGGTGATTTATCGGAAAGCCATTTCCGCGATATATATGAATCTGATTTCCATATCGAGCCATCCCCATACGGCGGAGATGTTCTGATTTTCAGAATATGCGGGAACGCCTTCCTGTACAGAATGGTTCGCTCTCTTGCCGGAACGATGCTCACCCTTGCCCAAACGATGGCTCCAAAAGAAGAATTCATGCGTATTATTGACAGCAAAGACCGTTCACAGGCGCTCGCAACAGCAAAGCCTGACGGACTATACCTATGGAGAGTAAGCTTCAACCCGGATGAATACAGATGGTTCGAGGAGGAAAGCCAATGAGCGGTTCCCCAAAGGCCCGTCAACGTTTGCTGACCGAGGCTTTCAAGCGGATATGGAAC
>JBQNBA010000023.1:0-15883 GCA_052170175.1 Sphaerochaetaceae bacterium | reverse complement strand
GGCAGTGAAATCCCGTCTGCGCAGAATGCGCATTGCATCCCCGTACAGCAGACGGGCCTTGTTGACAGCCTCTTCATAAGTAGAGCAAACGATGGAGTAGCTTTTCAAAACATCCGGCTCCTGCGGACAAATGCATAGGCAGGTCCGCTATAGAATATATTGACTCAAATCCTGATTCTTTACAACTTCCTTAAGGCGCGAATCCACATATTCGGGCGTGATGACCACCTTCTGCCCGGAAAGCTCGTCCGCGCTGAACGCCAGCTCCTCAAGCAAGGTCTCCATTATTGTGTAAAGCCTTCTTGCGCCGATATTCTCATTTGCGGTGTTCACCTCATATGCGATCTCCGCTATTCGTCTGATTCCGCCCTCCGAGAACTCCAGATCAACGCCGTCGGTCTTCATCAGCTCCTTGTACTGCATCGTTATGGCGTTCTTAGGTTCGGTCAGTATCCTTATGAAATCCTCAGTCGTAAGGGCGGAAAGCTCTACTCTAAGCGGGAAACGGCCTTGAAGCTCTGGAATCAGATCGCTGGGCTTTGATACATGGAACGCCCCGGCCGCAATGAACAATATGTGCGCGGTATCAATCACACCCCATTTCGTGTTCACCTTGGTTCCCTCGACTATAGGCAATATGTCTCTCTGAACCCCCTCTCTGGAAATGTCAGGAGTGGAGGAAGAGGCATTGGCGCCCGCTATCTTGTCAATCTCGTCTATGAAGATTATGCCCATCTGCTCGGTCCGCTGCTTGGCCGTCTCCACCATCTTGTCCTGATCCACCGACTTCTCGCTTTCCTCGTCAATGAGTATCTCCCTTGCCCTCTTGACCGTGACCCGTCTCTTGCGCGGAGGCTTGCCCATTGACCCAAAGATGCTCCCCAGACTGTTCATGGCATCACTGATATCCCCCGGATTTCCGCTTGTCATCAGCTCTATGCCTATTCCGGCAGGACGTGCAGGCGCAGGCGGCAGCTCCACAAGCTTGTCATCCAACGAGCCGTTGCGCAGCAGAAGCCTGTAGCTCTCCCTTGCGCTGTCGACCTTGCTGCCAAACTCCCCTGCAGAGCCATCGACCTGAACCGTTCCCGGAACGCTTGCCATATTGGGTATAAGAAGGTCAAGCAGCCTCTCCTCCACTCTGGCGTTGACAGCCGCCATATTGCTCTGGGCCATCTCCTTTCTGACATTGGCCACAGCCACGCCCATAAGATCCCGGACCATCGACTCGACATCCCGCCCGACATAGCCGACCTCGGTGTATTTCGTGGCCTCGACCTTGACAAAAGGCGCATTCGACAGCTTGGCTATGCGCCGGGCTATCTCGGTTTTTCCAACTCCTGTCGGCCCTATCATTATTATGTTCTTAGGGAATACTTCATCCCTGATCTCAACCGGAAGCTTCTTGCGCCGCGTCCTGTTCCTCAAGGCGATGGAAATCGTCCTTTTTGCCTTTGTCTGCCCTATCACATACTTGTCCAGCTCCTTCACGATTTCGGAAGGAACCATATCATCAAGGTTCTTCTTATATTCTATATGCTCCATAAACAAACCTCATCGAATAATCGCTGAATCGCTAAATAACATCTGATACGCAGCTGTGATTAGTGTAAATGCAAATATCACCGGCAATCGCCAGCGACTCCTCTGCGATCTTCCTCGCATCCCAGTCCACCCGGGATTTCAGATACGCTCTTGCAGCCGCAAGGGCATAGTTGCCTCCGCTGCCGATGGCAATAGCATCGAACTCCGGCTCAAGGACATCACCCTGGCCTGTTATCAGGAATATCCTCTTGCCATCAGTGGCCAGAATCATAGCTTCAAGCTTTCTAAGATTCCTGTCGGTGCGCCAATCTCTGGCAAGATCAACGGCGGCCCTCATAAGGTCACCGGAGAACTGCTTGAGCTTCTTCTCAAACAAATCGCATAGGGTGAACGCATCGGCGGTGCCCCCTGCGAACCCTATCAGGACCTTCTCGTCATAAATCCTGCGGACCTTGTGAACATTCCCCTTCATTATCGTTTCGCCGTTAGTGACCTGCCCATCCCCGGCCATGGCCACATGGTTGTCCTTTCGGACCGCAACTATCGTTGTGCTTCTGAAACTCATCATTTCTTCCTTTCGTGAGGGAAGCTCTGCTCATAGACCTTGCGGAGCCTCTCACCTGTCAGATGTGTGTATATCTGGGTAGTCGATATGCTGCTGTGCCCCAGCATCTCCTGAACAACCCTTATTCCTGAATCATGATCCATAAGATGGGTGGCAAAAGAATGCCTGAAGACATGCGGCGTGAACTTCTTTGTTATCGACAGCTCCGTCTTATACTTATTAAAAATACTATGCACAAACGAAGTCGACAACCGTTTTCCCGATTTATTTACAAAAAGCGCATCTTTGTCCTCGGCCATGATGGCGGCCGCCTTGCGGTCAAGGTATTCTTTCAGGATGGTCTTTGCCTTCGGCGTCAGGAAAACATACCTCTGCTTTGAGCCCTTTCCCATCACCAGAATCCGTGAGCCCTCCATGTCCAAATCCCTCAAGTTCATCCCAATCAGCTCTGAAAGACGGCAGCCGGTGCTGTAGAAGATGTTGAATATAGTCACGCAAAGCAGCTCCGTGTAGGTTTCATACGGCGTGTCAAGTATCGTCTCAATCTCCTGTTCGCTCAAAACAGAAGGCAGCCGCCGATAATGGCTGGAGCCCTTTATCCTCATGAACGGATTGTCCTTCACCACTTCCTCCATGCATAGATAATGGAAGAAGCCCCTCATGGATGAAAGAAGCCTGTTCATCGTGGTCTTGGCGGGATTCAACGCCATAAGCGAAACGACAAACGCCCTTGCGTCCTCGCTTGCCATGTCAGACAGTCTTATGCCCCTCTGCCCCAGAAAATCCATAAGCTTCTCAAGATCAAACCGATAAGAGCCCACAGTGTTCCGGGAGTATCCGCGCATAGTGGCCAGATAGTCCAGAAACCCATCCATAAGCTGCCTGTTGGAGGCAGCTGCCTTGCCTGCCTTCACACCGGCCGCCACACCGGTCTTGCTGCCTGAACCGGCATCCTGCAACTTATTATCCGGCAACCTCTCATCGTTAACGTTCATCCTCTAGAATATACCACGCATCGCAAAACCTGTACAAGCGAGCCCCGGAACGCCTCCCGGATGCGTCCCCGCCGCCGGTTCCCGCTTCCTTTCCACGACCAATGCGAACAGCCTCAAGCCTTGGATGATACGAGAGCCTTGTCGCATTGATTGTCCTGCACCCCGTGACATCACCGGGATGCCTTGCCACCTGCGCCCCATCGGCTATCAGCGAAGCGGTTCCACAATCTCCGCTTGCGCTTTCATGGACAGCAACATCCCGACCGGCATCCAGCGCCGCATTTGCAGTGATCATCACCCCTGAATGCATCGAAGCCTGGAAAGCCACAACGCTCGGGCAGGCAAGAGCCAGCGTCCTGTTGCGCATCGGGAAATTATATGGTAAGCCGGGCATATGCGGAGGAAACTGCGAAATCATCGCTCCCCCGCTATCGACGACCCACCTGCGAAGCTTCATCGAATCAGCGCCGGCGTTTCCCGCCCCCAGCCCGCACCCCAGCACGCCGAACGCCCTGCCGCCGCCATCAACGCAGCCCCGCATCGCATCCTGATCAAGCCCATAGGCGAATCCGCTGCACACATTCAGCCCATTGACGCCGCACTCAAGTCCGAACTGATAGGCCGCTTGACGGCTGCTGTTGCGCGGACGTCTGGTTCCCACCACGCAGAGAGTGCGCATCCAGTCGTTTTCAATCCGCCCCTCATAGAAAAGCCCGAAAGGGGCGAAGCGATCTGATTTCATCAATCCCGGGTAAGCCTCGTCAGCAAGCGTCACAAATCCGCAGCCGCTTTCTTCAAGGAAGCTCTCACATTTCATGGCATTCTTCAACACCTTGTCGATATCGGGGTCAAACATCACCCGCAGTCTGAGATATCTGCCGATTTCCGGCTTCTTGTCACAGATTTCATCAACCGTGAACGGGCTTCTGCAAAGGGCAAGCTTAAGGTAATCCGAGAGGCAATCAAGGCTGTAGATGAACAATTCCCGTTTCACATGCATGACAGCGGGGAAAAGGGAGGTTGCGCTGAATCAGATGAAGAGAAAGTTCACCCTTTATAAGCACAGATTCTTGGCTGTTCAAGGTATATAACTCATCTGCTAATCCGTAAAGCAGATGGAATCGCTCCCATAATCGGATATCCGTTAGAGATTAATACATTTATTGATTCTGTTGAGTTCCATTTTATAAAATCGCTTATTGACAATTCATTTCGAAACTCTTCTTTTGCGCTAATCATCATCCCGCCTTGCAGATTTTAATCTTTTTATCCTTGACCTCAATCACATAGTCAAATGATTCGACCAGCTTTTCCGAAACCTTATGACATACATAGAGGATGGTCATATCAAGTGAAACAATCAGCTTCTCCATTTCATAGGCGGTCTTCTTGTCCAACGATGCTGTGACCTCGTCCAGAAGAAGCAGCTTGGGATGCTTGAGCAAGGCTCTTGCAAGACAAATGCGTTGCTTCTCCCCGCCGCTCACCTCTGTCACTTCTTCTGATATCGGCGAGCAAAGCCCCTTGGATTTCACGAAATCGCCGAGAGTCACCTGCTCAATAACCCGATTCACCTCGCTATCCTCATGCTCTCCTGCCAGATTTATGTTGAAATATATGCTGTCGTCAAATATATAGGGTGACTGGGGAACATAGGAGACAATATTGCGAAGACTCTTTTTATCAATTCGCTGTAAATCAATTGAAGAAAACCTTATTCTGCCTTCATGCGTAAGATTGCCTGCCAGGAGTTTCAGCAATGTGGACTTGCCCGCTCCGCTCTTGCCTGTGATCAAATACTTCTTGCCCGGCAGAATCTCAATATTGATGTTCTCAAGCACATAATCGGTCGATTCGTCATATTGGACTGAAACGTTTTCAAGCACTATGGAGTCAAAATCGCTGATAATCGTTCTTGGCTCTTCTTTTTGACCTGAGACTTCGCCATAAGAAATTTCATCATGCGAGACTTCATTGAAAACACTTGCCGCCAGATTTTTATAGGATTTCATGTAAGTCATTTGCTCGAAGAAATCGGAAATAGGACTGAATATGCTTGAACTTAAATAAATCGCGGCTATCAGAAGCCCCACGGAGAACAAACCTCTGATATAAAACAATGTAGAAATCACAATGGCGAAAAATGTCAAGAGCCTTGTAAGAAAAGCGCAAGCAGGAGAATACTGCGCTTCAAGATTCCACCATTTCCTTATCGTATCATTTATATGATTGACATTTGCTTCATACTTGCCGGCGAATCTGGATTCCGCACGATTCATCTTTATATCATCAAACCCGCCTAGCATGGACTTGAGGCTCGCCACGTATTCCGCATTTCTTTCTGAGCCTTCTTCTCGTATTGCCTTGAATCTCTTCTCATGCGACGTTGTATATATGATGATCACGGCTGACAATCCAAGGAAAGCGAACGCTATCATCCAGTTTATGTAGAATGCAGCCAGTATGCAGAAAACAGTCTTGCAGGCATAAAGAACCAGATTGAACCATTGTATTATGTATTCGCCTATTATGTTTGGAAGGTCATTGACAAACCGCGAGATATAATATCCTGTATTCCTCTTATCAAAGAGCATCGGTTCAAGGTCAAGCAATTTCTTGTAATAATCCATCCGCACATCATGGTTCACAGACACTATGATTCTTGCTCTGAGTTTTCTTCTTGTGAAATCCGCCATTGTCTCGCATGTAATGTATGCAAGCAAACCGCATGAAAGAAGCGTAAATTCACTAAAAGAGAAATCGTCAGCCTTTATTGCAGTGCAGTAATCGACAAAACCTTCAAACACCACCGCAAATCCAGCAAACAACGCACTGTAGAGAACAGTGAACAGCACCGTCAAAACAAGAAACGCTTTATTGCGTCCAAGATACTCCTTTATTATAAGAGGAACCTCCTTTTGCTTAGGATGCAACAACCATCGCTTTCAGTGAATTTGTCAAAAGCTTAACCGAGATTACTAATGCAAAACCACCTGCCTCATATTATTATAATAACACCTCCATTGCAGGCGTCAAGTCTAGTGAAAGTTTATTGAAAGCCAACAGCGCAGCCGGCATCCAAGGCCGGCATCCAAGGCAAATCCCGGAATCCTGACCCATGGCTTTTCACCTCAGGCAGAACTCTACTTCCCGCTGCCATCAGGATGGTGCCTGTTGAACTCCTCCTGAAGCTGTTCCGTGTTCACATGGGTGTATATCTGGGTCGTCCTGATATCACGATGCCCCAGCAGCTCCTGCACAACACGCAGGTCGGCTCCGCCTTGAAGCAGATGGGTGGCGAAGCTATGGCGCAGCGTATGAACCTTGGCCTCAAGCCCGGCCTTGGCGCAGTATTCCTTGAAACGCTTCCAGACAAGCGCCCTGGTGAGCTTATCGCCCCTCCGGCCCGCAAAAAGATACTGGCATCTCGGGGCGTTCTTTATCAATTCCGGACGTGCGTGAGCCAGATATTCGTCAAGCAGCTCCCCAAGCACCTTGCCCACCAGAACAATGCGCTGCTTATCGCCCTTGCCTATCACACGGAAAATCCGCTGCTGCCTGTCATAATCGGACAGCCGCAGCCCCACAGCCTCCGAAATCCGAAGACCGCAGCTGTAAATAGCCTCGAACAGCGTCCTGTCCCTCAGACCCAGGGCGCTGTCAGTGCCAATCGCATCAAGAAGCCTGTCCACCTCATCGGTCTTCATCACCTTGGGCAGACTCTTGCTGACCTTTATCTGCCCGACCATCTCAAGCGGATTATCTCCCCTGAGCCTGGATGCAATGAGAAAATCAAAGAAGCATTTAAGACTCGTGATTATGCGCGAGCTTGTCCTGCCGCTGAGACCGCCTGCTTCCTTTCGGAAACCTATGTACTCGGTGACATCATCGGCAGAGGCATCCTCGCAGACCTGCTGTCTTTCTTCCAGAAACGCAAGGAAGCGGTGCACCTCTGCCGTATAGCAGGAAACGGACGCCACCGACAATCTTCGCTCCACGAACAAATACTGCCGGAACGACAGCTCAAGCTCCGAAGAAGGCTTCATCACCGTCTGCCGGAATCCTCATCGTCATAATCGTTGCCCTGCTTGTAGCACAGCACTGCAGGGGTCGAGTAGTCTGAATTAGGACTTGCCCGCCTTGTAAGCTGGCTTTGAAGATCCTGCCAGCGGTTTATCTTTATGTAGTTCTCCTGCTTCGGCTGCTGTGCTGCCGCGGCGGGTCTGGGCTGGGCGGCAGACAGTCCGCCCTCAGACCTTGAAAGCTCTGACCCGACCGCCTTTTCCTGAACCGCATCCTCCGGCTTGCGGGCTGACTCGGAGCCTGCCTGATCCGCAACAAAGCCGGTGGCAACGACTGTCACCTTTATCTTATCGCCCAGATCAGAGTTGTACGCCTGACCGGCGATGATAAGAGCCTCCGGGTCGCAGCTGGCTGTTATGAGCTCCACGACATCCTGATATTCCTGCAACGTCAGATTATCGCCTCCGCAGAGATTGACAAGAACGCTCTTGGCTCCCTTTATGCTGGTGTTTTCAAGCAAAGGATTGCTGACAGCCTGTCTGGCTGCGTCTATAGCGCGGTTCTCGCCCTCTCCTATGCCGATTCCCATCAAGGCATCACCCTTGCCTTTCATGACAGTCCTGACATCGGCGAAATCAATGTTTATCTCCCCGGGCTCCGTGATAAGCTCGCTTATCCCTTGGACACCCTGGCGTAGAACATCGTCAGCCATCAGGAAGGCCTGCTTTATCGGCGTGTTGTTCTCAGCCACCTTGAGCAGATACTGGTTGGGAATCAGAATCAGGGTATCAACATTGTCACGAAGCTTCGTGATGCCAATCTGGGCCAGTTCGAACTTCTTCTTTCCCTCGAAGGCAAATGGAGTCGTTACGACAGCGACAGTGAGGACTCCCTCGGATTTTGCAATCTCGGCAACGACAGGGGCTGCGCCTGTGCCGGTTCCGCCGCCCATACCTGCGGTTATGAAGACCATGTCAGTGCCCTTGAGCAGCTCCTTTATCTCCTCCTTGGACTCAACAGCCGCCTTCTCCCCCATATCGGGGACTCCGCCCGCTCCCAATCCGCCTGTGGTTTCCTTGCCAATGGGCATCCTTATCTGAGCATTGGATTTCTGAAGCGCTTGAACATCAGTGTTAAGCGAGACAAACGTGACTTTCTTAAGACCGCTGGCAATCATCCTGTTGACGGCATTGCCGCCAGCTCCACCAACTCCCACTACCTTTATATCGGTAGGAGCCGCCTGATCGTCCTTGAGCAAATCCTCAATCATTCCAAAATCCATATGTGAACCTCTTACTTAGCAACTGTCCTGAAGAAACGACTGACCTTCTTGAAGAACCCGTCGGAAGCCTGCTGCTTCCACTCCCCGTTACCGCCCTTGGGGCTTCTCTTGCCCACCATGGCTGACACGTACCTGTTGGCCTCATTCTGCAGCAGCCCAAGCACTGTGGTGTATTTCGGGTCGATATAGCTTCTATCCAGACCGTGAAGCGCCTCCGGGAATCCAATCCTGGGCTGAAGCCTGAAAATCTCGCTGGCAAGTTCGGAAACCCCTGAAAGCAAGGCGCCTCCGCCGACAAGAACCACTCCGCCGGCGAATTGAGCCTGCGGGCAGCATTTGTCAAGATCATTCTTAAGGAAGGAGAATATCTCCGCCATGCGCGGCTCGATTATCTTGCAAAGCTCCCGCTTCGGCATGCTGATTGACGGCAATCCCGGAACCTGCGGTATCACAACCATATCGGTCTGGCTGACAGAAGGAATATAGCAGCAGCCGCTTTCACACTTGACATTCTCAGCCACTGCATGCGTCTTGCCCAGTATATAAGCTATGTCATTTGTCACGTCGTTTGAGCCAAGATCGATTCCGCCGGCATAGCAAGGAGAGCCCTTGGAATAAGCTATCATATTGGTCACCTGGCTCCCGATGTTCACAAGAACGGTGCCTATCTCCTTTTCCTCTGCGCTGAGAACAACCTCAGCGTCCGCAAGCGGCTGAAGTATGACCCGCTGGCTCTCGAACCCTGCCCGGAGCAGAGTCTTGCGCTCATTCTGTATGATATCCGATTGACCTGTAACGATAAGAACCTTCGTCTCAAGCCTATGCCCAAGCATGTCTATCGGGTCTTTTATCCCGTCCTTGCCGTCAACGCAGAAATCCTGCACAAGAGTATGAAGTATCTCCTTATCAGCAGAAAGGTTGAAAGCCTTGGCGACTTCAAGGCTGCGGTATATGTCATCACGTGTTATCTCGAGATCCTTGCCGGTTATGCCGACAACGCCCTCGGAGTTGTAAGTCTCTATCTGGCTTCCGCCCACTCCGAATATGACGCTATCAACCTCCGTCCCCGCCTGCAGCTCGCTCTCCTGCACTACAGAGGAGATTGTACGGAAGCACTGCTCTATGTTGACGATCTTCCCATGGCTGACCCCCTCGCTGGGGCGCTCGCAGACTGTATCGACCATCAGCTGACCGTCTCTGGAAACAGATCCGATGACGGCACGCACCCAAGAGGATCCAATATCAAGCGCCATCAATTTCTTTTCCGCCATAGAGCCAACCACCTCCTAGTTCCTTTTGACCAATGCATTCGAATACAGGTCAAAGCTCCGATGACCTTCATCGGCAGAAGTCTGGGCAACCATCAGCTTCAAGGCCGTCTCAAGCCTCTTTGCAGAGACCTTTTCCTTAACAGACAAATCCGCATTGCATTGAGGAAGATAGACAACCATCCAGCCTAAATTTCCACTCATATTATTATCGTATTTCACCGTTATTTTCAAGGACTTGTTGTCAAGCAACGGCTTAAGCGATTCCAGAGTCTCGAAAAACTCCTGATTGAGACCGAATGCCTGGAGATTGGCAAGATGCTCCGGCGTTATCTCGATGCTGTACTTGAATTCAGCATCGGACGCATCCAGCCGGGTCAACCGGCCTCGGCGCACCTCCCATCGCTGCTGGCCGCAGGTAAGAAGAAAATCAGGGTCGTCATTGACCACAATCACATTAAGCGTTCCGTTGAAGGAAGGTTTCAGCTCCACTGAACGCAGTTTGCCAAGCTCCAGCAAACGATGCTTAAGCCGGGCAAGGCTCCTTTCAAAAGGCCCGCTGTTCAGATAGGAATCCAATATGGCGTCAATTTCATCGGAACAGAAGCAATGGCCTATATGGACAATATCATATCTGCTTATATGCCCAAGAAATGCAAAATAAATCAGATAAAAAGCCGCCACGACGACAAAGAGGAAGAACACAACAATCAACACCTGCCATTTCTCCATAGCCCATCCCCTCCGTCATCCTGTCGGAAAAACGTAATCATCACTGGTCTTCTGAAAGCCCGCATGCTCTTTAGCCGGATCCGGGTCTTTCAGCGAATCATTCGTTATTCTTAAAAGGAAACCCGCCTCGCAGATAACCACAAACAGATTGGTGCCGCCCTGGGAGAAAAAAGGCATCGGAATGCCCGTGGGCGGAAAAAGCCCGCTCACGACAGCTGCATTCACCAAAGCCTGCCAGAGTATCATCGTGGTGAATCCGAATGCCATATATGCCGAGAAAGCATCCTTCTCCATCATCCTGCGCGCCGATCTGTAGCCTATGACAGAAAATGTCATCAAAAGCGCAAAGACAGCCAATATGCCGGCAAAGCCAAGCTCTTCTGCCATGCTGGCCAGTATGAAATCGTTCTGCACCTCGGGCAGGATTCCATGCTTGTAGTAGCCCAGCCCGAAGCCTTTCCCGAAAATCCCCCCGCTTGATATCGCTTTCTTCGCAATCGTCACCTGATAGTTTATCCCGCCGGGATCAAGTTCCGGAAACAGGAAAGCAGCTATGCGCTTGACTCTGTACGGCTCCGAAAGCAGCACGGCGGTGCCCCCCGCTCCGATGAAAAGGAACCCAAGGACGACCCAGGGGAGGCTTACCCCTGACAAGAGGAGCATGCATATGCAGACACCGATATAAACCGCAGTGGTCGAATAATCCTTCTGCATGAGAATCAATGCTCCGAACATCAGACAGACAGCGGTGGCAATCATCTGGCGCATCGGCAGGGTTTTGCTCTCTCCGGCGCTTAGAATAGACGCAAGAAACAGAATTGAAGTGAATTTCACAAGCTCAGATGGCTGGAATGAAGGGAGAGGCCCTATCGTAAGCCATCTCCTTGCACCAAGCGTTGTCTGCCCCATTCGGGTGAAGATTGTGAGCAGCATCAGCACAAGGCATAGCACCAGCAGAAGCGGCAGAAAGACCTTGAATACCTTCATGGGAATCAGAAATATAGCAACGCAGGAAGCAATCGCCGCTATTGCAAACACGGCCTGCCTGATTAAGAAGTAAGAGCCGCTGTGGTTGAATTCGTGCGCCTGCGGATAGCTTGCGCTGTACATGCACAGCAGTCCCAGCGAAATCAGCGTCAGCGAAACCATCATGAAGGCAAGGCTTTCCTTCTTCATCGCCCTGCCCCCAGGAGTATCACCAATGCGCTTGAAATGAAGTTAAGAGCACCGAGAATCGCCACTATCTTCCAGTCCGAGAAACCGTGGTATTCAAGCAGATGGTGAAGAGGCGCTATCTTGAAGACCTTTCTATGGAAAAACCTTATGCCTATGATCTGGACAAGGCTTGAAAGGAACTCGATGAAAAACAGCGCCCCGGCGGCAAAGACAGCAACCTCAGCCCCTGCAAGCAGAGCCATCACAGCAATCATGCCGCCAAGCGCATGGCTCCCGACATCACCCATGAAAATCCGAGCAGGTGACCGGTTGAACAGCAGGAAGCCCAGCACTGCGCCCATGGCTATCATTCCAAGCTGCCTCATCTCATCAGAGGCGGAAACAAAGCATATCACCGTCAGCACTGGCATGACCGCCACAGAGGCCAGCCCGTCCACTCCATCCGTTATGTTGAGCGCATTGACATAGTAGACCATATAGACAACAGCAGGAACCGCAAGCAAGTTCTCCCATCTGCTTATTGAAGCCCGGGCCTGCCACATGATGAGGCAGACCATCAGAATGGAGGCAAGAATCTGGCTTGAGAGCTTTTGCTTCATTGCAAAGCCATCACCGTTGCGGGATTTGAGCTTAAGCGCATCGTCTGCGAATCCGGCAAGACCGAATATCCACAGCCCAATCAGACTCAGACCCGCCTCCGGCCCATCGACTGCATCAAAGGCAAAAGCACATATGGTCACAGCCAGAAGAAATGAAATCCCGCCGAAGAAAGGGGTGGCAGCCTTCTTTTCGGACTTAACCGGCAGCTCAGGCTTTACGACGACATACGCTTTCCTTTTGTTCAGCATAGCAACAAGCGCCCAGGTTGACAGGGCGCTTATAACAAAGGCTGATGCAATGCTCAGAATCGAAAGCTCCAGTTCCATCCGACCTCACTCACCTTCCAAGCAAAGTGGGCAAAAGCCGCTCCATCCGCATCACGCGCGAACCTTTGAGCAGGAACAAATCGCCCTCGCACATCTGGTCTTCAACGTCTTTCTGTATCTCTTCAAAGAATTCCGAATAGAACACATTTCCGGGGAACGCTTCTCTCATGAGCAATCTGAACACATCCTCCATCTCCTTTCCATAGAGGAACACATTGCTTGCCCCTGATCTGCCTATCTTCTCGCCAAGCCGCCTATGGGCCGTTGCGCTATCCGAACCAAGCTCCTTCATGGAGCCGAATGCTATGTTCTTGCGGCCTTTCCAGCCAAGCCGCTGCACTGCATCCAGAATCGCATAGCTTGACTCGAAATTGGCGTTGTACGAATCGTCTATAACAGTGATGTCTCCCTCATATACCATTGACCTTCCGGGAATCGGCATGACCCGGTTGACTCCGTCAGCGATCTGGGAAGGTGTGCAGCCGAGGTCTTCCGATACCTGAATGGCACAGATGCAATCCATGAGGGAATGCCACCCAAGGCAGCTGAGGTGCATCTTGACACCCCTGTATTTCAGTATCCAGCCATTCAGCCCCAGATTGACAGCCGATTCAAGCCCGCGTATGGATCTGTGGCCATATTCCTTGACTGCAACCGGTGAATTCTTCACTATATAGCGCTTGAACCTGCATTCCTCGCTGATGTAGGCCCTTTCAGACCCGGAGCTGAAAATCTTGCGCTTCTCATCCACAAGATTCCGCATGCTCCCGAACTTCTCCAGATGCGATGTGCATATATTGGTTATTATGGAAACATCAGGGTTGACCATCGATGCCAGGGTGTCCATCTCGCCCACGTGGTCGACACCAAGCTCAAACACTCCGTAACGGCATCTGGAATTGAGGTTGAAAAGGGAAAGCGGAAGCCCGTAAAGGCTGTTGAGGTTCCCCGGGGTCTTGGCCGTTGCCGCCTTCATCCCCAGAACCGAGGCCAGGATTTCCTTTGTGGTTGTCTTGCCGCAGCTTCCGGTGATTCCTATCATCTGCGCGCTGCATCTTGCAGCGTGATTTCTGGCAAGCTCCTGCAGCCCTTTGACGGTGCTTGGAACCAGTATCAGAGAGCACTGCCTGCCCATCATCTGCCTTATGCATTTGAAGGTCTGCCCGTCTTCGGCCATCACGGCGACTGCGCCTCTGGCTATCGCTTCCTCTATATAGTCATGACCATCGACATTTGTTCCCTTGAGCGCAATGAAAAGAGAGCCTTCACGGGCATCCTTTGAAGAGAGGACAACATTGGTGATGGGCCCATTGCCGTTCTTTATGTATGTAACGCCTTTGGACATCGAAGCGACTTCTGTCGCTGATTTGAAAAGAGCTTCATCATTGTTCATATGCCCCCTCCTCTACAAAGTAGTTCTTGTCCGGATCTATCTTCACAAGACCCAGCCCGAGATTCGAGCTCAGCCATGACAGGTATTCAGGTGATGATGCCTGTGCGATTCTTGACTGGGAAAGGCTTATCTGATCCGCTGTCTCTTGAATCCGAGCCCTTGATTCTGCAAGCTCCCTCTGCAGCCCGGCGCTTATATCCGTCTGCCATATTTGGAAAAGGGCGCACAGGGCGACAGCGATGATAGCCGCAAGACCCTTTATAAGTGAACCTAAGCCTCCATTTTCCATATACAGCCAGCCCTTCTACAAAGCGATTTTCTCCACCACTCGAAGCTTTGCGCTTCTAGAAGGCGGATTCATTTCACATTCATCCCTTGCAGGCTCAATAGGCTTCTTGTTTATAAGCCTTATACCTGGATTTTCGCAGCAGACATGCTTCTTGAAAGTCCATTTCACCGCCCTGTCTTCCAAAGAATGAAATGTGATGACAGCTATCCGACCGCCCGGCTTGAGACAGCCGATTGCAGCATCCAGAGCCGGCGCTATCCTGTCCAGCTCCTTGTTGACCTCAATCCTTATAGCCTGGAACGTCCTTGTTGATGGATTTATCCTCCCATGACGATACGTGGAAGGAACGGCATGGAATATTATGTTCTCCAGCTCTTTAGTCGTCTTTATCGAATTCCTGCGCCGGTTCTCCTCGATCGCTTTCGCTATGCGCCGGGAGTACCGCTCCTCGCCATACTGGTAAATCACATCGGCAAGCTCTTTCTCTCCATAGCCGTTCACCACATCATAGGCGCTCAGCCGGGAATCCTTGCATAGCCGCATGTCAAGCTCCTCGTCTTTCTGAAAGCTGAATCCCCTCCCGGACTCAGCGTAGTGAAAAGAGCTTATTCCTAGGTCAAACAGTATGAAATCAACCGTGTTCAGCTCATGATCTTTCAGATAGTCATCAAACCAGGCGTTTATGCCGTGGAACCGCGAACTGAATTCATGAAGCCGCTCTTGGGCCTTCATCAGGATATCGATATCTCTATCCAGCCCGGTCACGACCAGATTAGGGTATTCTGACAGCAGCATGCAGGAGTGACCGCCTTCTCCCACGGTGCAATCAATCATGGAACAAGAAGCTTCCCTGTCTTGCATCGGGAAGCTCTCTAACACCTCTTTCTTCATCACAGGACAATGGGCTATCTGCATATCAGGTCTTGCTCCTCATATAGCTGCAAAGCACCGAGGCGTCATCCTCCAGCGTCTTGTCAACCTCTTCCATCGTCTTGCTGTAATGCTCAGTGCTCCAGATCTCGATGTATGTCCTGTTTCCCAGGAGCGTGCATTCGGTCTTGGGCTCAAGCATGGCGAACTTGCGGAAGTTCTGCGGTATGCATAGACGACCTGTCTTATCCAGATCAACGTCCTGGCATGCGGCGACAAGCCGTCTGTTTATATTCAATGTCTTGATGTCGAACATCGATGCAGGGCCATCCATTATAGATGCGGCGAATCTCTCATATTCATCCTCGGTGAAAAGCCAGAGGCAGTTTGAGAAAGAGCGTGTCAGGACAAGGTGGCTCTCCCCCAGTTCCTGCCTGAACCGTGGAGGAATCATTAGCCTGCCTTTTTCGTCCAAAGTGTTGACGTACTCTCCTCGCATGCAAAAGTCCCTTTATACGATGCCTTTTATATGACAAAAGGTGGGATTAAATACCACTTTCAACCTCTACAATACACTTGCTGCCATGATTTCGCAAGGAATAATGAGTTGAAATTCCCCTTTGATGGATAGGCCGCACCATGAATTGCTTAACAATAAGCAAGGACATTTGATGTCATACATCAGGATGGAAAAACCAGGAACAGAAAACGAGCACCGGTCAGGAGAACCGAAATGGATGATGAAAGCCTAACCCATGCGAAATGGAATGTGCTATATTAAAAAGTTCTTCCCGGATTTCTGTGGGATGCTTTTCCCAA
>JBQNBA010000022.1:0-15916 GCA_052170175.1 Sphaerochaetaceae bacterium | reverse complement strand
CAAAGGTTCTTTGACGGATTGTGCCGGCCGCTTTTGATTGGAGATGCAAGGATTCTTGCCAGAGCGGCTGCATCCTTGGGCGTTGAGGCAGAGGTCAATGTCATTTCCGATGCCAGGGATGCTTCATGGAATGCGCATGAGCCATATCCTTTTGCTGACCGGCATAACCTGAGCCCCGAAGAGGCTCCTGTGGGGAAGCTGACCGTTGAGGCTGGAAGGGCGAACCTTGATATGCTCAAGTATGGCGTCGAGCTTTACAAGAGCGGGGTGATTGATGGATTCTGCTTCGGGCCGCTGAACAAGGCCGGAATGAAGCAGGCCGGATGCATGTATGAGAGCGAGCATCATTTTCTTGCGCACGAGTTCGGACATTCAGGGCCGTTCGGCGAGATAAACGTTGTCGGGGATCTCTGGACGACCAGAACCACGAGCCATATCCCTATAAAGGATGTAAGCGCCGCCTTGACGGTGGATGCGATTCTGAGAGCCGTGACCCTTGCTGATGTTTCCCTTAAGAACAGCGGGGTTGAAAAGCCGCGCTTGGCGTTGGCTGCGCTCAATCCTCATTGCGGAGAGAACGGGTTATGCGGCAGAGAGGAGCTTGATGTCATCATTCCGGCGATTGCCAAGGCCCGCGCAATGGGCATTGATGCATCAGGCCCTTATTCATCGGACATCACATTCATAAAGGCGTTCAATGGCGATTTTGACGCAGTTGTCACCATGTATCATGACCAAGGGCAGATTGCATTGAAGCTCAAGGGGTTTGATCAGGGGATAACAATAGCCGGGGGGCTTTCTTGCCCGATTGTCACATGCGCGCATGGCACTGCATATGACATAGCCGGGAAGGGGATTGCGAAGACGACTGCATTTGAGAATGCCGTGAAGATGTGCACCAGAATGGCGGCTCATATGGCAAAGGGGAGAGTATGATTATAGGCGACAAAGCGGCAAAGGTTCCTTCAAAGATAATAATCCCGGTGATTTCGCTGGCATTGGCTTTTGTGTTTGCGGCCATATGCTTTGCTCAATACGGCTTCTGGGATGCTGAAGGCTCAGTTCCCACGAAGGGTTTTTTCCCTGGAATCATTGCGATTGTCCTTGCTGTGATAAGCATCTTGGCTCTTATCAACGGTATAAAAAACCCGATGGTTGAATTCAAGCTTCATAACTGGTATGTCCCCGGGGCCATGATTCTGATTATTCTCGCTTCATACGTCATAGGCCTGATGCCTTCCATAGTGGTGTTTGAGATTCTCTGGCTGAAGGTGTACGAGAAGGCCTCTTGGAAGGCGACTTTGATAAGCCTTGCTGTTGTGCTGTTGATTGCCGTTGGCTGCTTCCAAATCTGGCTCGGGATCCGGTTCCCGAACGGAATCATCTATGAGTGGATATTTGGATAGGGAGAGGCTGGCATGAATAACTTTGAGTTGCTTTTCCATGGTTTTTCGGTGGTTCTGACCTTTCAGAACATCGGTGCGTGCCTGCTGGGCGCCTTTCTGGGGCTTGTTGTCGGCTCCATGCCGGGCATCGGCTCTCTTGCGGGCGTTGCATTGCTTCTGCCGCTCACATATAAGTTCAACCCTACGACAGCGATAATCCTGCTTGGCGCTCTGTATTACTCCAACATGTATGGAGGGGCGTTCTCCGCTATTCTGCTGAATATTCCCGGAGACAGTCCCGCTGTCATGACGGCCCTTGACGGTTATCCGATGGCAAAGAACAGGAACAGGCCAGGCCAGGCTCTGCTCACCGCGGATATGTCTTCCTGGGTGGGCGGGATTATCGGCATGCTGATTCTCTCTTTCCTTGGCCCCGCATTGGCTGAGGCCGGACTTCATTTCGGGCCGGCGGAGATGATGGTGCTCCTTCTTGTGGCCATGACAAGCATTGGCTGGCTGGTGGGTGCTAATCCTACGAATGGCGTGGTCATGACATTCGTGGGCATTCTGTTCGCATGCATAGGCATGGACGTGCAGACCGGCTCACCCAGATTCAACTTTGGAAGCATATACCTTCTCGGCGGCATCAAATTCGTTCCTTTTGTCATAGGAACGGTTGGATTCGCACAGGTCATGAGGCTTATGGATGAGAGGAACGAGATCCAAACTGATGCTGTAAAGGAAAAGCTCACGATACGCGGGTCGCTTCTTTCTCTGCATGATATAAAGCGGCTTCTCCCGCCTGCCATCAGGTCAGGTTTCCTAGGGACTTTCGTAGGCGTTCTCCCGGGAGCGGGCGCAACTACAGGAGCATTCCTTGGGTATGCGATGCAGCGGGCATTCAAGAGCGAAGAGCCTCTTGGTTCCGGTGCCATTGAAGGAATTGCGGCATCGGAGTCTGCGAATAATGCGGCCGCCGCCGGTGCATTCGCTCCGCTGCTGGCCCTGGGCATTCCCGGCTCAGGGACAGGCGCTGTGCTGCTTGGCGGTCTGATGATGTGGGGGCTGAACCCCGGTCCGCTGCTTTTCACGAATGTGCCTGATTTCGCATGGGGCTTGATAGCATCCTTGTTCCTGGCGAACATGTTCGCACTGTTGATTTCACTTGGCGTCATACCTATGTTGATAAAGATTCTGTCTGTTCCGATAAAGGTGCTTATCCCTATCATAATGGTTGTCTGCCTTGTCGGGTCTTATGCGGACACTTATTCAATGTACGGCGTGGTTATAATGATTGTCTCCGGCATACTGGGATACGTCTGCGAGAAGAGCGGATACTCCACTGCGCCGATGCTGCTGTCGTTTGTGCTTGCGTCGCTATTGGAAGACAATATGCGGAAGGCTTTCGTGATATCCGGCGGAGAGATCTCCGGCGTGTTCTTCAGAAGCGAAATCTCCACCGCTCTTACGGTGGTTCTTATGCTTATGGTCCTGTCGCCGTTAATCAGAGCTGCTCTGAAGAGGGCGGGGGTTATGAAAAATAAAAAATAAATCCACTTAATAGGAGAAGAAAATGAAGAAATTTGCAGTATTTGCACTTGTTGTGATGGTGGCATGTTCGTTGTTTGCAAATGGCGCGGCAGAACAGGGGGCAGGTTCTTTCAAGCCTACCAGCGGCGTGGATTGGGTCTGCACTTCCAAACCGGGCGGAGGCTCCGATATCTTCACACAGCAGATAAAGGATATCATCAGGACATCCGGAATCAGCGATGCGAACATCACGGTCAACTATGTCACTGACGGCGGCGGGGAAGTCGGAAGGCTTCAGGTTGCGATGACCGGCAAGGCCAAGGCGGATCATACTTTGCTCACATTCAATTCCGGCGACCTGATGCCGATGGTGAAGAACACCGACAACAGGATTCAGAATTTCACCCCGATTTGCATCCTTGCGGTGGACAAGCAGCTTCTGTTCATCGGCGAGCGGTCAAAGTATAGCTCATGGCAGGAAGTGCTTGATGGCCTTAAGAAGGGCGAGAAGATTGTCATTGCAGGAAGCAAAGGCGACGACATTGAGACTTACGAGAAGCTGATTGCAGAGCTTGGTGTTTCAAAGAGCCAGCTTTCATATATCACGAACGATGCAACTTCAGGAGCCATAACGGCGCTTCTTGGAGGACATGTCGACCTGTGCATGAGCAAGCCTGCTGCTGCGGCTCAGTATCTTGAAGCGGGCAAGATGTCCCCTGTCCTTGCTCTGTCCACGTCACGTTTCACCGCAGCCGCCCTTAAGGATGCCCCGACTCTTTCCGAGTTTGGATACAAGGATGTTGAGGTTCCTGTATGGCGTGGAGTTGTAGGGCCTAAGGAAATGAGCGAGCAGGCCGCTGCGTTCTGGTCTGAGTGCTTCGGGAAGGTCTCCGAGACAGAGGCATGGCAGAATGGATACCTCCTTAAGAACGGGCTTCAGTCATACTTCAAGGACTATAAGGAAGCGAAGGCTTGCATGGAGAAGTACCAGGCTGATTATCTTGTTGCCATTGGCAAGGATAAATGAGCCGCAGGTCTTCGGTCATATTCAATAGGGGCAGCTTTTCTGCCCCTTTCTGTTATAATAGGCGGATATGATTCGGAAAAGCACGAATCGGAGGAGAATGGATGAATACAGCAGAGCTTCCCAAATATTGCTTTGGCACATGGGCCATCGGGATAAGCAATTCGTCGATTCCCAATGCAGAAGGATACTGCGCTGTTTCCAAGCCGCTGTTTATAGCATCCTGAACCAGTCTAAGTCAGATTTGAGCGCAGCAAGATAGGATTGCATCAGAGAACGCCATGATCCCGAGGCTGCCATGGCCGGTCTCGAGAATGTCAATCCCACAGAAATCCGGGAAGAGCCTAAAAATCAACAAAATGCTTGAATCGGTCACCGTGCTGGCCATGGAGCTTGATGTCTCTGTAGGCGTGCTTATGTGCGCATATACCGCTTCGCTTTCCCCTGCCATGGGGCTTTGCATCGAAAAAACCCAGGGAAAATGTTATCTTTTATCCAGATTTTGTCCAGAGTTGGAGTTTGGATTAGTTTGGATTAGTTTGGATTTCGGAGGATTCATATGGGCAGGGCTGCGATTTCGGGGCTTGTGATTTTATCTGTCTTGTGTCTGGCTGGCTGCAAGCGGCCTGTTGATTCTTCATCGTCTGCGAGGCAGGCCCCCGTTGCTGCCTACCGTCAGGTGTCTGCTGAGGAAGCCCGTGAGCTGATGGCAAAGGAAAAGGGTTATATGATCCTCGATGTGCGCACTGAACGGGAGTTCCTTGATGGTCATATTCCCGGGGCAATCAATATCCCTAATGAAACCATCGGCTCAACCGAGGTCAGCGGACTGCCGGACAAGGGGCAGCTTATCCTTGTTTATTGCCGAAGCGGAAACCGCAGCAAGAAGGCTGCCGGCAAGCTGGCGGCGCTTGGATACGCCAATATAGTTGAGTTCGGAGGGATGAACAGCTGGCCCGGGGAGATTGTTGCGGCTCCTTGACGACAGGACGGGGAGGGCTGGGGCTGTTTGCCGCTTGATGCCTGCATTGCATTAAAGGACTTTCCGGCTGCTCCTTTCATTCAGCGGACAATCTATGTAACTGCTAACGCCAAGGCCGATGAAAACGTCAAGGCGATAAAACCGTCAATGATAATGTCGATAATGAAACTATTTGTTGCCGGAAAACAGAATCAGTCTTAAGCTTAACAAATGAAGTGCTTGAAATGCATCAGAAGCTGTCTGCTCGGCAATGGATGCTGCAGGCAGGCATGATGGCATTCGCTTTCTTTCTGAGAAGCAGGCTCTCCATGTAATATGCCCTGTCGATGCAACCAAGCCTCAGACAGATGCGGTCTATGATTATTATGCTAGCTGAACTGGAGGCTTTCAGCAGAAACGGATTTTTCCCCGCTGCGTTGTCAAGGAGGATGCAATGGACAGGAAACAGCGCAGCAGGATGATTCAGGACATGTCGCGAAAGGGGCATTACTATCTCTTCTATGAAGATGGAGAAGTCAACATGGGCTGGGTGAGCAACAAATACCTTGAGGCCGCCGGAGAGACCATTGAGGAGCTTCGTGAGGCCGCCGCCCGAGTGGACAGGTATGCAAGGGTTGTGTGGGAGAAGGAGCGGGCTTTCTTTCCGGGCGGGACCAAGGAGCAGGCCGCGGACTATTCTTCCAATGAAATTGATGAGGAATCCGTCAGGATAGCGGAGGATTATTTTGAAAGCAGATGCAGAAAAGAAAAGGAAAAGATGCTTCCTGTCAGTTCTGCATAAATATGCTTTGCCGAGGAAAGCAAAGCGCAAAGGGTTGTGTCTCGGGTTTTTTTATTATACAATTCTATAAACTCGATGTGAGAATCACACTGTTTCATGCCTGTGATATTTCAATCATTGATACAAGGAGAGGCACAAGAATGAAGAACAAGAAAGCTCTGATTTTGCTGCTGGCGCTGGTGGTGCTGTTTGCATCCGCTTGCAGCAAGGGGGGGGGTGCAGCGACAGATACGGCTGCGATGACAACGCCAGCTGCAGAAACGACGGCCGCAGCTCAGACGGCGCCTGTGGTCAATGAACCCCATAAGGATTATGTGTACAAGGATGCCGTGGCGACAATGTCCACGAACTGGAATCCGCATACTTATCAAACGTATGATGACGCTTACCCTAGAGAATTCATCCGCGCCGGCCTTTATTCCTTCATGTTCAATGATGCTTCTCATCCAGTTGAAGGGAAGGAGCCTTTCGCCGGCTATGTGATAGTCCCGGAGATGGCGGCTTCGATGCCTGTGGATGTGACGGAAAAGGTGAGAGCCGAGCATCCGGAGTTCAACATCCCTGAATCGGCCACCGCCGGCTATGCCTATACGATTGACCTGAACAAGGCGGCGACATGGCAGGATGGAACCCCGATCAATGCAGATACCTATGTTTATTCTATGCAAAGGCTGCTTGACCCCAAGCTGCTCAACTACAGAGCCCCTGATTACTATGCCCAGGAGCTTTGCATCGCCGGAGCTGAGAGCTATGCCAACAGCGGAAACACCATAAAGAAGGTCAATTCTTCTGATGGCGATGCATTGACATATCAGATTTCTGATTTGGTCAAAGGCCCAGACGGCATCTACAGCACTGCAGAGGGCTACAAGTGCTACTTCGGACTTGATGAAGACTACGCTTGGATGGGCGGCAAGTCGCTGGCAGATTACAGCAAGTACTTCGAAGAGGCGACATTCCAGGCCCTCAGGGCGCTTGCGGATGACAAGGGATTCATGCCTCTGACCGACGAGGCGATTGAGCTGCTTTATTCCTTCACCGGCTCGGATACATGGGGCAATGAGTCGCGGGAGGATCTTGGATACTACGTGTCATATGACTTCACTTATCCGGAGGTTGATTTCTCCACTGTCGGAATCATGAAGACAGGCGACTATCAGATAACCCTTGTGTTCGGGAGATCGCTGGCGGGCTTCAATCTGCTTTACAGTCTCACAAGCAACTGGATTGTGTACAAGGATCTGTACGAGTCATGTTTGACGGAGAAGGAAGGGGTATGGTCCTCCACATACAACACGAATGTCGCCACCACCATGTCCTACGGGCCGTATATCATGACTGATTACCAGACTGATAAGCACATGCGTTTCGAAAAGAATGAGAAATGGTATGGCTGGACGGACGGCAAGCACACATATGTTGATCCGGATGACGGCAAGACATACACGATGTATCAGTCCACCGCCATAGACACGCAGGTTGTAGCGGAGGCGGCGACTCGCAAGCTTATGTTCCTCAAGGGCGAGCTTATGAGATACGGTCTCCAGAGAGAGGACTTCGACTCCTACCGCAGTTCTGATTACTGTCATGCAACTCCTTCGGAGACCATTTTCTTCCTGATACTGAATGGCTATAAGGAGGCCATCGATAACCGCGAGGCGAGTGACAGCTTCGATACTTCAAAATATGACCTGCAGACTTTGACCAACCTCAATTTCAGGAAAGCTGTCGCCGTGACTTATGACAAGGAGCTGTTCGCCGCAACTATATCGCCGTCACGATCCGGTGGATATGGAATCATTGGCATAGCCTATCTTTATGATCCGGAGACAGGATCCCGATACCGCGACACAGATCAGGCCAAGAAGGCTTTGTGCGACTTCTATTCGGTGGATACATCCAAATTCGCCGATCTTGACGATGCGGTTGATTCAATCACCGGCTATGACCCGGAAAGAGCTAAGGTTCTGTACGGGAAGGCTTTCGAAGAAGCTCTGGCAGCAGGATTCATCACTGATAACGACAAAGACGGAATCAGCGATCAGACCATTCAGATTGAATATGCCATGTCTTCTGATTCGGACTTCATGACCAAGACGATTGATTATCTGAACGAGAAGATGCTTGAGGTCACCGCAGGCACTCCGTTTGCAGGGAAGGTTGTGTTTGTGAAATCCGCGCCTTATGGCAATGAATGGTCAAGCAAGATAAGATCGGGGCTTTCCGACACAGTCCTCGGCGGTTGGAGCGGCTCTGCCTTCAATCCGTTCTCGCTCACGGATCTTTATGTCAATCCCAGCAAGCAGTATGATGCCGGCTGGTTTGATGCGACTAAGGTCAGCATGACTTTGACGGTCGATGGCGAAGAGCTCACAGCCAATCTGAGAGCCTGGTCGGATGCGCTCAACGGCGCGACAGTCAAGATAGGGGAGAAGGAGCGCTGCTTCGGCGATGGCATCGCCGATGTTCAGACGCGTCTTAATATACTGGCCGCGCTTGAGGCGCAGATTCTTCAGTCCTACGATTACCTGCCTATGCTTCAGGATGCTTCAATGGCTTTGCTTTCGCAGCAGGTATTCTACGTCGTTGAAGAGTACAATCCCATTATGGAGCGTGGCGGAATCGCTTATCTCAAGTACAACTACGACGAAAAGGAATGGGCTGATTACGTTGCCAGGCAAGGCGGCGAGCTCAAGTACTAAGTCTGGCTGGAAATGTTTTCGATTGCGGGGCGGTCTGCCCCGCAACCGTCATGAACCTGCCGGGCTTTTATGTTTGATTTCCCGGCAAGCTATTTCTTTCTGGCAAATCGGAGGATGATGCATGGGAAAATATGTTGCACAGAGAGTGCTGCTTATGCTGGTGACTCTGTTTCTGATCACGCTCATGTGCTTCGTATTGATAAGAATGCTGCCGCCTGCCGAGCTTCCGCTGAATGACCCTCACACAAAGGTGATAGCGGCGCGCCGTGAGGCGGCTGGCTACAACAAGCCGTATCTTGTTCAGTTCGGCATTTTCATAAGAAACATCTTTGCAAAGGGTGACTGGGGCGTATCGGATGTTCTGTACTTCGGGCAGGATGTAGGCAAGATATTCGTATCGAAGCTTCCCGCCACCATGATTGTCAACTTCTATTCGATAATCCTGAGCATCCCGATAGGAATCGCATTCGGAATATGGGCAGCCCTGAAGAAGAACACCTGGATTGACGACACAATATCTACATTGACGATGGCATTGATTTCAGTGCCCAGCTTCGTCTATGCCTTCATAATACAGTATTTTTTTTCCTTCAAGCTCGGGCTTTTCCCTTTTCTCATGAAGCAAGGCACGGACTGGTTCTCGTGGGCAATGTTCAAGAGCATGGTTCCGGCGGTGCTTTCCTTGTCGCTTGGCGTAATAGCCGGCTTCACGCGCACGACACGCGCTGAGCTGACCGAAGTTCTGACAAGCGAATTCATGCTGCTTGCCCGTACAAAGGGGCTGACCCGGGTTCAGGCCACAATCCGTCATGCCCTCAAGAACTGCATGGTGGTCATAGTGCCTTCAATATTCGGAGAATTCATCTACATAATTTCCGGTTCCCTTATCATCGAGAAGCTTTTCTCTGTCCCGGGGGTCGGAATGCTTTATATAAATTCCATAAACGGGCGTGACTATCCTCTGTTCATGCTTCTGACGGTGTTTTATACGGCCATAGGGCTTGTGGCCGCAATTGTTGTGGATATAAGCTATGGTTTCATCGATCCGCGCATAAGAATGGGGTCAAAGAAATGATTGACGACAAGAATTTTGATTTTGAGCATATCCCCGCTGATATGTTTGAATTCGCCCATAAGGCCGAAAGGCTCCATGATGCCAAGTTTGAGACAAAGGCACGCGGATATTTCGCCGATGCCCTGCTGCGCTTCAAGAAGAACCGCGGTTTGGTCATTGGCGCATGGATAATACTGGCTCTGCTCGTTTTCTCGATTCTTGCCCCCTTGCTTTCTCCATACAAGATAACCGATAAGGACAAGTACTATATAAATTATCCCCCTTTTGTCAGGGGAATAGCGGATCTTGGCATCGGCCTCATGGATGGAGCCGCCACGCATGAATCCCAGAATGAGGTTGCCATGGCCCAGTGGAAGGCTCTGGCTCAGGAGACCGGCATGGATCCTGTGCTCAGGGTTCTTGGAACCACTGAGACTGTGTCGCAGTATCGCGGCAGGGAGAAGACAGCAACCACCTATAAGATTGAAACAAACAAGTACTATGAGCAAGGCATGATATTCAGAGTTCTGTCATTTGCGGAATTCGAGAATATACAGGCATTTCAGGATGAAACCGGCATTCAGGTCATATATCCATACGTTGAATCCGCTGATGTGATGGGCATCACTAGCCCAAATGTCTGGTATCAGGTCTTGGATAGCAAGGGCACGCCCAAATACGATGCCGAAGGCGATTTCATTCCTGCTTATTCAAGTAATGCGGACAAGGAAGGCGCCCCTTATCACAGCCGGCGCATAGAAGGCGATGACGGCACATGGATATACAGCATGAAGAAATCCGGCGCTGTCCAGTGCAGGGTTTGCTACTATAATTTCTATACTTACATGAACGGCCATGAGCCTATGTACATAATGGGCACAAACTCAATGGGAATGGATTTGTTCTCCGCCATTGGCATAGGATCAAGGTTCTCTCTGATTTTCGCTTTGTTGGTTTCAATCATAAACCTGACCATAGGCGCTATATATGGCTCTATACAGGGTTACTATGGCGGTGTGGTGGATTTGGCGATGGATCGCTTCGCGGACATACTCTCCGGTGTGCCGTTCATGGTGGTCACGGTGCTGTTCCAGCTTCATCTTGCCCAGAAGGTCGGGATTGTGCCTTCGTTCCTGCTTGCTTACGTTGTGACGGGATGGATCGGCATGGCTGCTCTGACCAGAAAGCAGTTCTACAGGTTCAAGGGGCAGGAGTTTGTTCTGGCTGCCCGCACATTGGGCGCTTCAGACTGGCGACTGATGTTCAAGCATGTCTTCCCCAATGCGCTGGGAACGATAATCACAAGCTGCGCTCTGGTGATTCCAAGCGTTGTAAGAAGTGAAACGACACTCACGTATCTTGGCATTGTCAACATTCAGGATTTCGCCGGCACAAGCCTTGGCACATTGATGAGCCAGGGCCAGACATCCATGACATCATCGCCCCATGCCATGTTCTTCCCGGCCCTTTATTTCGCCTTGCTGCTCATCTCATTCAATTTGTTCGGCAATGGCCTGCGTGATGCCTTCAACCCTTCTATGAGAGGAGTGGATGATTGAGATGGAAAACAAGCTGCATGTAAATGATCTGACAATATCGTTCCGCACCACCAACGGGAAGGTTCAGGCCGTCAGGGGGATAGGCTTCGACCTCAACAAGGGTGAAACCTTGTCGATAGTGGGGGAATCCGGCTCGGGGAAGTCCGTCACCTGCAAGGCGGTGCTTGGAATCCTCGCTGGGAACTCCATTGTGGAGGGAGGAGAGATAATCTACGATGGAAAGGACCTTTTGAAAATATCCGAGGAAGATTTTCATAAAATCCGGGGTGACAAGATTGCAATGATATTCCAGGACCCGATGTCATCCCTGAACCCCATCGTCAAGATAGGGCGGCAGCTCACGGAAGCCATGATTCTTAAGGGCAGGGCAAGGCAGAAGGAAAGCCGCATGAATTTCAATGCTTTCCTTAAGGGACTTGGTTCCAGCATGAAGGCAGCCGTCCGGGCCGAGGGGAAGGACGAAGATGCCAGGATAGATGCGCTGTGCAAGGAGTTTGCAGCGTTTGAGAAAGTGCATATAAGGCTTGAGGCGGATTATAACGCTGCCAGAGACGCCGCCTATGATGCCATCCAGTCAATAGCAGACATGGTTTTCGAGATGGAGAAGAATGCCGTAAAGGATATGAAGTACCGTCTGAGGCAGATTGCTGTGGAAAGCAATGCGGCAATTCATCCTTACTTGGTAAACGATAAGGCCGAGAGCCTCAAGGCCTTGACCCATGGGCTTGCGGAGATGGCGGAATCCTGCAGGAAAAGCGGGGATTTCAAGCCGGTCATTGAAAGGCTCTCCGCCATGCAGGGCATCCTGACTGATGCGGTGAAGCTGGAGTCCCCTGATTTCTTTGCCATGGGTCATTATCTTGCAAGCGGCAAGGAAGCGATTCCGGAGAAAAGAAGCATGACAGACCTGAACGAGTTCCTTCGTGACGAGCTTCACAGAGCTTTCCTGGACGAGTTCCTTGAATACGCAAGAAAGGGCATAGCCTATGCCGCCGGTCTCTCTTATGACGCCAAGGCGGTTGCGGTTGCATCGCTTTCAAAGGAACTTGCTGTTTTCAATGTCGATGGCCTGCTTGATAAAAAAGAATGCATGGAAGCGGCCAAGCGTCTTGATAAGGATATCAAGGCTTCCATAAACCCGCTTCTTATCGTGAAAGACAGCATAGCCCTCACGTTCTCTTCTGCGCTCTACGGCGAGATGGAGACCTATTTCTCCGGAATAGCCAGCAACGCAAGGGAAGAGAGGCGGCACAGCCGCCTGCAGCGCAAGCATGACAGGGCTGTGAAGCGAGGGAAGAATCCGGATTGGCAGGTTCCAGCGGCTTCGGTCACTGATCTTGAGCTTTCCAAGCGCAACATGCGCCACCTGATTTCAAGGCTGATCTCCCACTACGAGAAAAGCCTTTCTGAGCGTAATCTCCGTGACTTTGACAAGGAGACTCTTGATTTCATAGAGCATCTGAAGGAAAACGCTTCCGGAATCATCAGCAAGGTGACCAAGAAAGCAGCCCGGCTCAAGGCGTTGAAACTGATGGAGGAAGTCGGCATCGCAGAGCCGCGCAGAAGATACAACCAGTATCCGTTTGAGTTTTCGGGCGGCATGAGACAGCGAATAGTCATAGCGATAGCCCTTGCGGCAAATCCTGATATACTCATATGCGACGAACCGACGACTGCGTTGGATGTGACCATACAATCCCAGATATTGGAGCTTATAAACAAGCTGAAGAAAGAGCGGCAGCTTTCAATCATCTTCATCACCCATGATCTGGGGGTAGTCGCCAACATGGCGGACAGGATTGCGGTCATGTATGCCGGCAAGATAGTTGAGTACGGCACTTCTGATGATATTTTCTATCATTCCGCCCATCCGTACACATGGGCGTTGCTTTCGTCCATGCCGGATCTTGATACAAATGAGCGACTTGAAACGATACCCGGCACACCTCCTAACATGATTTATCCGCCCCCCGGAGATGCATTTGCGGCGAGAAACAAATATGCCATGAGAATTGACTTTGAACGTCAGCCGCCATTCTTCAAGATATCGGATACGCATTATGCCGCCACATGGCTGCTCCATCCGGATGCTCCGCATGTGGATCCGCCCAAGACGGTAATGGATAGAATAGCCAGGATGCAACGCAAGAGGGAGGCGCATGATGAATGATAAGCAGCCGGTCAAGCACGAAATAGATGTAGCTCTTGAAGACAACGTCCTGCTTCGCGTCGAGCATCTATGCCAGTACTTCGGCTCCACAAAGGCCGTCGATGATGTGAGCTTCGATATAAAGAAAGGCGAGGTCTTTGGGCTTGTCGGCGAATCAGGCTGCGGCAAGACCACCACCGGGCGTTCAATCATCAAGCTCTACAACATAACCTCCGGGAATGTTTATTTCAAAGGCGTGCGTGTATGCGCAGGCAAGAAAAGCTATGTCGACGCTATCCGTGAGGCTCGAAAGGACTATGCGCGGAAAAGCCGTGGCGTCACCGCCGAGGAGGCCGCGCGTCTCAGGGATGAGATGGATAAAATCATCGCCGTGCAGAAGGAGAACATCAGAAAGGCGGATTTTGACCAGCATAACTGCGATAAGGAATATGCCCGCAAGCTGATTGCCGCCGTTGACGCCGAATACAAGCCCCGGATCGCACAGGCGGAAGGGGAAGATAAGAAGGCGTTGCAGAAAGAGTATGCGGATGCTGCAAGGAAGGCCAGGAAATCAAAGCTGGTCACCCAGATGCAGATGATTTTCCAAGATCCAATCGCTTCTCTTGACCCCCGCATGACCGTCAGGGAGATAATCGCCGAAGGGCTGGTCATCAACGGCGAGAGAAACCAGAAGGTGATTGATGAGAAAGTCTACGAGATGCTGGATCTGGTTGGTCTTGTGAGGGAGCATGCCAGCCGATATCCTCATGAGTTCTCCGGCGGTCAACGCCAGCGCATCGGCGTGGCGAGAGTTATAATCATGAATCCCGATTTGATAATCGCCGATGAACCGGTTTCGGCTCTTGATGTTTCCATCCAGGCGCAGGTGATAAATCTTCTAAATGACCTTAGAAAGCGCTTCGGCCTCACGCTGCTGTTCATAGCCCATGATTTGTCTGTGGTCAAGTATTTCTCTGACCGCATCGGTGTTATGTACTATGGCAAGATAGTGGAGATGGCGCCTTCTGACGAGCTGTTTCTCAATCCGCTTCATCCTTATACCCGTTCATTGCTCTCCGCAATACCTCTGCCGGATCCGATTTATGAGAAGCAGCGCAAGCGCATCCTCTATAACCCCTTGTCCGAGCATGATTACACAGTCGACAAGCCTTCTTTCAGGGAGGTCAAGCCGGGTCACTTTGTCATGTGCAACGACGCGGAGCACGAAAAGTACATGAGCATTTTGAAGTGAACAGCACAGGTTCCAGGTTTTCCATCGGCACAATAGTCTGCATTTTTATCGGAGCTTTGATCTGCGTTCTGCATGGTGTTCTGAACGGCCTGTTCTCAGCAGCCAGCGCCAGGGATGCTTTCCGCATTCTTTCGGATGGCTGCTTTGTCTCCGGTGTGTTGCTTTCAGGCGTTGGATTGCTGAGCCGGATGGGCAGCGCCGGTGCTTATGACATCTTTGGATACGGATGGAGGGTGCTGTGGTCGCATTTCACGCCGGCCAAGCCTGCGGAATCCTATTATGAATACAAAGCGGATAGGAAGCAGCTTCGGAAGCCCTATCTTAAATGCGCCATTCATTCCGGAGTTGCATTCCTTGTGCTTTCGGCCATTTTGCTTGCACTGTATGTGCTTGTTTGAACGTCTTGTTTAAATGCATTATTTGACCGCCTTGTCTGAATGCTTCGGTCCGCATGCTGCGCTGCCTGATGAGGCCCTGCCGGAGCAGATTGAAAGATGGAAAGTTTCCTGCTGATATGCTATCATCATGGCGATATCTCCAATTCTTCAATATATTGGATGTAAGGAATGGCAGGAGGGCAGGAAGGTGCGGGCAGTCTGGTGGTTATATCTGCTTGTTTTTTTAGGGAAGCTCGCTGAGGTTTCCATTTCTTCGCTTAGAACTCAGATGATTGTCAAAGGGCAGAGATTGGTGGGCGCAATCCTTGCCGGAATCGAGTATGTCATGTGGTTCACGATAGCGGCGGTCGCTCTCAACAAATACTCTTCTGATTTGGTCATGGTAGCGCTTCTGACAATCTCGTTTGCATTGGGGCAGCTGGTCGGATCGTTGATAGAGGAGAAAATGGCTCTGGGCAACTGCATGCTGAACGGCATATTCACCAGCCGTGATAATGCAGTGTCAGCCGCCGATATGCTGAGGGCAAACGGCTTCTCGCTTACGATGTTCAGCGGCGAGGGCATTGGCAAATCGGAGAGAACGATAATAATAATGACAGTCAGGCGCAAGAATCTGCCGTTGGTCAAGAAGATGATGCATGACATTGATTCCAAGGTTGTCATATCGGTGACTCCCATGGTCAATATAGAGGGCGGAACTCTGCCCAAGAAGGTTCGAGGGGCGCAGTGGTGAGATGGTGCCTTCTCTCAGTGGGCGCAGTGCATATTGAGACTGCCGCCCTGAGGCTGGTCGCCCTTGGACTGGCTTGTTGGGCAGTGTGCCGGCAGCAAAGGCATCTCTGACGACCGGCTGCGCATCCGCATCGCAGTTCATTCTGCAGGCTCCGCATGCTCCCTCCATGGTTTTCGAGGTCATATTCTGCGTGCTTATATCCTGCGAGTTAATACCCCTCTTAAAGAAGTTGCTTATGATTAAAACGGGGGTTATAATATCGATATAAGCATATGGGTTGATTTCAAGCCATAGCAGAGGATTCTTGGAAGAAAGAGGTTTGCCTGTGTTCTATACTCCGTCTGAAGAGGAAGTGCTGGAGAATTAT
>JBQNBA010000021.1:0-16280 GCA_052170175.1 Sphaerochaetaceae bacterium | reverse complement strand
CTCCGAACTGCTCAGCCCGCATTGAATTATCTGAAGGACTGAAATTCTTTCCCCTTATTTTTTACATTTTCTGACATTTTGTCAATAACAACCGCCGCATTTATTGCAATCCCGGAACCCGCCCATGCCATGACAGCACGCCCATGCCCAGGACAGCACGCCCATGCCCAGGACAGCACGCCCATGCCCAGGACAGCGCACCCATGCCCAGACAGCGCACCCATGCCCAGGACGGCGCACCCATGCCCAGGACAGCACGCCCATGTTCCTGTGGACAAGAGAACAACTATGGAGTAGATTACAGAAAGCCATGCAAAAGCCATTTTTCACCGATTTCAGTCAAGTGACATCATATATGGACAGCTTCACGAATATCGCCGGCAACGTGACAGCCAGATTGAACGTCAGGCTGCCCCGCCCCGGACAGCCGGCTCCAAGGCGCACTCATCGGCTGGACAGGATGCGCGCCCTTCTGGAAAGGTTTTGCAATCCAGAGAGGAGCTTCTGCTCAATCCATATAGCAGGAAGCAAAGGAAAAGGCTCCACCGCCTCATACATCGCCGCCGGGCTAAAGGCCGCCGGAATAAAGACAGGCCTCTACATGTCGCCGCATATGGCGGATTACCGCGAACGCTTCACCATGGCCGGCGAGTTCTTCTCGGACGAGCTGCTGCTGGAAACCGCCAATGAGATAAAAGCCCGTCTTGAGGGCTTCTCATTCTGCGAGGATTACGGCGAGAGCACCCCCACGACATTCGAGCTATACACTCTATACGCTTTCATGCTGTTCAAAAAGTCCGGCTGCCAGTGGGCGGTCATCGAGACAGGGCTTGGAGGCAGGCTTGATGCCACTAATGCAATAATGCCCAAAGCCTGCGTCCTGACTCCCATAGAGCTGGAGCACACTGAAATACTGGGAGACACCATCTCCCTGATAGCGACAGAGAAATCCAAGATAATAAAGCCGGGTGTGCCTGTGTTCGTCTCCTTCCAGCCCGATGACGCAAAGAACGTGTTCCTCACCGAGGCAAAGGCCCAGGGAAGCCGCATCTCTTTTCTGTCCGATGCCTTGATAAGAGAAGATGTGCAGCTGCCGTCATGCGGCGGCATGGATGAGAGACAAAGCGTAAGGCTTCTTTATGCATCAGGTCTGGATGCCAGCCTCTCGCTCAAGATGCTGGGGAAAGTCCAGGCGGACAACTGCGCCCTCGCCCTGCTGGCGCTTCATGACCTAGGATTCTACAGGGCAGGAGAAACGGAGAAAGCCTTTGAGAACAACATGCTTCCGGGCAGGATGGAACGTCGTTTCTTCAAGCGCCCGATTTACTTCGACGGAGCGCATACGCCTCGGTCAATCGAGAGCGCCGCATCGACATTCAAGGCTGTCTACAGCCGACCCGGCCAGGTGGCCATCTTCTGCTGCGTGAGCGGCAAGGATTACAGAGCTCTGACATCGATTATGCTCAAGGCCTTCGATGCAATCATCGTCTCGCGGCCAGGCACATTCAAGAAAAGCAACCCGTCTCTCATATACAAGATATTCGTTGAGGAAGCCATGAGCGGCTTCCCCCCTGATTCCAAAAGGATTATATTAGAAGAAGACCCCGACAAGGCATTGGCAACGGCAATCGCCCTCTGCGGCGAGCAACAGGCGATTCTTGTGACGGGTTCGTTCTACATGGCTGGCGAAATCAAGGAGGCTCTATGCCGCTTAACTGGAGAGAAATCGAGCTGATTCTGTCTGAGCTGCACCTGGAGGGTGCGCTTATCCAGAAAGTCGTTCAGAATTCCTTCCACGCCCTCACATGGATGCTTTACACGAAATCAGAGGGCAGCTTCGCCCTGTACACCGAGGTCGGAACACCGACCAGCAGAATTTGTCTCACTGACGTAAGCATGGCTAAATCCAAGACCGCAAAGCTTCAGCGCTTCGTGCAGTTCGCAAGGGCCAACATAGAGGGCGCGCGGATAGTCGCCGTAAAGCAGAAGCCCGGTGACAGGGAAATCAAGCTGACCCTGCTGCGCAGACAGCAGACCATGTACATCTTCATACGCCTTTTCAGCGGCCCCGGAGCCAATATAATAGTCACAGACTCCAGTTTCAGGATACTTGACCTGCTCTTAAGACGGCCCAACCGCAACGAAATGTCAGGCCGGATTCTTGTGACAGAGCAACCTGTCGGAACTCCGGCAGAAGGCACCCCGGCAGAAAATGCCACGGAAAACAGCGCCACGAGAGCCGGCGCCCCGGCAGAAGATGCCTCGGAAAACAACACCACGAGAGCCGGCGCCCCGGCAGAAGACACCAGCAGCGGAACACGGGCGGCGGAACAGGCGGGACAGAAAGAAAGAACGCCCCATGTCCGTCCGATGCAGAAAGAGTTCACAATACGCCCGCGCATCGAGGGCCTGAGCTTCAACGAACAGATTGACATGGAGCAGACCCGGACAAGCCTTGAGAGCCAGATATCCCAGCTCAGGGCCAGTCTGGAGAATCAGCGCGACCGTGCGATTGCCCGTGAGATGGCAACAAGAGCCAGTCTGGAAAGGACAATGGAAAACACCCGCGACTATGAAGAACTGAGGATAACCGCCGACCTGCTGGCAGCGAACATCAACAGACTGGAGCCGCATCAGACATCGATTGAGGTGGAGGATTACATCTCGGGAGGAAAGCGTCTGATAACCCTTGACCCCTCGCTTCGCGGCTCGGCCCACATATCTTCGTTCTACGACAAGGCCAAGAAGGCAAAGGGCGCATTTGAGAATGCCCAGAAGGAGTGGCAGGCGACACAGGCCAGGATAGACCGGCTTCATCAATACTACCAATCTCTCCTTGCCCCATCGGAAGACTTGCAAGCCGACATAAGGAAGCTCAAGGCCGCCCTCGCCCACTCACAGCCGACGCAGTCAAAGCCTCAAAGCCAAGTGGGCATCTCCTGCCAGAGCGGAGCGTTCCAGATAACAATAGGCCGCACCGCAAAGGAGAACGACCAGCTTCTGCGGCATGGCTTCAAGGGAAGCGACTACTGGTTCCACACGCGCGACTGCCCGGGCGGATACGTCTTTGTCCGTTGCCCGAAAGGCAAGACCATCCCCCTTGAGGTGATGCTGGATGCGGCGAATCTTGCCGCCCTGTACTCAAAGCAGAGGAACAACGCCTCGGTGAATCTGTACTACACCCAGGTGAAATACCTCAGACGGGCAAAGGACGGCCCTGCGGGGCTTGTTCTGCCTTCACAGGAGAAGAATCTCACAATCAAGCCGGATCGCAAGAGAGCCGAGGCGGTGCTGGGCTCAAAGGAGTTCTCATATGAAGGCTGACAATCCAATAGCCGGCGGCAGGCGCAGGGCTTCTTCCCCGGGCAAGGGAAAACCGCTGTGTTCCGAAAGCTGCGGCCAGCCTTTTCATCAGGATGTATTCTATCCGGCGCAGATGGACTTCCAAACGGCGCAGCCAAGCTGCAGGCTCTCCGGTCTGCCGTGCGGCATTCTTGTTCCTCACGCCCATCACTCGCTGATAAAGATCTTATTGGAGCAGGCCTTTGGCTATGCGGTCAATCTTGAGCCGCAAACAATTCTCATATTATCCAGCCTACATCGGAACTTTATTGCAGATGATAATAACCTTGCCGCTGTGACTACCCCACAAATGTCCGTGAAAGGAAGCAATTGGAGCGTCAATATCCGGCAGATAACTCCTTCTATTCCCGGCATAGGCGTGAAGCTCTCCTACTTTCAGGAAGAGCCCGGATGCGAAGAACTCTATCCAATTCTGTCGCAGCTGTTTCCGCATGCAGGAATCCTGCCGCTTCTGGCGCCGTGCGATGCCGCCATAAAGGAGACCCCGATGGGGCATGCGCATCAGGACAAGCTGAAACCGATTCTAAAAACGCTGATGAGGCGTTTTCCAAATGCGCTGGTGATAGTAAGCTCCAACGCAGTGTCGGGAAAGGATTGCGGCCGAATGTGGCTTGATGCCTTGGGTTGGGGATGGAAGACAATCGCAGAAGCGACGGGGAATCCGGCTTATCGCTGCGCATATTCGGAGGGCAGATGATGTTCAAATCAAGCGACATAATGAAAACAGAGAACGGATATTCGCTGACGATATCCACGCTCCAAGGCAGCCTGCTGGCGCGGCAGGATATCCCAATCTCCCGATGCATCTATTATTCAGGAGGGGCAAAGAGCCATATCGATGCTCAGGTGCGGCTTGCCGGCGGCTCAAGCGTCCTGATTGACTTCAAGTGCCAGTCGATGCCGATTCCCATAAGCGAGCTGCATAACTCGCTGCTGCCGGAAGCGCTGGGGAGGATAAAGCTTCTATGGAATGCTCTTAAGTCCTGCAATCAGGATGAGCTTCCGCTGAAAAACGGAATGCTTCCCCTGTACAGCATCTACTTCACCGAGGATGGCGTGATAATCCTTTCAGAGCAGCTGACAGATGCAATACGCTTCTGCCTCGATGATGATGACAACTTCGAGCAGACAATCGCTCTGAGCTGGGTTAAAAGCCCTCAGGGCACAGCGCTTGAGAACGAAATGGTGCAGCTGCTGTACTTCGCACAGACCGGCATCCTGCCATTCGCAGACCCGATGGTCAGGGGAACCTCGCAGAGCCGGTTCCTCAGGCTCTCAAACACAAAAGCGGACAAGAGCCAGGCTGCAATCATAGACAGCTATCTGGAGAAACGCAGGGGCGCAAGCCTGGACAATCTGCTTGACAGCATCAGCTGGAAACCGGATGCCGGGTCGGGAGTGCGGCCGCCGGACGGAGACCTGATGGACACAGATGAGATGCGGGCGCAGCGGGCGAGGCTGGAGAAGCTCTATAAGAAAGCGCTATTCTGGAAAAAGAGAGGCTTCATAGTCGGACTGGCAGCCGTCATCGTCATCACAATCGGATATTTCACAGGAAACTATCTTATAAAGGAGTTCGGCCCGCCGCAGAGCGCCGGTCTTTCTCAAAAGGAGATAATCGCATACTACTACGATGCGCAGACATCGCTTGACGTGGAAAGACTGACGGACACCCTTGTTCACGGAGTATCCAGCCCGGTGTTCAACGAAGTCACGGCCTTAAGGGTGACGCAGGCCGCACGTCTGGGCTATGAGGGCTTTGATTTTGTAATGTCCCCTCAGCAATGGCTCTCATCGGAACAGGGGCCGCTCTTGAAAGGCACCATCATATACGGGGTCTCGGATTTAAGCACCATGCGGATTGACGAGGATTCCATTCTTGCAACATCCATCTTGTATGCACCGTACAGCTATCTTGAGGAAGAACAGGAAGAATATGAGCCTGACAGCCAGGAGCCGCAGTCTTTGACCGTATATGTCTACAGGCAGATTCAGAGATTCGATTTCATCCGGAAGAGAAGCTGGCTTGAGATAAGCGGCATATCAACTGAAAGCCTGACGCTCATCGACAGCTTCGAGGTTCCTTATGTGGAAAGGACAAGGCCGTTCTAGGCTTTCCGGGCAAGGCGGGCAAGGAAAATCTGTCATTTTTGTCCAGCAAATTCATTGATTTCCAACAAAACTGACACTAATATGGTATCGGAACCGATTTGTGACAAAAGAAGGAAGCATTACGAAAAGGTTTTGCTTTCAATCCTGACCCATGAGGACACATACGATATTTAATCACGCATATCAAGAAATGCAGACTCCTGTTTCTGGTGTTCGCAATCACAGGAATTGCATTCACACTTGCCACCATACAAGCCTCGACCGCCTTTGGGGAACTGACAGAGAGCCTGGCCAAATCTCCGCTTGCCGCTGCGTTCGCACTGCTTCCACGAACCTTGCTTCTGTTTGCGATTCAATACTTGATTTCCCTGATTCTCCATTTGCAAAAAGGCCATATTGAAGCATACTCGTATGATTCATTGAAGAAAGCGGTTCTGCGGGAAGCCCTTGGAATGCCATTTGACCACCCTTTGATGAACCACCCCGGTGATTTGTACACAATAACGGAGAATGATGTCAATTCCATGACGCAGTACCTCTCAAAGACATTGCCGGATATCATCTTCAATGGTCAACGTCTCCTTCTTACGATAGCGTTCATATTCGCTCTGGATTGGAGAATATCAGCCGTCTATATCGCCGCCACAATCGTTTCGGTGCTTGTTCAGATGGCTCTCAGCAAGGCGGTCAAAAGCTCCAGCAAGCAGATAAAGGAGACCGAGGTCAGGATGAATTCGGCGATTCGGGATGTCCTGAACAACAGCATGACAATAAAGACCTTCAATACTTACGCCTTCGCCGATGACATCACATCAGGCAGACAAGCTGAACATGCAAAGGCAAACATACGTTTCAGCCTTGTTTCCATGCCCATGAAGATGGCGGGGATTCTGTGCGGAATGCTTCCCATCATATGCCTGTGCCTTTTTTCTTTGGCGTTGATTCAAATGAAACTCGTTCAGCTCGGCGTCTTCATGACAGTGTTCTACCTTTGCAGCAATATAATGCCGGCCCAGCTGCATTATATAGACCTGATTCTTGAGGCCAGAAAGATAAGGGTTGCCGTGGAGCGCATTTCAGAACTCCTGAATGAAAATCACGGAAAGTTCGGATGCCTTGGAAACAACAAGACGGACGAGACCAAGCCATGCAAGCCGTGCATTGAGAGCTGCGCTGAATGCGGCGGTGCGGCAGATGAAATGGGCAGGATAGCCTTTAGCAATGTCTGTTACAAATACTCCGGGATGAATCAAATGGCTTTGAATGATGTTTCATTTGACATAAAGCCAGGCGAAAAGGCGGTCTTGATAGGTCCAAGCGGAAGCGGCAAATCAACAATCCTGAAATTAATCGGAGGCTTGGCGGAGCCTGAATCAGGGTGCATAACGGCGCAAGGGGCTGTAATCTCGATGCAGTTCTCTTTCCTTTTTCCCATTTCAATAAGACAGAACATCCAGCTTTCAGGCGAATTAGACGATTCCCGCTTCCAAGCCGCCTGCAAGATAGCCGAACTGGAGCAATTCGTCTCCGCCATGCCTGACGGGCTGCAAACGGAAATCGTTGCCAACGGCTCCAATCTCAGCGGCGGTCAACGGCAGAGAATCGCTCTGGCAAGGGCGGTCAACAGCAACGCTCCGATATTGCTTCTTGATGAGCCTGTCTCGGAATTGGATGCGGGCTTGGCGGCGACCGTCATGGAGAACCTATGCTCCATCAAGCCGCTTACCATCGTTTTCTCGCTCCATCTGGAAGAGGCCGGCATAGAATGAAACGCTCAAAAGAAGCCATGCTGTACTCACGGCTGCTTGAATATCTCAAGCCCCACCTTCCTATATACGCCATCTGCACTTTGATAGGCGGACTAGCCGCATTTGCCATATTCTCTTCCATAGGGGTTGTCTTAAGGCAGCTCATTGCAGCGGTTCAGCAAGACTTAATCTCTGCGAATCTGAAAACCATTGCACTGTATATCGCCGCAGTGTTCGCCTTCGGCTTTCTGTCCAGCTTCGCATTTGCAGGATTCATGACAATAGAGCAGAAAATCCAGCTTTTGCTGCGCAGGCAGATGATTCAGTCCTACCTCCATATCGAGGACTCTGCGGCGGCAGCATTTCCCCCTGTTGAAATACTCAATAGAATAAGCAACGATGTTCCCAAGAGCGTGGAGCTTGTCGGCTACTACATGAGCGGACTTATATTCCAGCCAATCCTTTCAGGCCTTTTCTCCGTCATCATCCTCTGCTGCGTGAATCCGGCGGTTGCCTTGCTCTGCATTTCATGCTCTCTGCTCAACTTGTTTGTCATGAGAATCGCCTCCAAGCGGCTTCAGAAGATGAACCAGCAGACAATACAACAGAAAAGCCGGATATCCAGATTCCTTGAAGACTGCATAAAAGGGGCATGCGAGGTGAGAACATACCATCTCGCAGAACGATTCTACGAAAGCCAGACCGCATCTTTTGACCGGATATCAAGGCAAACCAAGATAATGGGCAGGATCAATTCGTTCAAGAAAGCCACGGCAGACCTGCTGAGCGATTTCGTGACCATTGTCAGCCTTCTGGTGCTGGGCAAAGCGCTGGGGGAAATGGGGCTTATTCAGTTCAGCGACATAATGCTTGCGATTCCGCTCTCCGACCAGATTTCTCAGATGATGATTGCTTTCGGCAACTATTTCCTGCTGCTCCGCACATATGCTCCTAGGCTTGAGCGGATATTCGAGATAATCGACATACCGAAAGAAGGAAATGCGACTGACAGCCAATCACCGGCTGGAAACACGGAATTCGAATCACTTGAATTCAAAGAAGTTGCCTTCTCATATGGAAACCAAACAGTGCTCAACCACGTTTCCTTCACTCTTGCAAAAGGCATGAAAATCGGCTTGATCGGCGAAAGCGGCAGCGGGAAATCCACAATGCTCAAACTGTTGCTTGGACTCCGCAGGCCATCGTCAGGGCAGATTCTCATAAACGGCAAGGATAGCCGGTCATACCCCCTGTCCGAGCTTAGAAGCTTCTACTCCTACATGCCGCAGGATTTATCCGCTTTCAACCTCGACATAGCCCGCAACATCGCCCCCGGACAGCCTTTCATGGAAAAAGCGATTGAAAATGCCTTGAAACTATCCCATGCCAGTTCATTTCTCAAGAAAAGAGAAGCAGGGCCGGACACCATCCTGGGAGAGGCTGCCTCCGGATTCTCCGGCGGCGAGCTTCAACGGCTGATGCTTGCGCGATGCATCTTCCGCAAGGCCCCCATAATACTGATGGACGAACCCACATCCGCACTCGACACCGTTTCCAGAGCCGGCATAAAGCATACAATTGAAAGCCTTCCTGAACAATACTCCGTGATAGCCGTCACCCACAGCTTGGATTTGACCGAGAACTTTGACAAGCTGTTCTTGCTTGACAAAGGACAGATAGTCGAATGCGGCTCTCACAAAGAATTGATGCAGGCCAACGGCCTATATGCGCGCCTGTGGAGAACGCAGCATGCCCCACCAGAAACCCATTCGAGGTTCCTTATGCAGAAAGGGCAAAACCGTTCCAGAGGCGGCTTTTCCGGGCAATAATCACAGCTGCTGAAAACTTTTCTCGATTCCGGCAATAGTTTTCAGTACGGCTCCTGCAATCAGCCAAGCTCATCCATATTCAGGAAATCCTTAAGCCTGATATGCTGCACATTGCTGGTCGAATAATCAATATCATCGTTTGTTATGATGATTTTCCTGTCAATCTGGCTAAGTGATTCGAATGCTCCGAACTCCCTTTCATATGCCTTATCATCAGCCACGCTGTATGCCGCCTGCACGTAATACTTCTTGCCTGATTTTTCGCAAAGGAAATCAATCTCCTTCCCCTTGTTGTTGAAGACCCTGAGCGAATACCCCATATACAGCAGCTCATTGTATACTATGTTCTCCATATTGTGAGTCAGGTCATAACGATTATCAGGGCACCTGATTGAGTTGAAGCATGCATCGCCATCGTAGATTTTCTTGAAGAATGCCAATTCCTGCTTCGTTTTCGTGGAATACTGGGCGATGCTTTCAATGATATAAGCCTCATGAAGGTATTCAATGTATTTCATTATGGTATTGACCGAGCAGGAGTCATGCGCCCTTTTTATATAATCATGAATCGACTTGACCGAGAATATCCTTGCATTTGACCTAAGCACATAATCAACAAGGGATGTGAACAAGGATGTTTTCCTTATCCTGTATCTGCGTACAAGGTCATTGATGACAATTGTATCGTCAAGGTCGTTCAAATACCTGCGCTGCGAAGATTCATCCGGCTGCTCTATTCTGCCGGGGAACCCGCCCCAGACCAGATAATCAGAAATCGTCACCTCTTTCCCCAGCTGTTCGGCGTACTCCGTCAATTCCTTATAAACAAACGGCCTTATGCGAAAGGAGACATACCTGCCGCCCAATTCCTTTGTGAATTCTCCGGATAGAAGCTTGGAGTTTGAACCTGTTATGAACACAGAGACATCATGCAGCCGCAAGGTCTTGCAGGCTTCCTGCCATCCATCCAGCTCCTGAAGCTCATCAAGAAAGAGATACAGTCTGCCGGGCTTCCTGTTGTCCTGTGCATAGCGGATGAGGTCTGAATGGTTCTTTATGCGCCCGGTCGTCAGTTTATCCTCAAAATTCAGAAAAAGAATATTATCAGTCCTGCCTCTGATTTCATTCATTATCTGTTCAAGTATCACCGATTTGCCGCTCCGTCTTATGCCTGTGATGATTTTGACAAGGCTGGATTCATAAAACGGTCTTACCTGATTAATGTAATGCTCTCTGACAATCATCTCGCCGCCTCTGCATCGAATTGTACTGCAAGCTTTCTCAGATTTCAACATAGTTTTCACCGCTGCTGAAAACTTTTCTCGATTCCGGCAATAGTTTTCAGTACGGCTCCTGCAATCAGCCGCTTATCAGGCGCTTGGCACTAAATCAGCCCCCTTGACAGACAATCAACCGGGCTGGCCTCTATCAATGAAACCAAGCATGCCATTCGGTGTCTTTCCCCGCATGATTGAGACCCGGCTTTCAAGCCTCGAATGCGATTCCGAATGCGCGGCTTCGAATGCGGGGCTTCGAATACGAGGCTCAGAACAGACTCACCTTTCCAGAAACTCCTCCACCAGCGTTTTCATCCGCCCCTCGTCCGTTTCAGGATTCAGCCAAATCACATCGGAAAAGCTCTGGAAGAACACCTTCTGACGCTTGGCATAGTGGATTGAGTCCATCACGATGCTGTGCTTTATTGCCTCGATATCAAGCGCAGCAAGATTGCAATCGGCGCAGCCAGCGGCCTTTGCAGAATCAATGGCGGTCAGGAACTCATGGTAGCCTATGGCCTTCATCGATGGCCATTCGGAGGAGGCTCCCAGACGGACAAGGCCTTCGATTTCCTCGACAAGCCCATCATCGAACATCATGTCCACGCGGCGGGCAATGCGCTCGTCAAGCTCCGGCTTGGGGCGTGTCAGCCCCAGAATCAGGACTTCCATGCCGTCTCTCACAGTGCTGGGAACGGCGAAATCGGAAAGCCTTCCCTCACCGCTCATGCAGACCTCAAGGGCCCTTGTGATGCGATATACATCGTTCGGGTGGATTCTCGCGGCGCTTTGCGCATCCAGACGGCCAAGCTCCTCATGACACCAGCGAGCGCCTTTTTCCTCAAGCATAGCCTTGACGCTGGCGCGTATCCGTGGGTCGGACTTAGGGCTTTTGCTCAGACCGTAGAGGAAATGCTTGAAATAGTAGGCCGTGCCTCCGCATATCACAGGAACGTTGCCCCTGCTGCGGATTTCATCGGCCGCCTCATCGGCAAGGCTCACGAAATCGCCGACACAGAAGCTCTCCCATGGCTCCCGGATATCAACAAGATGATGCGGAATGGCGGCGCGTTCCTCGGCGGTGGCCTTGGCAGAACCTATGTCAAGGTGACGGTAAACCTGAACCGAGTCCGCGTTTATAACCTCGAAGCCTCTGTTGAATATATTAAAAAGCAAGGCGGTCTTGCCGACCGCCGTTGGACCAAAGAGGAATATGACCTTGCCCTTGCTATTTTGCTTCATCGCCGCCAGTGAATTCGACTGCATCATCGAGAACCTTCTCAAGGGCAAGGGAAACCACCTTCTTGCCGCTGTTCTCAATCTCAGTGTCGCCGGCTTTCTCCGAAAGCAACGTGGCTTCTTTTATAGCCACGCAGGTCATCTCATAGACGTTGCAATCCTTGTCAATCAGTTTATCAAGCAGAATGCTCACTTCGCTCTCCTTATAGCTTTCGCGCTTATTCCTTTCGCACTTATTCCATTCGCAGAATGGCATTGTATATCTTTTGTCAATCTTTGTACAGTGACCGGGCTTTATTAACAATCAAGTCGGATATCTGCTCAGGGGTCATTGAACCGGCATCAATCACCATGTCGGCCACGGAGGAATCATTGTTGTCTATGCCGTATATCCTCTTGTACCTCGCCGTGTCAGAGGCATCGCGCCCACGGGTCTGGGCAAGCACGGTCGCCAAATCACCGCCTTCGCGCTTCAGTATCCTCCGCGCCCGGATTTCCTCGTCAGCTTCAAGGTAGACCTTCAAATCCGCTTCCTTAAGCATCCAGATAGCCAAGCGTGAGCCCAGTACGCAGTCCGGCAACGCCATGGCCATCTGAACCTGCCTTGCGTCAAGCTCCTTGTCGATGCCGTCGTCCTGTTTGGCCATATTGCACAGCTCCCAGAAATCCAAACCTTTTTCCTTGGACAAGTTCCGGAAGGTGAAATTTATCATCGGAAAGCCGAGCTTGCCGGCAACCATGGAGGAAACAGTCGTGTTTCCGCAGCCGCTCTTGCCTGAAATCGCTATTCTCATCACTCAATGTTCCTTATCTGCTCTCTTATGTTCTCAAGGCTGTCCTTCATCGCCACGACTTTCTGGCTTATATCCACCATCACATTCTTGCTGCCTATGGTGTTTATCTCCCTGTTCATCTCCTGACAGAGAAAGTCCAGCCGCTTTCCGCAGGGCGCATCGCCGTCAATCAGCTTCCTGGCCTCATCTATGTGGGCGGAAAGACGGCATATCTCTTCATTTATCGAGTATTTCACAAGAAGCACAGCGACCTCCTGCAGGAATCGCCCTTCATCATAGCCCTTGTCGCCCAGCATCTCGTCGAACTTGGCCATCAAGCTTTCCTTGATGACGCTCTCAAGCCGGGATGCGTTTGATTTGACAACGGAGAAACCCTCGTCAAGCCCATCCAGAAGCCGCAGCAAGTCGGTCTTTGTGACCTCGCCCTCGCGCTGCTTTGACTCGGAGAACACTGAAAGAGCCTGATTCACCGCCGTCATGAGAGATGGCCGGAACTCCTGCGGGTCGAAGCTCTCCGTTGCCGTTATGAGATTCTCGACCTGCGCCAGATCGGAGAATGAGAAGGTGGCTGCGCGCCCCAGTGACGACTCAATCTGGTCAAGCGCACCGGAGTACTGCTCCAGCGCCCCTTGGTCAACTGTTATCCTGACATTGCTCCTAAGCGCCTTGTATTTCACATTGACCTCGACATGACCGCGCACGGCGACGCCCTTGACCGCCCTGTCTATGTCGGATTCAAAGCAGGCGAATGTCGAAGGCATCGTGTGGATTATCTCCAGAAACCGGCTGTTGTAGGATTTGATTTCAACGCTCAGTATGAAGCTTTCCGTCTGAACCTCGCCGGTCCCGTAACCCGTCATGCTTCTCATCTTCCCGCCTCCTTCCTGATGCTGCTGACCATATTCAGAATCCGGCTGTTGTTCCCTGCTCCCAGACTGACGCAGACACCGCCGGAGCCAAGGCTGCCGGCAAGATACGCCGCAGCATCTTCATCATATTCAATATAAACAGCCGACTCAAGATGACCTCTCATCCGTTTCAACGCCCTGTCCTCAAGCCTGTCCGCCAGAATGCAGGCATTATCCGAAGCAGCGGTCTCGCCCCTTGCGCTTGCATAGGTCTTCTGTACAACAACGACATCAGCAAGGCTCAGAGCGTCTATGAATTGATTCATCAGCGCTTCGGTACGGGAGAAAGTATGAGGGCGGAACGCAACGCAGAGCCTGAACCGGGGATATCGGCGCCTCAGATTCTCAAGGCAGGCCCTTATCTCGGTCGGGTGGTGGGCATAATCATCCATATAGATGCAGCCGTCATCCTGAATCATGACCTCGCTGCGGCCTCTCACACCGGGAAACGACTCCATCTCCTTAAGCATCGTGCCCACGAGCGTTCCCAGTATTTCATCGCTTATCAACTCTGTTCCATCGAAATAAAGCTTCGGGTCTTTCCTGTCCAGCAGGATGGCGCTGGCAAGCAGCGCCGAGCCAAAGCAATCGGAGACTATCGCATCTGAATAAACGGGGAAATCAAAGTCCCTGTACGGCAGAAGGTCGATTCCATAGCCGCTGTGGTCCGTCCTATAAGAATTGCGGCGGAGCCGGAATGCAGAACGCGCCTTGAAGCCATATTCAATCAGTTCAAGATCGCCCCGGTTCGCCTTTGCCCAGAGGGCAAGCTCCTTGACGCGAGGGCTGTCCACGCACAGTATCAGGAACCCCCCATTGTCGATGCCGCCCACGAAATCACAGAAGCTTCGGAACACGGCATCCTCATTCTCGAACCAGTCCGGATGATCCATCTCTATCGAGGTGACAAGCGCCCCTCGGACCTTGTAGAGCAGAAAATGGTCTCGGTATTCGCAGGCTTCCAGCAGCATCTCATCCTTGCCTTGGAACACAGGCCCCATTCCGATGATATTTGAACCGAATATCGAAAAGAAAGGAAAGCTTTTCCTCAAGCCGCGGCTGAGAAGATAAGCCGCTCCGGCAGCAGTAGTCGTTTTGCCATGCGTGCCGCATACGGCGAAGCAACGGGTCCGCCTCGTGAGCAAAGCCAGGAACCGGGGGTACGAGAACACCTTTGCAGCCGACCTTTGCGCCGCTCCAAGCACCGGGCATGTCTCGGCTCTGTAGGCATCACTGTAAATGACAGCATCGCAGTCAGCCGGAAGCAGCTCCTCTCCGAAGCCCTCCGAGACCGGGATGGCAGCATCTTCAAGCACCTCGTCCGTTGGAAATCTCTCGCCTCTGTCGCATCCGCTGACTGACGCCCCGAAATTCTCAAGCATGACGGCAAGCGTTGAAAGTCCGGTTCCCTTGATTCCTATGCAGAATATCCTCTTGCCGGCGAAATCCAATCCACACCCCCCTATAGACGAAAAAAAGGACTGATGAGGATTCAGTCCTTTTCTCATGGCAGAAAGCCAGCTTATTTCGAGTTCTTAAGCTTTGCGTTGCACTGCTTGCAGACTTTCGTGGTCTGCCCATCAACGGTCGCTTCGTACAGAACCTTGATTCCTGTGCGGTTGCAAATCGGGCAAACGCCCCTGCCGTTGTTCTTCTGGTCTCTTATACCGAACCCTCTGTGAGCTTTAGACATCTTCAAGACTCCTTATCAAAGTGAATATACAAAAACAATTCCCCTTATGTCAAGGCAAAGATGGCCAAGCATCACCGCAATCCATATGCATCCGCTTGAAGCGATGAAGGTCAAAGGGAGAAATCGGCTCCGATGCTGATTCTCACTGCGCTTGAAGCGCCGGAATACACAGAGACAGGAACAACAAGGGCGAAACCGCCCTTCATGGACTTGCTTCTTGCGTTCAATCCAATCGAATGCGAGGCTTCCGAGAAGAACCGATTGTCCAGACCGCCGGAGGTGAAGCCCGCCAGGAACGAAACCGAGAAATCAGAGGAAAGCTGCAGCATCAGCTCAAGCCCCGCGCATATCTCGCTTTTTCTCCCTCTCACATCATAGGCCGGCAGCACAGCATCGTAACCCGCCCTGTCCAAGGCGCTGAGGAACGCATTATGAAGCTCCATCGTGAAGCTTGGCACCACCATCACGAGGCCGGCTGTCCTGCTGTCATACCTTGAACCGGAGTAGCGCACCCCCAGATTCATTGTGGCCAGCATGGCCGCGAGGCTGAACTTGATTTCGTTTCCCTGGGCAATCCAGGTCATGTCACCGAATGTAAGGCCGAATGTGAAATTCCCCAGCCTGCCCATGATGCCCGCCGATAATGACAGGAATTCCGAGCCAAGCACCTGGCTGTATCGCTCAAAGAGCGTTTAAAGGGCGTAATCCCCTATCGTGTTGCTGTTTCTTATCCTTATCCCCTCCCTCTGGGATGAATTGCCTCCGTTCACCGAGAATCCGAGGGCTATATGCTCCCAGCCATATGCGACGGCAAGCTGCAAGTCGGCGGTGTTCACGACATGGTATGTGGCGTATGTGCCGTCGTCGCTGTAGCTGTCCAGAAAAAGACGACTCGACACGCTTATCCCCACAGCGGCGTTTCGTCCGGAGAACCTGACGCTGGCATAGCCTGCAGGGTCGCTTAGAATCGCATTGGGCAGCCCATTCGAGAAAGCCTTTCTGTCCAGCCCATCGGAATAAGCGAAACTGGCCGAGAATGGAGAGCCTTCACGGCGGAACACCAGGCTTGCCGGATTATAATAAAATGAGAAATCCTCGTCGCTTGAGGTCATGCCGATTCCGCCCAGAGCCTCTCCCTTGACATCCTGTATCGCTATGGGAGAGGCAAAAGCTCCCATGACGCAGACAAAAGCAATCAAAATGGCGGTTAAAAGCTTCAAATCCTAAACCTTCTCAAATTGCTGCGGCTTTCCTACCCCGTTTCACAGAGGCATTGCGATTGCAGACAGCCATATGAGGATGATAGCAGAATAACAG
>JBQNBA010000020.1:0-16287 GCA_052170175.1 Sphaerochaetaceae bacterium | reverse complement strand
AGAACAGGCAAGAAACTCAAGACTCAAGAGCCCTTCCAGCCTCAGCGGGAATCAAGCCTTCCAGAGACTGTGAAGATTGCAGTATGCGTACACAGCCTCGATTTCATCACCCTCGCAGAGCGAGAAACATACCTTGGGCTCATCTCCCGGATTAAGTCCCTTGCGCTGGTTACCGAACTTCGTCTGGATTGAAACCCATTCGATGTAATGCTCAGCCGTCATCGGATGCGCCACGGAGCCCACTGACACCATGACCTTGTTGTCCTTTACAGTGTATACGGGCACATGCTTCTCAACAGCTGCGTCAGTGGTGCCCGGGATGATCTGCTGCATCTTCTCGCCGCAGCATACAATCGGCACTCCAGATTCCTTGACCATAGCGACTATATTGCCGCAATGCTTGCAGATAAAGAATTTCTGTTCCATAATCATTTCCTCCTGTCCATCAAACCATATAGTTTATCTTTATATCCTGATTCAACAAAAACACGTTTGCCGATGCCTGCGGACAAGCCGCAGCCGCTGCAGCCCGGACATCCAGGACCCTTGCAAGCCACAGTTGAATCGTAACCGCTGGCTGGAAAATAAGCAAGCCAAATCCGCATTCAACATGGCCATAACATGACCATTCAACATGACCATGAGCAATGCATGACTGAACACCGCCTGAACTGCGCTCCGCCCTCTGGAATCGCATTCCCACCGCCCAGCCATGGCTGGCATCATCCGCCCTGCTCTGATATGACCTCCAAGGCAATCTCAATAGAACGCACAATGTCTTCAAGCGGCATAGATGGAACGCCGCCCTGTCCGGCGACCTGCTGCGGCAGGCACGGCACATGGATGAAGCCGCCTTTGGTCATCGGAAATTCAGTTGCTATGAAATGCAGGACTCCGTACATCAGACTGTTGCAGACGAAAGCGCCTGCGCTGTATGAAACATCGGACGGCAGCCCCGCTCTGCGGATTTCAGAAACAATCTTCTTGACTGGAAGATTTGAGAAATAGGCGGCAGGCCCGTCTGCGAATATCGTCTGTCCTTCCGGCTGGTTTCCCTCGTTGTCCTTTATCCTCGCATCCATATAGTTTATAGCCACCAGTTCGGGCGTGACGGCAGCTCTGCCCTTGGCCTGACCGATGGAGAGAACGGCATCGAAGCGGGAGAACTGCATCGCCTGATGAACCACATCAAGCGCCTTCATGAAAACCGTGGGAACCATGAGCTTGGAAATCCCGGCGGCTCCTGCGACAGACGGCACAAGCCTCACCGCTTCCAATGCGGAGTTCATTTTATCCGAACCAAACGGATCAAATGCTGTTAAAAGTATTTTCATCATAGTCAATGGCGCTTCAATATGACCCACAGCGCTCCGCTTCCGCCATATCTGGCAGAAACCTTCTGCACCTCGCTCACCTTGCCGCGGCAGCTTCTCAGATAGTCCAATGCCACCTCCCTCAGCACCCCATCCCCCGAGGAATGAAGACCTTTCCCTGTTATTATAGATATTTTCCTGAGCCCGGCCCGGCTGCAATCGTTGACGAACCCGGCTATCGCAGCCCTTGCCTGGTCTGCCGTATAGCCATGAAGATCAAGCTCACGCTCCGGAGCAAGCGACCGCAAAGCCTTGATTGACATGGAAGCGGAAGCGGGCACGGCGCAATCGCCTTTCTCCTTAAGGATGGAATCGGCATCAGGCTTAGTGCGCTGACTCTCCTCCCATTTGTCCAGTATTGATGCGAAATCCGCCATGCTGCTATGGCTAAACTTCTCTCACGTCCAGAATCTGGCTGACGTAAGGCTTCATTATATCGACAACCTTCGCCACGGAAGCGCCCTGAACCTTTATCGTGCAGACAGCATTCGTAGGATTAGTCCCCATGAATGTTCCGAAGGAGATGATATCAAGCCCCTGTTCGCTGAGCGCACGTGAGATTATGGCGATGGTTCCCGGCTTGTCCTCCACCAGAAAGCTGATTCTGACCCCATAGTGCCTGGCGCCGAAAAGCTCCAGAAGCATCTTGAACAGATCGCTCTTGGAAACGATTCCCACCAATTTGTCGCCATCCATGACGGGAAGGCAGGAGAGATCCTGATCCACCATCAGGCGCGCTGCATCCTCAACAATGGTGTCCTTGCTGATGGTTATCGGATCCTTGCTCATCAGCTTCTTGACTGTAAGCTTGGAAAGCAGATATGGCATCTCATATGCGCTGAGCGACGACACCGGCGATGGGAGCGCACGCAGGATATCCTTCTCGGAAATCACTCCGACAAGCCTCTTGTCCTTATCCAGGACGGGAAGCCTATGGACTTTTTCCTGCTTCATGATCTTGGCTGCCTCTTCCACTGTCACATCCGGGCCGACTGCGACAGGGTTTCTCGTCATCCTACTCTCAATAATCATACGAGGACCTCCATTGATGATTGTACAGCAAATCCTGCCGTTTTTCCACTTGTTTCTCTTTATGCAAGACTATTGCCCCAGATATGCGCTCTGAACCTTGGGGCTGTCAAGCAGCCTTGAAGCCTTGTCGGACAGGACGATGACCCCATTCTCCATCACATATCCATCATCGGCGGCTCTGAGCGCCATCCTTGCATTCTGCTCAACCAGAAACACAGTGACCTTGCTCTCCTTGTTTATGATTGCAATCTTGGAGAAAATATCCTGTATGACAAGCGGAGCAAGCCCAAGCCCCGGCTCATCCAGCAGAAGCAGCCGTGGAGAACTCATAAGAGCCCTGGCTATAGCCATCATCTGCTGCTCCCCGCCGGAAAGAGAACGCGTCTTCTGTCTGCGGCGCTGTCCAAGTATAGGGAAGAAATCATACATCTCGGCTTTCCTGCGCAGAACAAGCGCCTTGTCCCTTGCCATGAAGGCTCCCATGTCAAGGTTCTCTTCAACAGTCATGTCCGCAAACACCCGCCGCCCCTCCGGCACCAAGGCGATTCCCCTGGCGCATATCTGCTCGGCCGGCAGATTATGATGCTTGTCATGCCTGGCTATGACCTCGCCGTCATACGATACGAAACCGCCCGAGAGCGGCTCAAGCCCCACGATTGATTTGAGAAGGGTGCTTTTGCCTGCGCCATTGGCCCCTATCAGGCAGACGACCTGCCCCTCGGCGGCTTCGATGCTGACGCCCCGCAGAGCCTTTATGCTGCCGTACGAAACATGAACGTCTTTGATGCTGAGCAGGCTGCTCATTCCTCATCCTCCCTTCCCAGATAAGCCTCGATGACAACCGGATCGGATTTGATTTCGGATGGAGTCCCCTGGGCTATTTTCTGACCATAGTTAAGCACAGTTATCGAATCGCATATGTTCATGACAAGCTTCATGTCATGTTCAATCAGCACAACTGTGATGCCTAGGTCACGTATCTTGCGTATGACAGCCATCAGATGCTCCGTCTCCTGCGGATTCATCCCCGCCGCCGGCTCGTCCAGGAACAGAAGCCTGGGCTCTGTGGCCAGCGCCCTGGCTATCTCCAATTCACGCTGATGCCCATAGGGCAGATTCTTTGCATCCTCCGAAGCCATTGCGCCCAGTTCCAGGAAATCAAGCCACCGAAGGGAATCCTCATATATGGTCTTCTCCTCTGATTCAAGCCGGAAGTAGCTGCCGATGGCCGTCAGAAGCCTCCCCCCGAAAGGATCGCCTGTCTTGTAATGTCGTCCGATCATGACATTCTCCACCACAGACAGCTCCTTGAACAGCCTGATGTTCTGGAACGTCCGTGCGATTCCAAGACGGCTTATCCGATAGGCCGACAGCCCTGTTATGTCTTTTCCGCAAAACACCACCTTTCCGCTTGTCGGAACATCCAGTCCGGTTATATTGTTGAATAGAGTTGTCTTGCCGGCGCCGTTAGGCCCTATCAGACCGGTTATAAGCCCTTCCTCTGCATGAAAATCGACCTGATTCACGGCGACCACGCCGCCGAAGGCCTTTGTTATCCCCTCTGTTTCCAGCAGCTTCATATGGCAGCCTCCTTTGAGCGACCGCCCTTGAATCTGCTCGAAATCCACCGGAGAAAGCGTTTGATGAAACACCGCGGGCATTCGTCAGATGAATCGCAGGAACGTCCATCATTGCCTGAACGGCTCCTTCTGGAACGCCCCAGTATGCCCTGCGGACGGTATATCATCATCAATACCAGGATGAGCCCAAACAGCATCTGCTTGAATTGGGCGGGAAAGGAGCTTGATATTCCGACCAGCTGGGGGAAGTAGCTTATGAGCTGGATTATGAAAGCCCCCAGAATGGAAGCGAGAAAATTGCCCATGCCGCCAAGCACAACCATGCACAGGACCATGACCGAGACCATGAATGTGTATGTCCCGGGAGTCACCGACAGAGAGAAGCCTGCCTGCAGGCTGCCCGCCACCCCGGCGACTGCCGCGCCGATTGCAAATGAACACACCTTGTACTTGGTGACGTTGATTCCCATCGAGCCGGCGGCTATCTCGTCCTCGCGTATCGCCTCAAGGGCGCGCCCCATCCTGCTGTTTGCAAGATGCCTGAGGAGCAGGTAGAAAATGACGACGAACACTATCACCATCAGCAGGTATCCCCATTTGTTGTAAGGATTGATGACAACTCCAAGAAACTGAGGCTTGGGTATCTTCTGAATCCCCATAGGCCCGTTTGTCAGCGAATCCCAGTTGTTTATGACATTTCTGATGATCTCGCCAAGCCCCAATGTCGCTATAGCCAGATAATCGCCTTTAAGCCTCAACGTGGGCAGACCTATCAATACGCCGACAAGAGCCGAAAGCAGAGCGGCGACAGGCAGTGTCGCAAAGAATCCCCATCCCAGCTTGACGCACAGTATAGCCGTGACATAGCTGCCTATAGCAAAGAATCCGGCCTGGCACAGGCTCAGCATCCCCGCATAGCCGGTTATCACACTCTGGCCAAGGGCCATAAGGGAATAAATGCCAGTGTAAATCAGAATAAGAAGAAAGAAATTCAGCATCAGACCTTCTCCCTCTCGTTTTTCCCAAGCAAGCCTTCCGGCTTGAACAGCAGAATCAGTATGAGCATGCCAAAGGCTATCGCATCCTTGTATCCCTGAGGAATTCCCAGGATGGCGACTCCGAATGTTTCCAGAACGCCAAGCAGAAGACCGCCAAGCATGGCTCCGCTTATATTGCCTATCCCGCCGACCACCGCAGCCACGAAAGCCTTGAGACCGACCATCGTTCCCATTGTGGCATACACCTTGAAGTCCAGAGCTATGAGCATGCCTCCGCATGCGGCCAGAGCGCTGCCGATGGCGAAGGTCAGGCTTATGACATGATCCGGATTTATCCCCATCAGCCTTGCGGTGTCCTGGTCAAGGCTTGTAGCCCTCATCGCCTTTCCCATTCTGGTGCGATCCACGAACAGCCTCAGGATAATCATCATCAAAGCCGAGGCGGCCAGAATAAGAATCTGATGCGGGGTTATTGAAACCGAGCCCATCACTACAGGCGAGTTGTCAAACGGATATGCGAGCTTCCGGCTGTTCGTTCCGAAGAGCCATGCAGCAAGGTTGCTCAGTATGAATGACACGCCTATGGCCGATAGAAGCGGAGCAAGCCTGGTCGCCCGCCGCAGCGGCTTGTAGGCGACAGCCTCTATGAACATCCCCAATGCGGCGCAGAACAGCATGCTGCACAGCATCGCAATGAGAAAGGCGAAGAACCACCAGATTCCAAGCGGCGAATCACCGCGGAGAAAATCAAAGACGAACAGACCTATGTATGCTCCGGCCATGAGGATATCCCCATGGGCGAAATTGATGAATTTCAGGATTCCATAGACCATCGTGTACCCTAGGGCTATGAGGGCGTATATGCCCCCAAGCGTGAGGCCGTTTATCATATGTTGAAAGAATTCCGAGACAGAACCCACTCGTTTCCCCTTTACAAACAAAAAACGCAGGAAAGCCACGGATGAAGACCTTGGCCCTCTTATGCGGTAACTGCGGAGTTTGAAAGAACAAGCAATCAAGCAATCCGGGAGCCGCTTTTAGGCTCCCGGCATTCAGCTGATGATGCTAGTTGACCTTTGCGAGCCTGCCATCCACGACGGTATAGGCTCCGAGATATTCAGGAGTGGTGCCATTGACCTTGTACACACCCTGATATGCCACCAGATCGCCGTTTGGCGCAAAGTTTATCAATCCGGCGACGCCTTGGAAGTCCTTTGTGGCAGCGATGGCACCCTTGATTGAAGCTCTTTCAAACTTTCCGGTTGCAGCATAAGCGTTCTTGAGCGCCGCAGCTATAATGTACGAGGCATCATACGCATTTGTAGCGAATGAATCCGGCTTCACACCGTAGGTCTTCTCGTACTTGTTCACGAAGCTCACATAAGCCTCGCTTTCCTCCACCTGCGTGGGGCCGATGTAGACCACTCCATCACAGAAATCGCCGGCAAGATTGTATATGTCGGGGTTTGAGAAGCCATCACCGGAAACGAACGGGATATCGACGCCAAGCTGAGAAGCCTGCTCAAGTATCTGCGCCATCTCGGCCGTGTAGTTAGGAATGTAGATGGCATCGGGGGATGCCGCCTTTATCTTCGTGAGCTGGGTCTTGAAATCCTTGTCCCCGACCTGGCAGGTCTCAACAACGCCGATTTTTCCGCCGCAAGCTTCAAAGGATGCCTTCATCCCCTCATAAAGCCCCTGGGAATAGTCGTTCTTTGCATAGAGGACGGCGATGTTCCTATAGCCGAGAGCCTCATAAAAGTAAGCGCCGGCGACTTCGCCCTGCAGACCATCGGACACAACTGTCCTGAAAACATAGTCGCCGATGGCGGTGATGTCCTTGTGCGTACCGGATGGGGTTATCATAGGAATCCCCTCATCCTGGCATCTTTCTCCGACAGCAAAGCTGACTCCGGTGAACACCGGTCCCACCAAAGCAACGATTTTGTCTGAGCTTGACAGCTTCTCAATAGCAGATAGCCCCTTCTCTACAGTGCCTTCCGAATCCTCGGTAATCAACTCAAGCTTAACGCCATCAATGCCGCCGGCTGCGTTGATTTCATCAAATGCAAGCTTGACAGCCTGGTTGCAAAGCACGCCATAGTTGGCGTTGTCGCCTGTCATCGGTCCAATGAATCCTACTTTCACAGCGGATACTGCGCTTTTTTCACTGGAACCTCCGGCAAAAACGGCGGACGGGATAGCTGCAAGAACAATCAGCATCAAAACCATTACTTTCTTCATGTTATACCTCCCATGGCAAACACTCTGCTGTCCGCAGATTCAGATTAGAAATCAATATACAGAAATCAGTATTTTTATGCAACCGAGAGCAATAGTTTTTATAAAACTTTTTAACTTTTCTGAGAAAAGCAAACTGCCGTGAATTAATGTCTGATAATCAACTCATGAGCAGACAGTATTTTATCACAAAATGCCCTTTTGTCGTTTTTAATAATTTTTAATAAGAAAAAATGCAAATCAATTGCTCTTGTCCTTCAAGCAAGCCAAAGCCTCATCCCTGGACATAGCCCGGCAGGCGGCCTCGTCATTTCTGAGCCGGGGAGGAAGCTTGTGATTCTCCGCTCCATGTTTCAGATAATAGCCATACCGGCCGTATACGATTGCAAGCCGCTGACCCTCGTGCTCACCGAAATCAACAACAGGCTTTATCTCTACCTTTGAAACAGCCGAAGCGGCGGCAGAACCGGACCCGGAAGCCCCCTTTGCCCTCGATGCTCCTGCCCTGCGTTCCGGCTTGGGAGAAGAGAGAATCTGCAATGCAGTGTCAAGGGAGAGACCAAACAGAACCTCGAAGCTGGGAACGCTTCTGAAATCGCCGTCACGAACCACATATGGGCCGTATTTGCCCGCGCCTATGCTGACATCCCTGCCTGCAGGGTCTTTGCCCAGAACCTTCGGCAACGAGAAGAACTTGAGTATGGTCTCCTCCGGCACTTTCTTGCCTTGGAAGTCCTTTGGAATCGAGAACCGCCGCGGCTTGCCTGCGCCGGGCTTGCCTGCGCCATTTGACTTTCCAATCTGCCAGTAGTCGCCGAAACGCCCCGAAAGCTGGTAGATAGGCTCCCCGGTCTCCGGGTCGGTGCCCACAATGACATCAGGCACGCTCTCCTTTGAGGAATCCGAATTTTTCAGGGATTCTATGTAATCGTTTGAAACCGAAGCAGGAACCCGGTCGGATGGAATCGAAATGATTTCATCGCCATTTGTTACATAAGCACCGTACGGGCCTATCAGAATCTGATTGCCTGCGGATATCTGGGGAAGGATTATCTGCTTTGCCTTCTTCGAATCGATGGTCTTTGCAGCGCCTTCACACTGCTTTTTAAGGCCTGACTCACCCTCATAGAACTTCTTGAGATATCCAATCTCATCGACCTCGCCCTTGGATATCCTGTCAAGCTCCCCCTCCATGTCCTTTGTGAAATCGTATTCTATGAGATTGGGGAAATTCGATTCAAGCAGCTGAATCACCCCAAACCCGGAGAAGGTGGGCACCAATGCATTGCTTTCCTTCCTCACGTATTTCTTCTCCATGATTCTGTCAATTATCGTTGCATATGTTGAAGGCCTGCCTATGCCCATTTTCTCAAGCGTCTGAACAAGAGACGCTTCAGTGAAGCGCACAGGCATTTTGGTCTCATGGGAAACACCCTGCAGGGAAACAAGCTCAAGGCTCATCCCGCTTCTCAGGGCAGGCAGAACCGCCGCGCCGTCCTCTGCGCCCTCTTCATCCGTGCTTTCAACGTATGCCCTTATGAATCCGGGGAAATCAATCCTCGTCCCGGAACTCTCAAAGACGCAGTCATCAGCCTCTGCCATTGCAGTCGTGGTCGTCTTTACAGCCTCCGCCATCTGGCAAGCCAGCGTTCGCTTGAATATCAGCGAGTACAAAGCAAGCTCCCTTCCGGAGAGCCCGGTATCGGACGGGCTTATGAAACGCCCCCCCTGAGCCGCAGGCCTTATAGCCTCGTGCGCCTCTTGGGCATTGGCGCTCCTGGCAGAGAACCGGCGTGCCTGCGGGCTGAGGAACTCCTGTCCGAACACCTCGGTGACCGCATCTCTGGCCGCCTGGGTGCCCTCATGGGAAAGCGCCGGACTATCCGTCCTCATGTATGTTATGAACCCGCGCTCATAGAGAGTCTGCGCCACCCGCATCGTGTCCTTTGCGCTCAAATGAAGCTTCCTGTTCCCCTCCTGCTGAAGAGTGGAGGTGACAAACGGCGGCGCAGGCCTCTGAGAAGCCGTCCTCTCGCTGACATCACGCACCTTCCATTCCGCGCCCTTGAGCCTTTCCACAAGAGCGGCCGAATCTTCTTCTGAAAGCAGGATGACGTTCTTCTTGGCAATATATTCGCCGGTCTCGGAATCAAACGACTTCCCGTCTGCGACCTTCTTCGCGCCGACCTGCACAAGCCTTGCCTCGAATGTTCCGCTTCCGGTATCCAGACCGGCCTTGAGATCCCAGAACGAACCGGGCTTGAAGGAAAGCCGCGCCCTCTCACGGTCAACAACAAGCCTCAATCCCGGCGACTGCACCCGACCGGCGGAGTAAGTCTTGTTTGAAAGCTTCTTCCAAAGGATAGGACTAAGCGAATAGCCATAAAGGCGGTCAAGTATCCTTCGCGCCTCCTGCGCTCTGACAAGAGCCATGTCAATATCACGCCCTTTCTCAAACGCCTCTAGGATTGCGCTTTTCGTTATCTCGTGGAACACCATCCTCCTGTACGGCACCTTGGGCTTGAGCACCTCCACAAGATGCCATGATATGCTCTCACCCTCTCTGTCCTCATCTGTCGCCAGAATCAGCTCATCCGCCTTGGAAAGCGCGCTCTTTATCTGGGCTATTATCTTCTGCTTGCCCTCTATGATTTCGAACCTGGGCTTATAGCCATGAGCCACATCAATGGAAAGAGAGTCCTCGGGGAGCGCCCTTATATGACCGTAGCTTGCAAGCACAGTGCAATCAGAAGGCAGAAACCTTGATATTGTCCTGGCCTTTGTGGGCGACTCCACGATTATAAGCGCACTCTTCTTTTCTGGCATTTTACCCTCCGACGGCAGCCCCAAGGCTGCAAGTTACAATTTTGAGTGCATTGCACCGCTTTTGTCAACCCGCCCCTGAAAACGCCCCTGAAATCGGCTCCGAGACCATATCCGAGACATCTCTGATACATATTCGAGACATATCCGAGATATCTCCGAGATGCGCAGCCCTGATTCCAGAAACCTAAGCATCAAAGCAAATACATTCCAATCGGAATCCAATCGAAACCCAACAAGTTGAAATTTCCTCCGCATTGCTGCATATTACATAAGGTATGAGAAAGGCAATATCCATAATCGCTGCCGCCGCATTGACAACAATCCTCCTGACAAGCTGCACCGTCACACAGCATATTGCTGTCGATGCGACCGGAGGGGGGGCATCCGACATCAGCATGGAAACAACTGATTTCTTCAAGGCCCTCATCGCCGACCTCGCCAGTTTCGATGTGCAGATATCCGATTCCGAGAGCGACCCCGACATAATGGTTCTTGACCGCACCATAACAAGCCTATGGTCAAGCCTGGAGGCAAGCAGCTCCTGCATTGATGCGCATTTCTACAGAACCCCCGATAAGACATACATTGGAGCAATCCGGTTCTCGGACCTTGAGGGTCTTGTCGGCGATTTAGGCTCAATGGCCTCGCCGGAGGACATCGCCTCGCTGCTGTCCATCACGGATAAATCCCTGAACATGCGGATATGCATGGAGAATTATCATGTGCTCGCCCGGATAGTCCCATTCCTGAACGAAGAGAACTTCCAGGCGTACGGCCCTGCATACAACCATGGGATGTCCGAGGATGACTATCTCCAGATGATGGATTTCATCCTGGGTGACGAAACCTCCGCCCAGATAATGGATTCCAGCGTGACCCTGACCTTCAAGGCGCCGGGGGCAGTCAAGAGCACGAACGGGACAAAGGTCTCCTCCGATACAGTCCGCTTCACAATACCTCTTATAAAGCTCCTTCTGCTGAATGATGACATAATCCTCTCCATGAACTGGAGCTAGCGCTGGAGCCGCCCCGGAGCCAGTCCCAAAGCCAGTCCCAAAGCCAGTTCCAAAGCCAGTCCCGGAGAAGGCGGAAAGCCGCAGGCAGAATCAGACGTTGAACCTGAAATGCATCACATCGCCGTCACGGACAATGTAATCCTTTCCCTCAATCCTGAGCTTGCCGGCCTCCTTCACCTTCTGTTCCGAACCATACAGGAACAAGTCATCGCAGTTATACACCTCGGCTCTGATGAAGCCGCGCTCAAAGTCAGTATGGATTATCCCGGCTGTCTGCGGAGCCTTCATGCCGTTCTTGAACGTCCACGCCCTGTCCTCGTCGCTTCCGGCGGTGAAGAACGTTCTAAGCCCCAGCGTCTTGTAAGCGCACCGTATCAAAGCCCCGAGGGCGCTCTCCTCAAGTCCGACAGATTGAAGGAACTCCGTCTTCTCATCGGGGTTCTCCAGGGCGGCTATCTCCGATTCAATCTTGCCGCAGACAACAATGACCTCAGAGCCATCTTTTGATGCGATCTCCTTAACAGATTGCACAAATGGATTATCAGCTTTCCCTATCGAATCTTCATCGATGTTGCAGACATATATGACAGGCTTCATTGTTATCAGATGCAAATCCGCAATAAGCGCAAGCTCATCGGCGCTCATATCAAGCGAATGCGCCGCCCTGCCGTCCTGCAAGGCCTTCTCCAGCCGTTCAAGCGCGGGAATCAGGATTACGTTTTCCTTCTCACCCTCCTTGGACACCCGGCTTGTCTTCCTGACCTTCTGGAGCCGCTTCTCCACAGTGTCCAGATCGGCCAAAGCCAGCTCTATGTCTATCGTCTCAATATCGCTGGCAGGGTCTATCCTGTTGCTCACATGCATGATATCCGGGTCCTCGAAGCACCTGACGACATGGGCTAAGACGCCCACCTCCCTGATGTTTGCCAGAAACTGGTTTCCAAGCCCCTCCCCCTTTGATGCGCCGGCGACAAGGCCTGCGATGTCAACGAATTCGAACACGGCGGGAACAACCTTGGCCGGCGGTATCAGGGATACAATCCGGTCAAGCCTTGCATCAGGGACATTCACAATCCCAAGATTCGGGCTTATAGTGCAGAAAGGATAGTTAGCCGCCTCTGCCGGAGCGCTTGTCAGAGCGGAGAAAATCGTTGATTTGCCAACATTGGGCAATCCCACTATGCCGCAGTTCAGACCCATGAAAAGCCTCCCATCGCCACTGCTCAAAGTCAACCATCGCTTGATTGACAGTCATCATTGGTCAAAATTATACTAAATCCATGATTGAATTGAAAGAGGAGAACATCTTCAACTCCAAAGCGATAATAGTGGAGCCACGGTACGCCGGCGACAGCGATTTCGCCGTATCCACAAGGCTTGAAGAGATGAAGAGCCTTTGCAGCACAATGGGACTGGACATCTGCGAAGTCATCATAGCGCCCATGAAGTCCGTGAAGGCCGCCACATTCATAGGCTCCGGCAAGCTGGAGGAACTCATCGACAAGGCCGCCATGGACAATGCGTCCATCGCAGTGATGGACTGCGAGCTGTCGCCCACCCAGCAGCTCAACATGGAAGAGCGGTCGGGGCTGTGCGTGATAGACAGACAGGAAGTCATAATACAGATATTCGCAGACCGGGCGCAGACGAAGGAGGCCATGATACAGGTCAACCTGGCCCGCCTCAAGTACTCCCTGCCGCGCCTGACCCGAAAATGGACAAGCCTCAGCCAGACCAGAGGGGGCGTCAGAGGCGGAAAGGGCGCCGGCGAAAAGAAGCTGGAGCTGGACAGACGCTACGTGGAATCCAGAATCAAGGCATTCTCAAGCGAGCTTGAGAAAGTGAAACGGCAGAGAAGCACCCAGAGACAAAGCCGGCTTGCCAGCCCCATCCCCAAGATTGCGATAGTAGGCTACACGAACAGCGGAAAATCATCCCTGCTGAACAAGCTTTCAGCCAGCGATGCGCTGGAAGAGGACAAGCTGTTCGCCACGCTTGACCCGGTGACAAGAAAGCTTAATTTCAACGACGGCTCCCAAGCGCTTCTGACAGACACGGTCGGATTTGTCAGCAACCTGCCCCACCATCTTATAGATTCATTCCGATCAACCCTTGAAGAGGCCTGCCTGGCCGATATGCTCCTTATAGTGGCCGATGCCACCCATCCAAGCCTGCTCTCATGCTTCCACACCACCATGGAAGTCCTTCAAAGCCTTGGCTGCATCCAGAAGAACATCGTGGTAGCCATCAATAAAATGGACGTGGCGACAGACGACTGCATGCTCCAGATCGCCCGCCTTGAAAGCGAAGCCATCAAGGCAACGGGACACAGACCCATCAGGATATCCGCAAGAACGACAGCGGGCCTCGATGAGCTGAAAGAGGAAATGAAGCTAAGACTCCGCTGACACTCTTAAGCGCATCTTCCTTAAGGCGGGGACAAGCGGAATGAAATCAAGCAGGAAGAACAAACCGGCGGCAACAAGCAGAAGCTGGTTTGGAACCATGCCTTCCGCCCCCTCTATGACCATCCTGACCCCATGGCGGTTTATGACATATCTGGATATCACCGGGCTGATAAGCATCGGGATAAGGACAAAGAACACAATCTTGACACCTTCGAACTGCCCCCGCCGGCTGGCAGGGAAAAGATTCTTCATCCAGGCGGTCAGCGTCTGGAATATAAGCACATAGCCCAGACCGGCAAAGAACGTCCCGGCAACAATCCAGGCAATTCCCCCCAAGGAACAGATGACGACGATGCCAACAAGGCTTGAAGAGAGGGCGATTGATATCACAAGTCCGTTTCTGCCTCTGTCAATAAGACGTGCGAACGGCACAGTCATCGCAATAGCCGCAAGCAGCCCGCCGCCCTGTATAAGCCCGCTGGAGGTGTAGTCAAATCCCAGAAAGTTGACAAAGTAAATAGTCAGGTACGGATAGTATGTGTTGAATCCAATGAAATACACCATCAGCACCAGAAACACCCAGAACAGCTCCTTGTTGCGGCTGATCGTCCTGAAGTCAAAAACCGACATCATCTGGTGCCAGAAGCCCCTTTCGTCCCGATTGGAGGGAACAGGCCTTTCGTCCAGCTTCCACGAGGCCAGCAAGGCGCAGAGCCCAACCATCACTCCCATGATTGCAAAGAACGGGAAGAATCCCATCGCATCCACTATCATCCCGCTGACGATTGTGCCGATGATAGTCGCAATCACAGGAAGAGCAGCGAAAACCGCACCTATCTTGCCCCTGTTGCTCTCATCGGAAATATCAGTGGTCCAGCTGCAGAAAGCGCTGTCATACCCCATCGAGCCAAAGAAGCTCATAAGCGCATCACAGCCGACACAGAACACTATGGCCGTCATCAGACGATTCTGCGGAATGAATTGAGCGACTCCGAACAGAACCGTGAAAAGCCCCCACAGCATATAGCCCAGAACCAGAAACGGCTTGCGCCGTCCAAGCCTGTCGCTCCACGTCCCGAAGAAGAAAGTGGAGAATGTCGTCACTGCGGCGCTCACCCCTATCATCCAGGAAACAATGAGAGGGTTCGGAGAAACCTTGTTATAGACAAATGTGTTGAACCAAGAATTCTCCACATTCCAGCACAGTTGACCTGCGATTCCCAGAATCCACATAAGCGCCCAATCTGATTTCCTTATCCCGCCGTTATCGCTCATCAGTCCTCCGCATCCCCAAGCCTGTCGCATTTGACCGCAAGCTGCCCGCAGGCGCCATTCACCCCGCGTCCCCTTGAGAAGCGCAGCGTGCATTGAACCCCAAGCCTGTCCAGATATTCAGCGAATCTTTCAACCTCATCTCTTCCGGGAGTTCTGAAATCCAGCTCCGCAGCTTCGTTGAAAGGTATGAGATTCACAACGACATCCAACCCAACGCAGAATTCCGCAAGCCTTCTGGCATCAGACAGAGATGTGTTGATTCCAGACATAAGACAGCACTCGAAGGTGATTCTGCGGCCATAATGCCGCTGATAGCTTAAAAGCGCATCCTTAAGCATGCCCAGATTGAAGGTTCTGGCGACAGGCATCAGCTCCTCGCGCTTGGACTGCACCGCCGACACAAGTGAAACGGCAAGCTTGGCCGGCACATCGGCCTTGCACAGCGCCCTGATGCCGGGCACCACGCCAGAAGTGGATATGGTGATTTTCCTGTGACTGAGATTGATTCCTTCCGGGTCATGGAAATATCTTATCGCCTCAAGAACCTCCTGGAGGTTGGCAAGCGGCTCTCCCATCCCCATGAACACAACGCTTTCCACAGAGCCTTCAAGGCGCATCAGATGAATCATCTGCTCTATTATCTCAAAGGCCATCAGGTTCCTGACCATGTGCATCGTGCCCGTACGGCAGAACCGGCACCCCATGGCGCAGCCCACCTGACTTGACAGACAGGCGGTGCGATGCCCCGATTCCGAGATGAGCAGCACGCACTCCACCACTTGCCCGTCAGACAGCCTCAGAGCGAGCTTTATCGCCCCCGTCTCGTCCCGGCGCGAGTCAATGACCTCCGAAGATATAGCCAAGACGCCTTCATCACGAAGCCTCTCCCGCAGCCGGAGGGGGAGATCGGTCATCTTATCAAACTCATAGACTCCCTTTGCAAGCCAGCGCATGATCTGACGCGCCTGGTACTTTTTCTGCAGACCAAGCTCCTGCAAAATCCGCCCCTCGTCCAATCCATACAGACCATGCGTTTCCATAGCATCAGCAATCCTTTCAGTCACCTTGATATTTGATAAGCATTCTACTCTCTTTTCACTCGTTTTAAAATACTAAAAACACAAAGCATCAATCTTGCAAAACAGACACTCTATGATTATACTGTCTACAAATTCCCGTCAGGGAAAGAATCTTTAGGAGACAAATGAAATGAAGAAAAAGATCATTCTGATTGCATTGTTGATAGCTGCCATTGCGCTTCCGCTCACCGCAGCTTCATCGCTCGATCTCTCAAAGGCCTCAAAGGGGCAGTTTGGAGCGGGTCTTAACCTTGGAACCTGCCTGGGAGCAGCGGTGAAGTTCGATAATGCCAAGTGGGATCTCTATGGCAACATAGGCTTCGGCGTCATTGGAAAGAGACTGTTCGCTGAAGCCGGCGCAGAGCTTCCCGTTGCGGATTTCAAGATTGAATCAGCGAAGTTCGATGTGGTATGCGGCGGCATGCTGCAGGCCGGGATTGCAAACAATTTCCTATATGC
>JBQNBA010000019.1:0-16401 GCA_052170175.1 Sphaerochaetaceae bacterium | reverse complement strand
ATCCGAGATTCAGAATATATACCAGATAGAGAGGGGCTACGAGAACCTTGAGCAGAAGCTCAAAGCCCTTGGAGCGGATATAAGGCGGGTTGATTGACAGGGCGAATCAATCCGGTCCGGATAAGACGGCAAAAGATGGCATAAGATGACAAAAGGGCGCTGAGGCTGGCGGGTGTCTTGTTGTAATCTTTGACCAGATTCAGAACTTGGTTGAAACTTGGTCAGAACTTGGGGTCAGAACTTGGACAGATAGGACAGCAGGGCTTCGTCTCCTTCGCATCCGCGCAGAACCTTGCTTGCAAGAACCTTTCCAAGCTGCACGCCTTCCTGGTCGAAGCTGTTGATGTTCCATAGGAATCCTGCGAACATCGTGGCGTTCTCGTAATGGGCCAGCAATGCTCCCAGAGCCTCCGGCGTGAGACGCTTTCCGCTGATGAGCGAGGAGCATCTGTTCCCTTTGAACTGCTTGTTAGGGTTCTTGTCGTCTTTTCCAAGGGCGAAGGCGACAATCTGAGCCACAAGGTTTGCCACAAGCTTCTGCTGGCTGGTGGAGCCGTTTATCGTGATGTCACAGCCAGCCTGGCTTTCGGAGAAGCCGATGAAATTCATGGGAACTGTGTCTGTCCCCTGATGGAGAAGCTGGTAGAATGAATGCTGTCCGTTTGTGCCCGGCTCGCCGAACACGATGGGCTGTGTTGAATAGTCCAGTCTTTCGCCGAAGCGGTTGACGCTCTTGCCGTTGCTCTCCATCGTAAGCTGCTGCAGGTGAGCCGGGAATCTCAGCAGGGCCTGCGAATACGGGAGAATCGCCAGGCAGGGGTAGTTGAGGACGTTCCTAAGATAAACTCCGATGCAGGCGTCCATCATGGCCGCATTCTTTCTTACATCGGGTTCCAGGCTCATCATATCCGCCTGATGAGCCCCTGCCAGTATTTGCTCAAACACTTCGAATCCGCAGGTGCAGGAGATAAGCACCGCACCCACTGCGCTTGTGCCGCTGTAGCGTCCGCCGATGTAATCGTCTATGAAGAAGGAGTCCAGGACATCGGGGCTGTTGGCCAAAGGGCTTGAGGACGATGTGACGGCGACCACCTGACGGCTTGCATCGAAGCCTTTTATCTGCGATAGCACCAAATCTCTGTTTGTCAGGGTTTCGAGTGTTGTGCCGCTTTTGGAGACCACTATGAACAGGGTTGTTTCAATATCAAGCCGGGAAAGCGCCTGCGCTGCATCGTCGGGATCCACGTTGCTTATGAATTCGCCTTTAAGGAGTTTTATGTTTTTCCCTTTGCAGTAGCCTTCAAGGGCGATGTGCAAGGCTCTGGGGCCTAGGTCTGACCCGCCTATGCCAATCTGGCATATGGATTCGAACTTCTTTCCTGCGGCGGAGCGCAGCTCTCCGCTTCTTATCTTCTCTGAGAAGGCTTTTATCCGGTTCAGTTGCTCCTTGTAGAACAATCGCTTGTCCTGTCCGTCTGCGACAACGCTTTTATCAAGCACGGCTCCGCGGAGAAGGTGGTGGAGAACCTTGCGGCGTTCTCCCGGGTTCATGATTTCGCCGCCAAGAAGCTCCCTGTACTTTTGGATGAGCTCCTGTTCGTCTGCAAGTGATTGGAATATGTCGATTATGCTTTCATCAACCGGCATTGCGGCGTATGAATACTCAAGCCCCGCCCCCATATTGATGCTGTAATCTTGAATTCGCTTTCCGCTGAGCGCCGTCTTAAGGTCTATGCGTCCTGCTTTTGCCAGTTTTTCAAATGACTTTGTTCTGTCGAGGTTGGTGTAGTTCACTTCTTGTTCTCCCTTATGACAGTGTATTGCAATTCGCTTGTCGTGTGAACTGCGGATGCGCTATAATAAGGCATCAGATTAAAGGAAGGCCGCAATGTTTGATTTCACTTACTATGCTCCTACAAAGGTATTCTTTGGCAGGCATGCTGAAGACAAGGTCGGGTCGGTGATAGCCTCATATGGCTTCAAGAAGGTTCTGGTTCATTATGGAACATCCAGCGTGAAGAAGTCGGGACTGCTGGGCAGGGTTTTGAAAGAGCTTGACAAGCATGATATCGCCTATGTGGAGCTGGGCGGCGTGGTTCCCAATCCTCGTCTGAGCAAAGTCCGGGAGGGGATTGAGCTTGCGAAGAAGGAGAAGGTCGATTTGCTTCTGGCTGTGGGCGGAGGCAGCGTGATAGATTCTGCGAAGGCCATTGGCTATGGAATCGCAAACGATGGCGATGTCTGGGATTTCTATATAAAGAAGCGCAGTCCTTCGGCCTGTGCTCCGGTGGGGGTCATCCTGACGCTTTCGGCGACAGGAAGCGAGATGAGCAACTCCTCTGTGATAACAAACGAGGATGGATGGCTCAAGAGGGGGTGCAACACAGATCTGGGGCGTCCTTTGTTTGCCCTGATGAATCCTGAGCTTACCATGACGCTGCCCGCTTATCAGACAGCCTGCGGCTGCACCGATATAGTTATGCATACGCTTGAAAGGTGGTTCACCCACGGCGGCAGCAAGGAGCTCACCGACTCAATCGCTGCTGCTCTTATGAGGAACGTGATGAAGCAGGCGTTGATTCTAAAGGACAATCCCCAGGACTATGATGCACGCGCCGATGTCATGTGGGCGGGAAGCCTTTCTCACAACGACCTCACCGGCTGCGGCGGTAACGGACGCGGCGATTGGACTGTGCATGGGATGGAGCATGAGATAGGGGGAATCTTTGATGTTGCCCATGGGGCAGGGCTCTCCGCTGTCTGGGGGACGTGGGCGCGCTATGTCTATAAGGATTGCCTTGACCGCTTTGTAAAGCTTGCCACCGATGTCATGGGAGTTGAGAAGCTGGCTTCGGACGAGGATACGGCGCTGGCCGGCATAAAGGCGATGGAGAGCTTCTTCCACTCGATAGACATGCCGATTGTCATCCACGAGCTTGGGATAAAGCCGACAGAGGCACAGCTTGAGGAGATGGCCCGCAAGTGCGCCGAGGCCGGGGGCGGGCAAAGGGGCTCCGCCAGGATTCTGCGCGAAGCCGACCTTCTCAAAATCTACCGGATGGCTATGTGATTATCCTGCAACGAATCGCTTCAAACGGGGTGACATGTCATAAGCTGCAAAGTTATAAACAAGTTATCCACAGGTTTTTGCGTTTGATATATCAAATGTCTTTCTGCGGCAATGAATTATAGTGTCCAACCAGTGGCATGGCTTGTGCAGGATTTAGTGGCTGTTGAAGATAACACCTTTGCAATAAAGGAATTACTAAAAAAATAACAAACAGATTCGATTAAAATATTATATAATTTCTGTTAAAGAACAAAAGCGGTCGGCTGCGTGGCGGCGGCAATTGCCGGCTAGGTTTTCAACAAGTTATCCACAGGTTGCTGACTACTTAACAAATGTTTCGTATTTATGGCCGATTCTTGCCTTGCAGGGCTGATTGCACAATGGCAAGCGCATAAACGGCAGCGGTTTCGGCTCTTAGGATGTTTGTTTCCAGAAGCGCAGCCTCAAAGCCGTTCGCACTGAGAAAGCCGCATTCATCATCGTCCAATCCCCCTTCGGAGCCGATGAGAACGGCGGCAGGAAAGCGTAGGTCGCCGGCGATATCGCCAAGGAACCGTTGACCAGGAAGGCTTGTCTGATGGAGAAAGACGGCTTGACCCTTTCCCTCCCAGTCCGCGGGAACCTGATTCATGCTTATCGGACCTGAAAGGCAGGTTGGGGCAAGGGAGCCGCTTTGCTGTATCGCCTCCTTTATCTGAGCATCCAGCCTGTCCTGCCTGACCGGGTCGCTGCATGAGAATCGGCTTTTCACAAGCACGATTCTGCTTACGCCTATTTCGGTCGCTTGGCGGACAATCTGCTCAAGCTTCTTTTGCTTTGTCACGCACTGGTACAGAGTGATGCTGCCCAGCGCCCCGCATTCGGGAAGCGCATCTGTGGCGGCTATCGCTTCGTTCGCCGGGCAGGTCTCCACGACGCACGCTCCGCGCCTGATTTGGATAAGGCGCAGCGACCATAGGCGGGCTGCGGTGTCACGCGCTGTGATTCTCTGCCCTATGGGAAGGCGGAGCACGTTGCAAAGGTAGTGGGCGTCCTTTCCTTTTATTTCAAATATCCGCTGGCCTTTGAAAGATGGGTCTAGAAGCAGGATTCTCACTTCTGAACCCCGTTCAGATAATCAATCGCCGTGCTGAGGCATTCATCGTAAGCCGGGTCAATTATGAACTGCTTGTCTCCCGGCAGGCGGTTGATGTATTCATATCGGACAAGCACACGCAGTATTTCATGACGTATCTCGCCGTACTTTTCAGCATCGAGGGAGAACGCTTCGATGTTCTCATCAGTGAACTCGGGATGTGCGTTCACGTATTGCGGTATGACCCTGTCGTTGTACACGTTTGTGTAGATTTCCGCTTCGTCATCGGTCATCTCCAGCTCCGGAACCTCGATGTCGGGCTCTATCCCGGTCTCGTGTATCCTCTCTCGTCCCGGGGTGGTGAAGCTGGCGTTGGTCAACGACACGTAGCCTTCGTCAAAGGGAGTGACGACCTGCATTATTCCCTTGCCATAGGTTCTTGTGCCGATTATGACCGCCCTGTTGTTGTCCTTCATCGCTCCAGTCAGGATTTCGGATGAGCTTGCGCTCTGTCCGTTCACGAGAATAGCGACTTTCACCTCCGGCTTCACCAATACAAGCCTTCTGGCATAGTAGGATTCGGGCTCCGCATCCTTCTGGTTTATTTTCAAGAGCTCGCCATTGCTTATGAAGGCATCGGCTATTGAGAGCGCCACGTTTATATCACCGCCTCCGTTCGATCTGAGGTCTATTATGATTTTCCTGATGCGGTTCATTTCGTATTCAATCAGGGCTTCGACCACTTTCTCCCACGTTGAGCTTGTGAATTCGGTTATGCGGATATAGCCTATCGTGCCGTTGTCTATTGTGGTGTATTCCACTGTCGGGACGGTGACGATTTCCCTTGTGAGATTCAGGTCAAATACCAGATTGCCCCTTTTGACCGTTATGGTAACATGGGTTCCCGGCTCCCCCTTCATTCTGGATGCGCATTCGGTCGCCTCAAGGTCAGTCACATCCTCTCCGTCTATTGCTATTATGTAATCATCCGACCTCAAGCCGGCTCTTGAGCAGGGAGTGTTGGGGAACACCCGGTCAACAACGCAGTATAAGGTGGCGGGATCCTCCGTGTCCTGATATTGCAGGTGGTTCTTTGAGAAGTAAAGCCCGATGCCGCCGTATGTCCCCATTGAGTTCTCTATATATTCAGCCTTGTCGTCTTCCATGACATAGTAGCTGTATTTGTCATCAAGGCTTTCAAACAGCGCCGTGGCCATATTCTCGTAGGCTTTCTTGTAGTCGATGTCTTCGTAGAAGTTCTCGTCGACGAACCGGAAGAGCCTGAGAAGCTTCTCTATGTAAAACGATACCTTGTCGTCTTCTGCCTGGGCATCTTTGTCCTGCGTGCGTGTTTCCGAAGATTGCGTCAATGCTGACGACGATATCACCTGGTTTGAAAGGATCTCCTCCGGGCTGCCATGCGCAAGGAGAGCGGATTCCGAAGCAAAAAACAGTATAATGGACAATGCCAGCGTCAATAGCTTTCTCATACAGATGAATATACTACAAAACCTGCCGGCAGGAAATCCTATTGACCCATGAAGGCAGGGCGGCTAAACTTTGCTCATGTATCTCTATGTGGATTATCCTTCGTTCATAAGTCCCTATGTGATACCCGGGCTTTCTATGCGCTGGTATGCCGTTATGTATCTAGTGGCATTCGCCGTCACATACATCGTCATGGGGCTGGAGAGAAAGAAGGCGATGATTGACATCAGCGACGATGACCTTCTCTCGCTCTTCACGCTGGGGATATTGTTTCTCCTTCTGGGGGCGCGCCTGGGATCGGTTTTCATCTACAGCGATGAGCGGTTGTATTACCTGCTTCATCCCTGGATGATATTCTGGCCGTTCGAGAACGGGCGTTTCGTGGGGTTGCCGGGCATGAGCTTTCATGGGGGAGTGATAGGTCTTGTCGTGGGTGTCCGGATTTTCTGCCGCGGCAGCAGAAAAAGGGCGATGGCGGAGTATCTCTCGGATGTTTCGCTGATGGGAAAGAAGAGGGCAGACAAGAAGCCCAGAAGCTGGGGATACGGGTTCTTCCAGATAACCGATGCGCTGCTGCTTGGAGTTCCTCTGGGCTATACATTCGGGCGTCTTGGCAATTTCTTTAATGCCGAATTGTACGGAAGAGTCACCGATTCAAGCATCGGGATGCTGTTCCCCGATGCGGGAAGGCTTTCGACTTCGGTGGAGTGGGTGGCGGATATGACTTCCCGTCTGGGGATAGCGTTCAGCGCAGGCGATTATGTGAATCTTCCGCGCTTCCCTTCGCAGCTCATTGAAGCTTTGTTTGAAGGGGTTGTGACGTTCTTGATTCTGTGGTTCCTGATAAGACCGCTCTCCGCCAGACGCCCCCATGGGTTTATCTCCGGATGGTATCTGATTCTCTACGGAGTTTTCCGTTTCTTCATCGAGTACCTGAGGGAGCCGGATGCGAACCTTGGCTATGTTATCAGCCTTGGCGGGCATGACGGGCCGATTGAGATGTTCCAGTCTTTCTGGAACTTCACGATGGGGCAGGTGCTCTGCTTTTTGATGGTCATTTGCGGCGTGTTGATAATACTGCTTTCCGGACGGTCAGGCCGCATTGGACGGTCAGGCCGCGTTGGACGGTCAGGCCGCATTGGGCGGTCAGGCAGAGCCGGCAGGTCAAACAGTTCAAGCAGGGCATTCGGGGAAAATGATGACTATGGAGGCGAATATGACGATAAACGATAAGGTCAGGGGCGTTCAGGCTCTGATGGAGAAAGATGGGCTGGATGCTTACATAATCTATGGCTCAGACCCGCACAACAGCGAGTACGTCTGCCCGAGGTGGCGGACGAGAGAGTTCATCACCGGTTTTTCGGGAAGCGCCGGAACCGTCATGATAACAAGGAGCGAGGCTCTGCTCTGGGTCGATTCGCGGTACAACATACAGGCGTCCGAGCAGATAAAGGGATCAGTTTTCAAGCTTTTCAGGTATGACGATCCGGGGGTCATGAATTTCAAGCAGTACCTTGAGGCCCATGCGGACGGCCTGCATGTTCTGGGAACCGCAGCTGACTGCCTGATGAAGACAGAGCTTGATGACCTTGAGGCCAAGGGGTTCACGGTGGTGCCGGCTGCGGATTATCTTGACAGGATATGGACAGACAGGCCGCCTGTGCCGTTCTTGGCTGTGCGCAGGATGGATGACAAGCTTTGCGGGTTCTCCGCCAGCGAGAAGCTGAAGCAGCTGAGGGGGCAGTTCGATGACCTGGATTATATGTTCATCTCAAGCCTTGATGACATTGCGTGGGTTCTGAACCTCCGTGGGCAGGATATTGCCTATAATCCCGTCTTCCTTTCATATCTTCTTGTCGGCAAGGATGACGCTGTGCTTTTCGCCGATTCCAGAAGGTTTTCAAAGGATATGATGGAAGCTTTCAAGCCCTTCCTCAAGGTCAGTCCTTATGAGTCGGTCTGCGATTATCTGAAAGCCCTGCCCGCCGGTTCCAAGGTGGGGCTGGACTTCAAGCGCACGAACATGCTGGTATACAGCGCCTTCCCCGCTTCGGTGGTGTTCCGCAACCAGATGGACAAGACGACCGAGATGAAGGCCTGCAAGAATGAAGCGGAGCTGGCGGGCATGAGGCAGGCTCATGTTCTGGACGGCGTGGCTCTTGTCAACTTCCTGGCAAAGGTCGAGGCGAACCCTTCGGGCTGGACAGAGATGAAGCTGACCGATGCGCTTCAGGAGGAGCGGGACAAGCTGTCCGATTCAAGGGGGCCTTCCTTCGGCCCTATCGCCGGGTATGCCGAGCATGGGGCAATGTGCCATTACAGCGCGACAAAGGAATCTTCAAGCGCCGTCAAGCGAGGGCTGGTCGTGCTTGACACCGGCGGGCATTATGAGATGGGAATGACGGACGTCACCAGAACGCTTTGCTTCGGAGAGCCGACAGCAGACGAGAAGCGGGATTACACCCTTGTTCTGAAAGGGCATCTTGCACTGTTCCGGACTCACTTTCCGGAAGGAACCAACGGCTTGCAGCTAGATGCGCTGGCGCGGCAGTTTCTGTGGAACAATGGCCTTACGTACAGCCATGGCACCGGACACGGGGTGGGTTTCTGCCTTTGCGTCCACGAAGGGCCGATGTCGATTTCGTACAGACCGAATGCCCTTTATCCTCTGAAAGAGGGCATGGTGATAAGCGATGAGCCGGGTCTGTATCTTGAGGGGCGGCATGGAATCAGGATAGAGAATCTTGTTGCGGTTCAGAAAGCCGAGACGACTGAGTTCGGGAACTTCTTTAAATTTGAATTCCTGACCATGTGCCCGTACGAGCGGAGGCTGATTGACAAGAGCATGCTGACTGATGAGGAGGAGAGGCTGGTCAATGATTACCACGCCGAGGTTCTTGAGAAGCTTTCGCCGCTTGTCAACCCGGAAGCGCTGGACTATCTGAAAATGGCGACGAAGCCGCTTTAGGGCTGGGGGTGCGGTTTCAAGCTGGCTTCCTTTTTCTTTGCAAGGTGCAAGCGGCATGGGGAAGCAAAGCGATTGCCTGCATCCATTCTCCTAGCAGAATCAGAATAGAGAAATTCAGCTATCCTTTCAGGATAGGAGAGACGCTGATGTATATAAACGAATATGGAAACCCTAAAAGCCCCAAGATAATTCTTCTGGCGCCGATGCTGGTATCAGGGGAAGACCTTTATCGGCTGACGGTTCCTTGTTTCAAGGGCGATTACTGCTTCATCGCACCGGACCAAGGCGGTCACGGAAAGGCTGGAGCCTATGTCGGCGCAGAAACTGAATATCAACAGCTTAAGAAGTATCTTTTGGAAAAAGATTACACGAAAATCAAGTTGGTGTTCGGGGCTTCGCTTGGCGGGGCGGTTGCCTATCGGTTGTATAACGATGCGGATTTCACAGTTGAGAAAGCGTGGTTTGACGGTGTGGCTCTTAGGAAGAGCGCCTCTTTTGCCGAATGGCTGATGGCCAGAGTGTTCCGGCAATTGAAACGGAAGCTGGCGAGGAATCCTGACGAGGTTCCCGGAAGGCTTGTTAAGATGTACGGTCATGATTTTGCAAAGATGATGGCAAGGAATTTCAAGCGGGTCACAGTGCAGGATATTGACGCAATCTGCTATGCCTGCTGCCATTATGATTTGAATCTTATGTCGAAGGAGAAGCAGACCGCTCTTCATCTGGAATATGGGAGCGCCGATTTTGACTACAAGCTGTCTAAGAAGTCGCTTTCGATGTTCCTGCCGGACATTGTTCCTGTGATTCGCAATGGCTATGCTCACTGTGGTTACATGGCCGCTCATCCACAGGCATATGCGGAGGAGATGGAACGATTCATAAACGGATAGAGGGCAGCAATCATGCTTGGCGACTCTTATGATGACCGCATGGTTGCTTATTTGAGAAGATGAGAAAACGGAGGAGGTGTATCATGCATGACTACTATGCTGAGAATAAAGACAAGCTGAGAAAAGACATGGACAAGCTGCTTCTGCCGATTTCTTCTGAGCTGGAGAAAGCCAGCGGAAAAAAGTGCGGCGATTTGATTGATGAAATATGGAAGTATTATGAAACGGAGTTGCTTGAGCGGTTTCCTTATATCGGGGGAGACGATGTCAGCGGCACACGTAATCTGACAGGCGCTTATTGCTTTGTCGCCATGGGGGAAGTGCTGAAAAGATACGGCATTGCTCTTGAAGAGAGCGGGCGTCTTATGGTGTGCGCCTATGAGCGCTGGGCGTTGAAGCTTTCATGGATTGTTCGGAAAATCATGGGCAGGGTATCTAAAAAGCCCAAGCTTATGAACAAGCTGTTTATGAAAAAGGATGCCAGGAACAGAGCCAATGCATTGAAGAACCCGGGAAGCTTTGAAACAAAGACGCAGATTCCGCCCGAAGAAGGTTATGATTTCAGTTATCATACCCTCGTTTGTCCGTTGGCAAACTTTGCAAAGCAGTTTGGATACGGAGAATATATGCCTTATCTCTGCAATCTGGACTATGTTATGTTTGGAGTTCTTGACGTGCCCTTCTTCCGAGAGCATGCTTGCTTTGAGGATGGCGGTTACTGTGATTTCAAATTGAAGCTTGGCGAAAAGCCGATGCAATACCGGCCTCCTGTGTTTTCCCAAGGAAAGGGGTATAAATAGCTGGGTCTGAAATAATATTTGATATTAAATCAGACGACCGGATTTTGGTTTGAGGTGCAATTGCAATGGACGAAGCGAGCGAAGCATATTTAAGGAATTACTACGAAAATCACGATGAGGACAGCAGATTGTCAAGTCGAATGGGGCAGGTTGAGTTCGCCACGACCAAAAGGTATATAGACGAGGTTCTGCAGGGGAAGAAATGCAGGATTCTGGAATTGGGAGCCGGAACGGGAAGGTACTCGATTGCTTTGGCGAAGGAAGGGCACGATGTCACGGCGGTGGAATTGATTGAACATAATCTGGATGTTCTCAAGAGCCGTCTTGATGGAACGGAATCTTTATGCGCTGTTAAGGGCAACGCATTGGATTTATCCGCCTTTGCAGACAATGGTTTTGATATCACGCTTATGCTCGGGCCGATGTATCATCTTTATGCCAGATGCGAACAGGCTCAAGCTTTAAAGGAAGCTGTAAGGGTTACGAAAAGAAGCGGATATATATTTGTGGCTTACTGCATGAATGAAGCGACTGTCATTCAGTATGTTTTCTGTCAGAACAATTTGAAATTAGTGAAAGAGGAAGGAATGCTGACTGAAGACTGGAAGTGCATAAGCGCCCCGAAGGATATTTTTCAGATGTTTAGGCTTGAAGATATCGATGAGCTTAATAGAACCTGCGATGTGGACAGGGTGAAGATTGTTGCGACAGACGGCGCCAGCTGTTATATAGCCGGATGTCTGAATGAATGCGATGAAGAGACCTTTGGCCAGTGGTTGGAATATCATTTCTCTACCTGTGAGAGGAAGGATTTGATTGGAGCCACGAATCATTGTCTTGATATTCTGCGGAAACGTTAGCGTCAGGGGCTTGCATGGGAAAAGCGTTTTCTGGTTTCTGTCCCGAAGCATGCGGCAGTGCGCTGAATTAGGATTGAATTGCATTGGCTGACTGCGGCATGATGAATGCATAATCCAATGCATAATCCTTTCGTTGGTTAATGGAGACTAAAGTGAAATTATCATTACCCTATGGAAAAGAATTCCTCGACATGGATATTCCAGATAGCAGGCTGAATGGCATGCTTGTATCCAGCCTTCATAGCTACAAGGCGGAGAAAACACAGGCGCAGCTTGTGCAGGATGCGCTGGAGAATCCGATTGGCAGCGCAAGGCTCTCGGAGCTTGTGAAAGGGAAGAAGAAGGTTGTTCTGATTGCAAGCGACCATACAAGGCCTGTTCCCAGCAAGGTGATGGTGCCGCCAATGCTGAGGGAGATAAGAAAAGGCAATCCTGATGCGGATATAACAATACTGATATCCACAGGATGCCATAGGGCCACGACAGAGGCCGAGCTTATCGACAAGTTCGGACGTGAGGTATATGACCACGAGAAGATTGTGGTGCATGACTGCGGCGACGATGACATGCTTGTTCATATCGGAACACTGCCAAGCGGCGGGGAGCTTATAATAAACAAGATTGTGGTGGAGGCGGATTTTATCTGCGCCGAAGGCTTCATTGAGCCCCATTTCTTTGCGGGTTTCTCTGGTGGAAGGAAGAGCATTCTTCCCGGAATAGCCTCAAGGACGACAGTTCTGGCGAACCATTGCAGCGAGTTCATAGCGGATCCGCATTCCAGGACCGGGATGCTTGACGGCAATCCGATTCATAAGGACATGATATGGGCGGCCAGGAAAGCAAGGCTGGATTTCATCTGCAACGTTGTCATAAATGAAAAGAAGGAAGCCATATACGCTGTCGCTGGCGACCTTGAGAAGGCGCACGAGGCGGGGTGCAGTTTCCTTTCCTCGCTTTGCAAGGTGAAGGCAAAGCCTGCGGATATTGTGATTTCAACAAACGGCGGGTATCCGCTTGACCAGAACATTTATCAGGCGGTCAAAGGCATGACGGCGGCTGAGGCGACCGTGAAGAATGGCGGCGTCATAATCATGCTGGCCAAATCGAATGATGGTCATGGCGGAGAGCATTTCTATCATCAGATGGCCGATGAGCCCGATATCCAGAAGACTTTGGATTTGTTCCTGTCCCGAGGAAGGAACGAGACTGTTCCCGATCAGTGGCAGACGCAGATATTCATCAGGATACTTCAAAGGGCGACTGTGATTTACATATCAGATGCTCCAGACGATGTTGTCACGGCGTTGCATATGGTTCCGGCGCACAGTCTTGAGGATGCCATGAGGAAGGCGGAGAAGATCGTCGGGAATCCAAATGCGACTGTGACGGCAATACCTGACGGCGTGTCTGTAATGGTCATATGATAGGGTTGATGGAATTTATGGAGTGATTTTTCTCCGGTCAGGACAGGTTGCTGACCCGGCAGGAGGGTTTCTGCCTCGCTAGGACTGATTTTACCTGGCATGACGGATTTTGCCCCGCCAGGACGGTTTTCTTTTTTCCGGCATTCCATTAGTATAGAGTAAGCTTGATGCGGAATTCTGTTTAATGGAGAAATGATATTTATGGTAAGTGTTGGAAAACTCAAGAAGAGCGGGAAGATAACGCGCAAAGGCCCTGTTGTCCTTCTGATTATGGACGGCGTGGGGTTTGGGAAATACGAGGATGGAGATGCGTTCAAGGCGGCCATGACGGAGAATCTTGACCATCTCTTCGCAACCTGTCCGTGGACGAGTCTAAAGGCTCATGGAACGGCGGTGGGGCTTCCTTCTGATGATGACATGGGGAACAGCGAGGTCGGGCACAACGCAATGGGCTGCGGGAGGGTGTTCGCTCAAGGTGCGAAGCTGGTCAACGAATCAATCGCCTCGGGGAAGATGTTTCAGGGCGAAACTTGGAAGAGGCTTGTTTCGAATGTGAAGGAGCATGGGAGCGTCCTGCATTTCCTTGGGCTTGTTTCGGATGGCAATGTCCATTCCAACATCCATAATCTGATGGATATGGTGAAGGAGGCGAAGGCCGAAGGGGTGAAGACCGTGCGTGTTCACGGGCTTCTTGATGGGCGGGATGTGGGCGAGACTTCCGCTTTGGAGTACTTTGATCCGCTTGATGAGTTCTTGAAAGGGCTTTCCTCTGATGGCTTTGATGCCAGAATCGCCTCGGGCGGCGGCAGGATGGTCATAACGATGGATCGCTACAATGCAAACTGGGATATGGTGCGCAGAGGCTGGGAGATTCATGTTCATGGAGAGGGCAGGCAATTCGGCTCGGCTCATGAGGCTATCGAGACTCTCAGGAAGGAGACGGACGCAATCGACCAGGATCTTCCCGGTTTCGTTATAGCTGAGAACGGCAAGCCGGTGGGGAAGGTCAATGACAACGACAGCTTCATCTTGTTCAATTTCAGAGGTGACAGGGCTATTGAAATCTCCAGAGCCTTTGATTCTGACGAGCTTGCAGAGTTCGACAGAGGCTATGTGCCCAAGGTTCAGTATGCTGGAATGATGGAATATGATGGGGACTTGCATATTCCCAGGCAGTATCTTGTCCAGCCCCCGGCCATCGATAAGACTCTTGCCGAATATCTGTGCGCCACTGGCCTTAAGCAGTTCTCGATTTCGGAGACGCAGAAGTTCGGGCATGTCACATATTTCTTCAATGGTAACAGGTCGGGCAAGTTCGATGACAAGCTTGAGGAATATGTGCAGATTGATTCGGATATTGTGCCGTTTGAGCAGAGGCCTTGGATGAAGTGCGCCGAGATAGCCGACAGGCTTATCAAGGAGATAGAGAGCGGCAAATGGGATTTCATGAAGCTTAATTTCCCAAACGGCGACATGGTGGGGCACACAGGCGTGTTTGAGGCTGTCGTCTGTTCGATGGAGGCTCTGGATATCCAGATTGGAAGGATAGTCAAGGCGGTGGAGAAGGCAGGCGGGGTGCTGCTCATAACAGCTGACCATGGCAATTCGGACGATATGTACGAGCACGACAAGAAGGGCAATCTCAAGCTGAAAGCTGATGGAACGCCATGCGCCAAGACGAGTCACTCGCTCAATCCGGTTCCTTTCATAGTTTATGATCCGCAGTATGGCGGAGAGTATTCAAAGGAGCTTGAGACCGGGCTTGGAATCACGTCCATCACGGCCACTTGCATGAATATGCTGGGCTACGAGGCGCCTTCTTTCTACGACAAGGGTATAGTGAAGTTCAACTGATGTGAAACGGCACATTAAAATGTGAAAAGGGGCATCGAGTCTGTGTCGGCGGCTCTTTTTGGCTTTTCACGGATTTCTGTGGGGTTTTGTCAAATATTGCCGCAATCCCTCTATTTCAGCTTAAGCCCGTCATGGAAGGCTTTCCCGACAGCTTCTCCCAGAATGCGGTATGTGTTGCTGAATGGGTCAAAGGAAATCGGCATCACCAGTGATGTGTCCACTTTGCCGTTTGCATCAAGCACACGTTCATCAACGTTGACATCGATTATATCGGCGATTATGGAGCAGCCGTTCTTCTGCGCCATCCGGCACTCCAGCACGACCGGAAGCTCCTCTGGATAAGGTGCGTTGACTTTGCCGGCTCTAACCATATGGAATCCGGACCGCTCCACCTTGTCCGGCGTGGTTCTGCCGGAGACAAGGCCGACGTAATCGGCTGAGACGACATGCTTCGCATCGGCGAACGCAAGGGTGAAATCCCCGTTTCTTTTTATGTTCTGCGTTGTAAGATGATCTTCGCTCAGGCAGATGATAACTTTGTTGTCATCATATATTCCGCCCCATGCGGCGTTCATCAGGTTCGGCTTCCCTTTCTCGTCGTATGTTCCGACAAGCAGCACCGGAAGCGGATAAAACACTGTTCTTGAACCAAGGCTCTTTCTCATGCCTGCCTCCTTGCTAAAAATATAACCAGCAAAAGCGGACATGGCAAATAGAAAACTTGGCAGGATTATTTACTTAGCTTTCATTGTAAGCTTTTCGTTTTACATGATATCATTATAATATGTTCACATTAGATACTTTAAGAACTTTTCTCCTTTCAATGGGAATCAATCGGTTTTTTTTCAAGAGACTTTCAGAAAATGATAATGCTAAGAACCAAATCTATCTTGGTGGTTCTTTTGATGTTATCCAGAATATTCCATTTGGAAATATTTATGTGGAGCAAGGCTTAAAGAAACCAGTATACAAGGCATCGCTTGATTTATGGTGGCTTGATGGAACAGGAAATTCCGCGCCAGCCTTATATTCACAACTTATAATGTATCCTAAGTATCCAGAAGTCCGTCTTTCTGGATTTATTAGAGATTGCAGTCTAGCTCCAGCAGAATATTTCAAAGAAGTTCCCAAAGCATCTCGAACCGGACGACCTGACGGAAGGATTCTGATTCTCGCTCCTTTAAAACAGAGAGTCTATGCATATCTTGCAATTCCTGGTTCACAGTTGTCGTTTGAACTACAGAAAATATCTCACGAGGGACTTCTTGGAACGGTTGAAACAGGGATACAAAGCAGCAGGGACGAATTGATTTCCCTCCTGAGAGATGCATATGGAAGAAATCCACATGAACTTGTTCGGATGTTTGCTGATGGTTCGATTAGACCTTACATCGGAAAAAATGCAGGTGGATATACGTTGGAAGCTTTGTTTAGAATCAAACCAAACGGAGAACCAGTTCCTGACTATAAAGGATGGGAATTGAAATGCTTAAGCGGGTCAGTGGTGACTCTCATGACTCCACAGCCAGATGGTGGTATTTATAACGAAATAGGTAATGATGAATTTGTTAGAAAATACGGGCATGTCACTAAAGATGGAAGAAAGTACTTTACTGGCAAGAGTACAACATCAGCTAGAGAAGCGGGGCGAAGGCTTGTGCTATACGGTTTTGATTCAAAGACATGCAGAATTACAGACGAGAAAGGTTTTTTGGGGTTGGTTGATAATGATGCTCTGCTTGCATCGTGGTCCTTTCCTCATATCATTGGACATTGGAACACAAAACATAATCAAGTGTGTTATGTCAGATATGAAAAGCTAGAGGACAAGAAAAATATGATTAATTATTTTCCCGATGTCCTGCTCTGTGAAAAGACTTCCGCTATTATGATAATGAAAGCTATTGCAAACGGACTTGTTTATTTTGACCCTGGATGCAAGGAAGGAAAGGCGCGCAATCAGTTTAGAACA
>JBQNBA010000018.1:0-17537 GCA_052170175.1 Sphaerochaetaceae bacterium | reverse complement strand
TGCCTTTTTAAACGCATTGAATACCGGTTCTGACGGATTTGTTTAAACCAGGTCTTCGAGACCATTGCAATGTTGCCACGTCTGCGGGCCGCCTAGCTGCAAGTGCTTCTCATCGTCTCGCTTGACTGTCGCTCGGTCCGGCTCCCCAACGCAACCTTATGAAACCCAAAAGGCAACCGAAACGGTTGCCTCCTGTGTTTTTGGAGGTGGGGGGGATCGAACCCCCGTCCTAACGGGCCACCCCAGAGCGTCTACAGGCTTAGTCGATGTAATTTGTCTCAGCCGCCATCCGGCATACCGACACGCAAGATGAAAGCCCAGCCTGATTTTGATTTCCCAGTCCGGCTCAGGCTTCGGACAGGTGAGGCTCAATCATCACCGGCCGGGAGAAGGGTGAGCCCAACTTCCCCGGGCAGGTCGTTCTGGTTGCTTACGCAGCGAGAGCGAGAGTTGTTTCGTCAGAGACGATTTCGTCTTCTTTCTTGGCAACTAAATTTTTTGCTAGTTTATGGAGTTGGCGCTCCGCCTGCAGCTGAGGGCATGAACTGCCGCCAGTCGAAACCGGTACACCCCCTGAATAGGAAGCACCTTCATGGAGAAGTTACTTCATCGGCGGTTGAATGTCAAGCGATCTTTGCTTGCATCTAGTCTTGTTTATCGGGTTGCTATCAGCATGCATGGGAGGATACGGGCATAGGCATACGCGAGGTTTTGCTAAATAGTGTTGACCTGAAAGGGTGAGTGCGTTAAATGGTGCTAATCAGATAACGAATGATAGTGCTAAATTGTGTTAGTCGGATGACAGGTGCACATGCTAAATAGTGTTAAGCATATGACGAGTTAGCGTGCTAAATAATGTTAGCGCTATGACGAGTGGGTGTTAACCGGCAGCGAGAGTCGTCTAATCCCGACCAGCGCGTATCTAATCACCGAGAGATGTATATTATGACCTAGTAAGACATGGCGCATGCCTGACAAGTTCAGGTACGGATTGTGCGGCTTGGTTGCAGCGGGCTTGGTGGGTTTTTGTGTAAACCGAAAATATGTAATGAGTTTTGGTTGATTTTGGGCGCAAGGTTTTTGAACAGAATATTGAGAATCTGCTAAAAGCCTTTGTTGTAGTTCTTTAGCTCGCGCTGTGCTTCGCGTTCGAGGTCTCTGTCTTTTATGGCCTGGCGCTTGTCGTGGAGCTGTTTGCCGCGGCAGAGGGAGATCTGGACTTTTATGAGGTTGCCTTTGAAGTAGACTTTGGTGGGGACGAGGGTGAAGCCTTTTTCCTCGACTTTGCGCTTGAGGCGTTTGATTTCCTGCTTGTGAACAAGAAGCCTGCGCTGGCGGTCGGGCTGGTGGTTGAACACGCCGCTGGTGGCGTAGGGCTGGATGGTCAGGCCGATGAGGAAGAGGGAGCCGTCGATGATGCGGGCGTAGCTGTCGCCGAATGAGAAGCGGTTTGCCCTGATGGATTTGACTTCTGTGCCCACGAGGCTTATTCCGCATTCGATGTCCTCAAGGACTTCATAGTTGAAGTAGGCCTTGCGGTTGGTCATGCAGAGCTTGTATTCGCTTTTTTCTGTCTTGGCCATTTTTCAGTCCTCGTGAATTAAATCCATGCTATGCGGAATCCGGTGGTGTCGGAGCATTCGGACGGGTCTATGAGGCCGACGGAGCTTCCATCGTCCTCCTTAAGGTAGGAGCCTCCTTTGATTATCTTGGAGCCGGAGAGCCGGAGCCTTGCGGCGCTTTCGATGAGCTTGTCATGGGCGGCGGGGTCAAGGATTCGGAATGCTCTGGAGAGGGGAATGAAGTCGGTGGATGTCATCTCCCTGACACCGCCTAGCATTGAATCGAGGGAGCCGGATTTTGATGTGACCAGCAGTGATTTCTGCTGCTGAGGTTCGGAGATTGCGGAAAGCGCTGAGAAGGCGGCAGACCATTGTTCTTCCGTGGGGAGGAAAATTGTTCGGCCGCTTTGCTGGGAGAGCCAGTCGCAGAAGGCCTGGGCTGCCTGATGGCTTATGTTCCGGATGCTCTTGTTGGAGGGGAAGAGCAGGCTGGTGTTCACGCCGGCCAGATAGTAGTCATCGGCCTTGCCTTCTGATTTGAGGGTTTCAAGGTTGTCCTTCTTCCATTGCGGGTTGGCTTCCAGGAAGAGGGCGTATTGGTATTCGCTGACTTCGAAATCGGAGATGGAGAATTCTGTGTTGTTCTGGACGTTCGCCAGGGCGGACACGGAGCTCTGGTAGTCGAAGGAACGGGAGGGCTGGCCCATGGAGAAGATGCCTTTGCTGACTTTCTTGCCGGTGAAGGCAAGCGGGCCGGCGTTCAGGGTGTCATCGGATAGGGTGATGGTGGTTTCGATTGGGGTCTGGGAGGCTGCGAACTTTGAGGCAAGCTCTGCTGCGGAGTGTGCTGAATGCTCGGAGTATGCGGCGGGGCTGGAAGATGCGGCAGGTGCGGCAGGACTGGAAGATGCGGCAGGTGCGGCAGGACTGGAAGATGCGGCAGATGCGGCAGGTGCGGCAGGTGCGGAAGGGTTGGCGGGGCTGGAAGGGCTGCTCTCGGATTGGGTCGATGACTCGCTGCTGCCCGACGGTGATGTTTGTCCAAGGAAAAGAGCGTCTTGGAGGGAGAAGGCATAGTCAAGCTTCATGGTCGCTGCGGCTGCCTTTGCATCGGAGAGCATCTGGGCTGATGTTATGCAGGCGAAGGCGAGTTCCATGGCGTCTTGGTCGACAGGGAGGCCAAGGGCGGCGAAATCGGTGAAAAGGGGGGGATAGTGGTGTGTCTCGTCGTATTGTATGACGGCGCTCTGGGCGAGGACGTCCGAGAGGAACTGGCGGTGGATTTCGGCGGAGAGGCTTGGATTGACTGTCTGGGTGCCTGAGAATTTCATGTTGCGGGGGAAGACCCATGTGAGAAAGAGCGGGTGGCCGACTTTCAGGGTGGCGGTTTCGATTGTGTTTCCGTAGACTTTGAATTCGATCTGGTGCTCTCCGCTGGGGACCCAGGCGGTGAAGGGGGTGCCGCCGGCGTATCTGCCATCGATATAGACGGCGCTGACTCCGGCCGGGCTGGTGAAGGAGACCCGCATGCGGCCGTTGAGGATTCCGGGCAGGAAGCCGATCAGGAAGACCGCCAGGGTTATTATGATGAGATATAGGATTGTCAGCCATTTGCCGGGCTTCATGCCCCAGAGGGGTTTTATTTTCACGGGTTCCACTTGGACTAGCTCTTGTTTCTTTCTCATGCTGTTAAATTAGCTTTCCCTGTTCGTCTTGTCAACTAATCGGGTTAGTGCTAAATTACGGTCATGGATCGAATATACGACTGGGTGCTGAGGGTCACGGAGGCGCGCCTTACGAGAAGGAAGGCGATGAAGGCGACGGAGAAGGCGCATAGGAGCTTTCTCACCGAGGCCTGGGGCTGGATTGATGCGTTGCTGTTTGCGATTGTGTTCATATTCATCATGAACCAGTTCTTTGTGCAGATATTCCTGATTCCGTCCCCATCTATGGTCGGCACGCTGGAGGTGCGGGACAGGGTGCTTGTGAACAAGCAGGCTTATGGGATTGAGGTTTATCCGGGCGGGCCCAAGGTGCTTGATGCCAGGACGCCTGACAGGGATGATATAATCACGTTCTACAATCCGCAGTATGAAAGCAGGGGGCCGTTCTTTGATGTTTTCTCGCAGGTTGTTTATCTTGCCACGTTGTCGTTCGTGAACATCGACAGGGATGCGGACGGGAATGTGAGGGAGAAGCTTTATGTGAAGCGGGCTGTGGGGCTCGGCGGGGATAGGATAAGGTTCGTCAATGGTGATGTGCTTATAAGGCCGTCCGGAACGCCGGGGTTTGAGAGCGAGGCTGATTTCAGGGAGGGCAATGGATATGACAACGGTCCTCACAGGAGTCTGGATGCGGGGCTTTATTCGGCTATCAACGCCCGTGCGCGGCTTATCGCTTTTCAGGAGAGCGGAGTGACCCAGGCGAATACGCCGGCTTATCTGGTCGAAGAGTATAAGAGGATCGAGGGTTCGTCCCGTTATTATGATCTTTATCAGCATAATGCGGCGTATGCCCAGGCTGCAAGCCAGCTTGATCCTGCGGATTTGTCCAAGAGAAGCGCCAGCGCTGTGTACAGGCAGGGGATATATGTGCCTTATGGCTATGTGCTGCCTTTGGGCGACAACAGGGATAATTCGTCTGATGGAAGGTACTTCGGCCCTATAAGCGCGGAGCATGTCAACGGGAAGCTGAATGTTGTCCTGTGGCCGCCCGGGCATTGGAAGAGTCTTGTTTAACATAGATCGTCAGAGGAAGCTGTCGCTTTATCTTCATGTTCCATTCTGCAAGCGGAAGTGTTCGTACTGCGCCTTTTTCTCGAAGACCGGCTGCTCGCCGCTTGTGATTGAAGGCTATGTGCGCAAGCTCATAGGAGAGGTTGTTGCTGTTTCGGATTGGTACGGGATGCCGTTTGACACTGTGTTCATCGGCGGCGGCAATCCCGGCGTGCTTGGCTCGCAGGAGTTGCTGGGGCTGTGCCGTGCATGCTGCAGGAACGGGCATCCGCGGGAATTCACTGTCGAGATGAATCCGGAGAGCATGGCAGCGGCGGGAGGGGATTGGCTGCGGTCTTCGCTTGAATATATAGACAGGGTTTCAATCGGCGTGCAGAGCCTTGATGCTGATGTTCTTGCCGTGCTGGGCAGGAATTCCTCGCTGGAGGAGACTCTGGCGGGGATTGATGTTTCCCAGAGGCTCAGAAGGGAGTTCGGCTTCTCGCTTGGATATGATTTGATGGCCTGTGTTCCGGGGCGGCAGCGGCGGTGTGTTGAGGATATAGGAAGGCTGTTTGAGATTGCGGATTTTGACCATCTGTCGCTGTACAGTCTGATGATAGAGCCGGGAACGGGGCTATCCGCTGCGGTGGAGAGGGGGGAGCTGCAGATTGTTGATGATGACAGCCAGGCGCAGATTCTGATTGACTGCTGGCGTGAGATTGAAAGCCGTGGGATGTTTCATTATGAGGTGTCGAATTTCGCCATGCCGGGTTCGGAGTGCCGTCATAATCTTGCCTACTGGCGGATGGAGCAGTATATTGGGCTTGGGCCTGGGGCTGCTTCCACCGCTTTTGACCCTTATACCCGCATAGAGTGCCCGGCTGATCTTGGGATGTATGTGGAATCGCCTCCTCTGTCCGGCTACCGTCAGGAGGTTCTGGGCAGGAGAGAGCAGGTCGAGGAATGGGTCATAATGGGGACGCGGATAAGGGAAGGGTTGTCATCGGATGAGTGTCTGAGGCGGTTCGGAACTGGTCTGCCGGAGCTTTCCTATCCGGGCTTTGTCTGTGACGGGAAGAGGTTCTTCCCGACTGAGGAGGGCTTTCTGCTTGCCGATGGCGCTGCCTGCTATGCGGCGGAACGGATATTGGCGGCTCTGTGATTTTCATTCTGGTCTCTGGGGCTGACGTGACCGGATGTTTGAACGGGATTGGACGGATTGGACGGGTCGGACGGGGTGGATGCAGGGGTGGATGCAGAAGACCGGGATACTTGACCGAGCTGTTAATGGCATGATAGATTTATATGTTCTTAATCTACAATGGAAAGAGGTATGCATAGATGTCAGGGCACAGTAAATGGGCTACAATCAAGCACAAGAAGGGAATAGCGGATGCCAAGAGGGGGCAGGCTTTCACCAAGCTGATAAAGGAAATCAGCGTCGCCGCCAAGATGGGCGGGTCGGATATGGAATCGAACGCAAGGCTGAGGACAGCTGTTCTGAAGGCCAGAGCGGAGAACATGCCGAAGGACAACATAGAGAGAGCCATAAAGAAGGGCTCGGGAGAGCTTGGCAACGCTGTTTACGATGAGCTTACATACGAGGGTTACGCACCTGGCGGCGTGGCGATCATTGTAGATACCCTCACGGACAACAAGAACAGGACGGCGGCGGATGTCAGGAGCACTTTGACCAAGCTGGGCGGCTCTCTCGGAACCGCCGGCTGCGTTTCCTACATGTTCAATACAAAGGGTGTGATAACGTATGACGGCGGGAAGTACTCCGAAGAGGAGATATTCGAAGAAGCGCTTCAGCTTGGCGCAGAGGATGTGTCGGGGGATGATGGGGTCATTGAGGTTCTGACTGACCCGGGCGATTTCGCCAATGTCCTTGAGGGCATGCAGAAGGCGGGCTTTGAGCAGGACAGCGCCGATATCTCCAAGATCGCCGACCAGAAGGTTATGCTTGATAATGAAAAGGCTCACAGGGTCATGAGGATAATCGACCGCCTTGAGGAGCTTGATGATGTTCAGAAGGTCTCCACCAATCTGGAGCTTCCTGATGACTACACCGAGGAAGAAGAGTAGGGATTATGAGGATTCTCGGAATCGATCCGGGGCTTGCTGATACTGGCTGGGGTGTTGTGGACTTTGTCGAACAGCGCTACCGGCCTGTTTCTTATGGGGTGATAAAGACTCCGGCAGGCGAGGATCTTCAAAAGCGGATTCTGCTGATAGTTTCGCGGCTTTCCGAGGTTGTGGCCGAGTTTCAGGTCCAGTGCGCAGGAATGGAGGAGATTTTCTTCACTTCGCATTCGACATCGTCGGCTCTGAATGTATCGAAGTTGATAGGGGCGATTCTGTGCGAGATGGGCAGGCTGGGTGTTCCGTGCAGGCTTTACTCTCCGCCTCAGATAAAGTCCTCTATCACGGGCTACGGGGCGGCGGACAAGAGGCAGGTGCAGGAGATGTCAAAGCTGATATTGGGTCTTGATGCTGTTCCGAAGCCCGACCATGCGGCGGATGCTCTGAGCGCTGCGATATGCCTGGGGAATACTGTTTCAACGGAGATGAGGTTCGGGATATGATAAATGCGGTTATAGGGGATGTGGTGTTCACGAATGGGCAGACGCTTGTGCTGCGTGCTTATGGGGTGGAGTATTCGTTCCAGGTGTCGTCTCAGACCGCCATGAGGATATCGCAGCTTGAATCCTCCCAGCGCTCCGGGGTCAGGATATTGGCGTATCTGCAGCATAGAGAGGATGAGATGTGCCTATTCGGATTCTACGGAGAGGAGGAGCGGCAGCTTTTCATGGAGCTTATAAAGGTTTCCGGCATAGGGCCCAAGCAGGCGTTGAAGATTCTAAGCGGTGCAAGCGTTCATGATTTTCTGGTCGCCTTGGATCAGAACGATATAAAGTTTCTTTCGCGGATTCCCGGTCTGGGTGTCAAGACTTCTCAGAAGATACTGCTTGCCATGAGGGACAAGCTTGTCGATCTTGGGCCGGGGGGGGCTTATTCGGCTGCGGCCGGAACCACGAAGCGTTACAACGACCTTATTGCGGCCCTTGCCGAGATGGGCTATGATAAGAAGCAGGTCGCTGATGTCATTTGCGACCTTGAGAAGAGCAACAGCGAGTCACTTGGAAAGATGAGCCTGCATGAGCAGGAGGAGTTTCTGTTCCGCAAGGCGCTTGGGGCTTTATAGAATGCCACGGGACGGTCTGAGCGGTCTGTGAAGCGACCTGTGAAGCGGTCGATGGGAGCGGTCTGGAGAAACGGCTGGCTGGCGATTGGATGGCGGGTTGCGATTGGATTGTCAGCTGGGCGGGCGGCCGGCTGCGGGCTTGCGGCTATGGCCTCCGGTTTTTCCGGCAGGCCGAGGCATCCGGGGCTTGGGCGCCGATGTTGGTTTACGGTCATGTTTGACCGGCGGGAGTGATTGATGGAGCAGGAAGAAGGGCTTGACCTTAAGATGACATCCCTGATGTCGACGGCTTATCAGGGGGACTCCGATCTTCAGGAGATTTCACTGAGACCCAGGAGGCTTTCCGAGTTTCAGGGGCAGGACAAGATAAAGAGCAATCTTGAGGTGTTCATCACCGCAGCGAGGGAGCGCGGGGAGGCGTTGGATCATGTTTTCCTCATAGGGCCTCCGGGGCTTGGAAAGACTACGCTTGCCTCTATAATCGCCAATGAGATGGGCTCCGACATCAAGATGACTTCGGCCCCTGCGCTTGACAAGCCTAAGGATCTGGCTGGGATACTGACCAATGTCAGCAAGAACAGCGTGTTCTTCATCGATGAGATACATCGTCTCAAGCCGGCGCTGGAGGAGATGCTTTACATAGCGATGGAGGACTACGAGATTGACTGGGTCATTGGCCAGGGGCCCAGCGCCAGGACGATGCGCGTCCCCATTCCAAAGTTCACCCTTATCGGGGCCACGACCAAGGCGGGCATGGTCTCTTCGCCATTGCTTTCAAGGTTCGGGATAAACTGCCGTCTGGAGTTCTACGGGGAGAATGAGCTGGGAGCTATCATACGGCGTTCGGCCGAGATACTTTCCGTCAAGATAGAGCCGGAGGCGGTCGGGCTTCTGGCGCTGTGCTCACGCGGCACTCCTAGGATTGCCAACAGGCTGCTTCGCAGGATAAGGGATTTCGCCGAGGTGAAGGGACGCGGTGTGATAACCCCTGAGATTGTCCGCAGGAGCATTGAGAGGCTTGGGGTGGATTTCAACGGGCTTGAGGAGCAGGACAGGAACATCCTGAGAACGATAATCGAGTTCTACGGAGGCGGGCCTGTGGGCGCCGACACGCTTAGCATATCGGTCGGTGAGGCGGTGGAGAGCCTTGAGGACTTCTATGAGCCCTATCTTATTCAGAAGGGTTATCTCAAGCGCACCCCAAGGGGCAGGATGGTCACCTCAAAAGCCTACGAGCTTCTGGATATCAAGGAAAATGGAAACAATGCTGGTCAAGGATTTCTCTTTTGATCTGCCGCAGGAGCTGATAGCTCAGGTTCCCGCAAAGGAAAGAGGTGCGTGCAGATTGCTGGTCATCGACAGGATGACGGGCGAGCTTGTCGATTCCTCCATGGATCATTTCATCGATTTCATCGACAAGGACAGTCTTATTGTGGTCAACAACACAAGGGTGAGGAAGGCCAGGGTCTATGGGAACGCCGAGACGGGGGGAAGGGTGGAGTTCCTGTTCACCGAGGACAACGGAGACGGCACGTACACGGCTATGGTTTCAAAGGGTCGCCGCCAGAAGGTCGGGAAGCGATACGAGTTCCTTGACCTGTCAGGGCGGCATTACGCAAATGGCTGGATTTCAGGGGAGAAGCCTGACGAGATGAAGGTTGTCAGCTTCGACAGGCGGATGGACGAGGATTTTTTCCTCAAGTGCGGTCATGTGCCGCTTCCTCCGTACATCAAGAGGGAGGATGATTTTCAGGATGAGAAGCGTTATCAGACTGTATACGCCTCTCAGAGCGGAAGCGTCGCCGCTCCGACCGCCGGGCTTCATTACACGCCCCGGATGCTTGATGAGATAAGGGCAAAGGGTGTCCGGATAGTCGAGATAACGCTCCATGTGGGAATGGGAACCTTTCTCCCTATGAGAAGCGAGACTCTTGAAGGGCATAGGATGCACTTCGAATCCTACCATATCGGCGAGGATGCCGCGCAGCAGATAAACGATGCCATGAAAAGCGGCAAGAGGATTGTCGCTACAGGGACGACTTGTGTTAGGACGCTCGAAAGCGCATGGAATGAGGAGCTTCAGCGGGTGGAATCAGGGTATGGCAGGACGAATCTCTTCATAACCCCCGGTTTCAGGTTCCATGTGGTTCAGCAGCTTCTGACGAATTTCCACACCCCGGAGTCAACGCTGCTGGTGCTGGTCTCGGCGTTCGCCTCAAGAGATATGATGCTGAATGCATACAGGCACGCCGTTGAGCAGCGGTATCGGTTTTTCAGCTATGGGGATGCGACTTTCATAAGGTGATTCATAAAGCGATTCATAGGGTGATGATGCCGAAGGCTTCTGACATTATCTCCCGGGCTATCTGCTCCTTTGGCGCGGTTCCGTCAAATCGCAGGAGCTTGACTTCGACAGGCATCATGGCGAAGGCTTTCTCGTAGTTCGCCAGCACGTTCTCCAGAATTGATTGCTGCTCGAATATCTCTTTCTTTGTGCCGCGGGAGACAATGCGCCTGACGCATTCGCTTGGAGGAGTGTCGATGAAGAGAACAGCCTCGGGGAATGGGAAGCCGGCATTGAGCGCCGCTACTTTTTCGAACGGAACGCTCATGGATTGATATGCGAACGATGAGAAGACGTATCTATCGGAGAGGACTATGGCTCCGCTGGCTATGGCCGGGCGGATGAATCTGGTGACATGGTCCTCCCGGTCTGCCGCATAGAGGTAGGCAAGGGCCTGCGTGGAGGCATCCTCCTCGCCCCTGAGTATGCTTCTGGTCAGCTTGCCTATGGGGCCGTCCGAGGGCTCGAATGTCATCACCGCTCTGCGCCCGGCTTTCTCCAGCTGGCTGCCCACGAGTTGAAGCTGTGTGGTCGTGCCGGCTCCATCCAGCCCCTCTATGACAAAAAACCCTTTCAGAATCTCTTCCATCCGCTGTATCTCCCGTCTGTTTCGCTTGTTTGAGGTGGTGTAATCATACTGTTTTTGGTTGAGGTCAATCAATATAATTTGATATACTGCTTTAGATGAAATTCCGTGTAACGCCTGCGTCAGTGATAGTCTCTGTTTTGATTGTGGTCCTGATAGCGGCGGCTTCGGTCTTTCTGTCCGTGCGAAGCATAGCTGAGAGCGCCGTTGATTCATTCTTGCAGTCGATAAAGCTGCCGGAAGGCATTGCGATGGAGTTCAGCTCCATGGACAGGCTTTTCCTGCGCAGGGTTGTTTTAAGTGATTTTTCCCTGCAGCTTGACGCTGAGCCTGTCTTTCAGGCGCATTCGGTCGAGATATCCGCTTCGCTTCCTTCATTGGTCATGCATTTTTTCGGCGGAACGGATGTGTACGATGTTAGATTTGATTCACCTTCCTTAAGAATCTCGCAGAGGCAGATGGAAAGGCTTAAGGAGATTTTCAAGTCCGAGAAGGATATTGAGCCTGCTGCACAGCGGATTGACGAAGGTGCTCCTTACCGCCTTGAACTTTCGGACAATAGCTTTCAGCAGACTTATGAGGAAGCGCGTGCTCTGATTGTCAGAAGCCGTTCGGAGAGGTTTGCCGCCGCAAAGGCGGGCAAGGCCGGCAAGAGCGGTTCTCTGCTGGAGCGGACCGGGCTTCGCATATGGCTTGCAGGAGGCTCGCTGGAGGCGGAGCTTGATGCTGTTTCTGTGAAAGCGGACGGAATCGACAGCGTCTTGTCTCTGAGTCAGGGCCTGCGTTTGCATTCCGCCAACGTGAATCTCCATGAGATGAGGTCGGTGATTGGCGGGCAGGAGGCGGCTTTCCATGGGCTAAGGCTCGCATTGGACGAGAAGCTGGAGCTGTCATTGTCATTTGACAGAGCGGAATCCGGGTGGGTTCTGCTGGAGAATGGGTATGTCGAATCAGGGCTTATGCCTCTGTACGCGGGATTTGCGTCAGGTGGTGCGGAAGATGAGAAGGCAAAGGCGGCAAGGGATGTTTCGCTTCTGGTTGTTGTTCAGGAGGCGTTGCTTGATGTTGGAGGAATCATAGTCGGAGCTGATTTCCTGCGGGCCGAGGTGCATGGGAATCCGGACACGCTGGAGTTTGTCTGCAATGGCAGCGTTTCATCTGCATCTGTTTCAAGCGGAGATTACAGCGGCCTCATGGGTCAGCTTGATTTTGCTGCGGAAGGGAATCCGGAGCGCATGGACTGCGAGGTGTCGGCCAATGGCATTGAAGTTGGATTATCGGGACGCAGGGTCGGCATCCTGTCCGGTGCGAATCTCACTTCAAGGCTGGAGCCTTCGGCGATGAGAGCCGCCGGGGTGTTGATTGTTTCGGAGGCAGGCATCGGGGCTCTGCCTGAGATAGGACTGGAGGGAGGAAGGATATTTGACCTGAACCTGAACTTCTATGCCACGCCTCAATCCCAGAAGGGCGACTTCTACGCTTTCGTCACCGGAGAGATGGAAAACAGGCTGCTGGGAAGCTTCAGCGGCGATTTGCTGGCAGATTTCAGCATTGATGGGTCAGATGATTATTCCATTAATGCACAGCTTAAATCGCTTGAGCTGTCCACGCTTGACCAGAAGATAGATGTGGAGGTGAGCGTCACGGATGAGATGGCGGAGGCTTCGGCGCTCATAGGCTCGGATGTCAGGCTTAAGGCTTCTTTCGAACCGGAGGCATCAAGTCCGCTCAATGTCTTGGCATCGGGATTTGGTTCATCCGGTCAGGGTTCTTCCGTGCCGGGTCAGGATTCTTCAATGGCTGGTCAGGGTTCTTCCGTGCCAGGACAAGATGATGCCCGGCTCACCGGCGATGAATCCACGGGGACGGGCAGGCTGAACGGCATGCTGAATGTGCGGCTTGAGGATTTCACTCCGTCTGAATATGGCTTCTATTACGGGCTGCTTTCTGACGAGATGAGGCAGATGATTGGCGAGGCGACTTCGCTTGACCTTTATTTGAACGCAAGGCTTGACGGATTAAGGCCTTTGGATATGAGTTCCAGGATTGAGCTTGCCGTGCGTGATTTCAATCTGGGGGACAACAGTTTCAATTTCTCGGTCACATTCGACGGCGCTGTGGCGGACAAGACGATGTCCGTTAGCAAGCTGATTGTGTCCTCTGCTGATTACCGGATTGATTATGACGGAACAATCCGCTCGGATGTGATGAAGCTCAGGCAGTCTTCCGGCGCATTGCCTGAGGGCACGCTTTCGCTGAAAAGGACTGGCGATGCTTCTGAAATCGCCTCTCTTGAGCTGGCTGCGCTTGGAGAGAGAACCTATGTGTTTTCTTTCATGGTGGATTCCATGCCGGATTTCAGCTATCTGGGGGCGCTTGAGCTTGGCGACAATGTCGATTACCGGATTGATTCGACTCTCTCTTATGCTGGAGCCTCTTATCCTCTTGACATCGGTCTTGATTTCAGCGCAATGCGGTTCAGCGCTTTGTCCGATGGTCTTGCAATCGATGTGGCCTATCAGAACAAAAGGCTCGCCATTTCCGCAGCCGCCAGCGATTTCACGTTCATCCTGCCTAAGAGCGGATCGCATTCGCTTTCGTTTGATCTGAATGCGCTTTCCAGAACCGACAGCAGCATATTCAATCTTGATTGCAACGGTTTCTCGCTCAAGGGCAGTGCGCTTTCATTGCTGGCCTTCGATCTTCATGCCGATTCTCAGAATCTTGTCCTTGACGGCATCCGGTATGGAGCCGGGCTTTTGTCTGATGCAAGGAGTCTTCTGACTGGAACGGCGGATTTCAGATTTGATGATATCCGCGCCCTGCTAAGGGGGGATTTCTCATCCTTCGAGTCGGTGGTGCGGCTGGAGAGCGAATTCGGTGAGCGAATAAGCCAGGCCTGCAAGGACAGCAGGCTGTTTATCGATGTCGAAGGCTTCGACCTTGCCAGAGTGAAGCTTCAGGGGAAGGCTGGCATAAGGCTTCTGGGCAGGATAGGCTCCGATTTCTTCGGGCAGCTTGAATATTCGAACGGCAATCAGGGGCTGAGCTGCGATATAGCCTTGGATTCCAATGGATTTCGTCTTGTGAACATGGTTTCGGCTCTGGACGGGGTTCGGCTGGGCGATACCAGCGTGGAGTACAGCAGAATCACCCGGATGCTTGACATAAGGCTTCTAGGGTCGTTTGTGCAGAGTTTCTATGACGGAGATCACGTATCTGATGTGGATGCGCATCTTAGCATGCATGCAGGCGCAATCGCTGACACGCTCTCCGATTTGCTTCCGGAAGACGGCGGCTCTGTCCTTTCGCTTCTGGGATATGGCTTGGATTTATCAAGCATCATCAATGAGTTCAGTGCGGTGCTTGAGATTGACAAGCTGAGCCTTGGCGGCTTTGAATTCAAGGGTGACGAGATATCCATAGACCTGTCGGGCGGGATGCTCAATGCGCATGGCTCTTGGATTGGTCTTGGGTACAGCTTCCCTGAAAAGATGATAAGCCTTGAACTGAATCCGGCTTGGGGCATCGGGCTATCGATGAACGGCCGGCTTGACTTTGATGATTTGAATCTTGATGTGGATTCGATTCATTTCCCGCTTGTCCTGATAAATCAGATCACCGACATGACTATGGCCCCGTTCAGGGGAGGGGTGGCGAACGGTTCGCTGCATGTTTCCGGCTCCATCGCCGACCCGCAGCTTGATGGAACGCTCAACGCAGACAATGTTTCAGTTTCAGTTTTCCAGATGCCGGATATTGTCTTCACGGTGAGCAACGGATATGTCGCAGTCCATGGCAGGCAGATTTTCAGTCCGAGGCAGAGGATTGAGTTCTACAACGAGAGGACAAAGGGGCATGGATACGGCATATTCTCGATTGCCGCTGATTTCTCAACCGGTTTCTCCTATGATCTTGTTCTTGACCTGCCTGACGGAACGGTTTTGCCTTTCTGGCTGCCGATGGAGGATCTCGGCCTTGATTTTGCCTGCGATGCGGGCGGATTGCTCCATGTAGGCTATGACGACGGAGACTATATCAAGGGAGCGATATCGGTTTCTAACATGCTTGTGGATTTCAGCTTGGACGACAAGGTGATTCCTGACTGGTATTCCAAAATAAAGCCTTCCGTTGATTTTGAGCTTGACATCTCTTTCCTAGGCAACAATGTCGTGTGTTATCCGGCTGTTGACAATCCTATACTCAATCTTACTCTCAGCGAGGGGAATAAGCTGAAGGTTTCATATCATCATGTTTCAAATGAGCTGCTCCTCTCGGGAGACATGAAGATAAGGGGAGGCGAGATTTATTATTTCCAGAAGGATTTCCTTGTGACCCAGGGCAAGCTGAGCTTCTCACAGGATTCTTTTTTTGATGAGGCGGGCGGGCTGAATGTCTCCCTTGACCTGCAAGCCAAGATGCGTGACTACGATTCCAATGGAAACAAGGTGGACATCTATCTTAATCTACAGAATTCTTCACTGAGCAATTTCCAGCCTTATTTCACAAGCATTCCATCGCTTTCGGAGAATGAGATTCTGGAGCTTCTGGGTCAGAGCATTCTGCCTTCCAACGTGTTCAGCTCTTCGCCGAGCATTTCATCGTTCGCCTCTCTGACAGTGGCCGCCGCAGAGGCCGCCGGCAAGCTGGGGATAATATCAACGGGGGAGGCCAATCTGGGGCTGACAAATGTGATAAAGAACTCTCTTGGATTGGATATTTTCTCAGTTAGAACCAATTTGCTTCAGAATATTGTCATAGATGCGCTCCCCGGCAGCGTGTACAATTCTGATTTGTCTCCTATTTCAAAGTACCTGGATGGCACGAGCATCTATGCCGGAAAATATCTGACGGATGAGCTTTTCCTTCAAAGTGCGATAAGTCTCAAGGCGACCTCCGACAATAAGGCGGGGATGGGGAGGTTCCTCAGCCGGGATTTGAGGATTGACCTTGAGATAAGCTTGGATTGGGAGAATCCGCTTGCTACATTCACGGTATTCGCTCAGCCGGGAGAGTTGTCGGTTTTCAATCTTTTCGATACTATGGGATTCAGTGTAACTAAGAGCATTCGGTTTTGATAAAGGCTTTAGGAGTTGGAGTTCAGATGAGGATATTCAGGAAAACGGTCATGGCTATTTTGGCAACGCTTCTTGTTGTGGCCGCCGCGGCTTTTGCCGCAGATGATCTTTCCGGCAGGATAATGCAGGAAATGATATGCAAGGGGGTTCAGCATGTCGATAAGAACACGGTTGACAATACGGTGTTCCCATATAAGGGCAAGCAGTACAGCGACGACCTGTTTCTGGAGCTTGTGGGGAAGCTGTATGACATAGAGGGCGTTTCTTACATAGATATCGATGCCAGCATAATCCCGGAATCAGGGAACATAAGCGTGACATTTGATTTCCATGAGATACCGGTGGTTTCGTCGATAAGCGTTTCGGGGAACGTCAGGCTCAAGACAGCGGCTATAAAGGAGGCGGTGACATCCATCTCCGAAGGTGATTTCCTGGATCCGGCAATCGGCTCTCGTCTCCAGCTGCCCGCAGCCGACATAACGGCTTTTTATCACTCAAAGGGCTTCGGGGATGTTTCCGTGTCATCCTCGTGGACGCTTGATGAGACGGCCAATGCAGTGGCTCTCTCCTACGAGATAACCGAAGGCGCTCAGAAGCGGATTGTCGCCGTGGCATTCGAGGGCAATGAGAATGCTTCTTATTCCACGCTGAAAAGTCTGATGAAGCTCAAGGTCAAGTCGCTTTTCAACAATGGATATCTGGACGAGTCCGTCGTTGAAGCGGATTGCAATGCCATTGTCGCCCATTACCAGCAGCAAGGCTTTGTCGATGCACAGGTGAGCGAAGTGCGCTACGATGTCCGAGAGCCTAAGGAGGGGGAGAAGGCGAAGGATTACACTGAAATCATCGCCACCTTCGTGATAAACGAGGGCAAGCAGTGGAAATTCGGCGGGCTGTCTGTTTCCGGAAACACAGTGTTCTCCGATGAGCTCATCAGTGAATTGGTGACGATGGAAGAGGGCGAGACGGACAATCTGGAGAAGCTTTCCGGGATAATCTCCTCGATAACCGATCTTTATTACAATGACGGCTACATCTTCATGTCCCCGTCGGTGAGCGAGTTCCGCGATGAGGAGGCTCTGAGCATCGCTTATGGGCTGACGATAGTGGAGAATGAGCGGAGCACTGTATCCAAGATAGTGCTGAACGGGCTTTCCAAGACAAAGGAATATGTGTTAAGAAGGGAGCTTGCGCTTGCAGAGGGCAAGGTTTTCTCCAAAGCCGATCTGGTGACGAGTTATAAGAATCTGTACAACACAGGGCTTCTGACGAATCTGGGCTATAAGATACTCCCAAGCGGAGAGGGCAATGATGTCGTGGTTCAGTTTGACCTTGAAGAGGGCAAGCAGATGGATATCCAGTTCGGAGCCACGTTCGGAGGCAATGTATCAGGATTCCCGATCTCCGGTTTCCTTCAGTGGAACGACACGAACCTGTTCGGCGAGGGAAAGGATTTCTCCATAGGCACTACGCTCTCTCCTGACACCCAGTCCGTGGAGGTGTCGCTCGGGGATGATTGGTTCGGCAACAAGAGATGGTCAAACAAGATAGCCTTCTCATTCTCCAGGACGCTGATGGACAACGTGCTTCAGCAAGGCATCGGCTCCGTCCGGGATGACGGCAAGACAGACACATATGCATATCCGCTGGGATATGCCAGCTACGCCGCCTACGAAGATGCGGGCTATGCGGCGCCGGATCCCAACTATCTGATGAATTACAAGCTCATGAAGTTCAACCTGGCGTACACGACAGGTTACACATTCATATTTGCGCCGGGGCGGCTCAGTCTCTCCACGGGGCTTTCGGTCGGTCTCAACAGGGCGTATTACGATCATTCTCAGTACAATCCGTATGAGGAGCTGATTTATAAATACGGCGAGGCCTGGCAGTTCTCCAACCGGCTGAACCTTTCGGTTCAGTGGGATGGAAGGGATTTGATTTACTATACGTCAAAGGGCTATGTCCTGAGCCAATCGTTCACATATACGGGCGGTGCGCTGTTCGGGCTTTCGAACTACATCAAGTCGGTGACCCAGGCC
>JBQNBA010000017.1:0-18996 GCA_052170175.1 Sphaerochaetaceae bacterium | reverse complement strand
TGCTTGGAGTTTTCAATTTGGTCAAGTGAATTGGTTACGAAAATATGAAAAAAGATGATATTGGTCAAAAATGACAGTTTGTCGGATTAGATTGATTCGAGGCTGCGGGCAATCGCCATCATGACCAAGGCGAGCGTTTCAGTTAGTTCGCAGCAGGCACCTGCAATATCTCCTGTGATGCCTCCTGCTTTCCTATTGGAGACGAAATGAAGCCATGCCGCCATGATGATGGCAGCGGCGAAGGGCGAAGCCAGCAGCCATGCCGAGGCTTCGGATGACAGTTGATGAATCCCACAGGCGGCGATTGCGCTTGTGACGAAGGCGGTCAGCACATGATGGATGCGGCAGTTATCTGTCAGAGCCTTTGCCTTTCCGCTGCTTTTTGCATACTTTGATATCCAGCAGAGCAGCACGATGGCCGTTCTGCCCAAGGCTGGAGCCAACGCAAGAGAGGCGGGGCTTGCCGACATTGACATAAGCTCTGATGCCGCCGCTGTTTTCACAATCAGGCAGAGGCTGATTGCCACCGCGCCGAAGCTGCCTATGTGGCTGTCGCTCATTATTTCAAGCGAACGCTGCGGGGTGAAGCCGCCGCCGAACCCATCTGCGGCATCGCCAAGCCCATCAAGATGAAAGGCTCTTGTGCTCCAGGCTAGGATGGCGGTGAAGGCAGCTCCTGCCAGAAGCGGCAGACGGATAAGCCAGGCCGCCAGTGCGCTTGCCCCGCCCAGGATAAGTCCGATGAACGCATACCAGAAGAGAGAGCTCTCCTCTCTTGCGGGCGGCTTGCCGGGGAAGGGGAAGCGTGTCAGCGTCCGGAGGGCGAACCCAAGCCCAAGGCCGTGTTTCATTTCTTTAACTCCATTGGTATGCCGGCCACCATCAACGTCACCTTGTCGGAGATTCTGGCTATGTGCTGATTGAGGAAGCCCGCCGTGTCCCGGTATTCCCGGCTGATGGCGGATTCGGGAACAAGACCGCTTCCAAGCTCATTTGACACGATGAAAAGGCTTTTCCCCGCCGGAAAAGACCCGATGGCATCCATGAAATCTTTTATCTGTTCATCCATCATTCTGTGGTGCTGCAGGTTGCCAAGCCAGATTGTGATGCAATCTATCATCGCAACATCAGCCGCCGAGGCGCAATCCCTGACCGCCCTGCCCAGATACAGGCTTTCCTCCACTGTGCTGAACAGTCCCTCACGCCGTTGCCGGTGTTTGATTATACGGGCCTTGAGCTCTTCATCAAAAGGCTCGCATGTGGCTATGTAAAGGGGCAGCGTTCCTTTTGGGGCGGCGGCTTCAAGGGCAAGCTTCTCCGCATATGAGCTCTTTCCGCTTCTTGCCCCGCCTATGACAAGATGTATCATATCAGCTCCTCCATAAGGGTTTTCAGCGAGGAACGGAGGTCGTCTTCGCTGAAAACCTCCATTGTAAGCACCAAAGTCCTGGGACGCGAGTAGTGCTTGAGATCGCGGAGGAACAGCCTGAGAGAAGCCTTGTCCAGCTTGTCCAGGCCTATGTGGTCGTGACCTGCTGAATCGACTCCATGCATATGTACGACACGCGCCCTCTCAAGCATCCGTGCCACAAGAGGGGTGCTGTACATGTCGTATTTGAACAGATGCCCCATATCAATCGCCACTCCTAAATCAAGCTCTTCCACGATATCAGTAACATACGAGAAGCTGTAGCTCAGGTTCTCAACGCAAAGCAGCCTTGAAGGCAGCGCTGTCCTTTGCAGGATTCTCTTCACATTCTCCTTGCAGCGGCTTTGCCACGCGGGAATGTCGCGGGCGGGGAAGGGCTTCTCATCCTCCGGCATCAGATGAAGTATGTAAGCGTGCACAGGCAGAGAGCGCGTGAGGCTCACAGCCTTGCATATCTGCTCGACCGCCGCAGGGGAATCGGAGCCAAGCGACAGGTCATATGGCAGATGGACTGTGTATGTCATCTTGTTTCTCTCCGCTATATCCGCCAGCTCAATGATGCTTTCTCTGTCCGGGAAGCTGCTTGTTTCCTCGCTCTCGAACAGAACCAGCTCCATGTCCTGCACCTTGTCATGCATTTCCGAGCAGATGAATCTTGCATTGGCGACTATATCTGCCGGTATTGTATAGCTTGTCGCCCCGATGGCGAAATCGCTGAGGGCGAATCTGCGGTAGGCGCAGTTCACCCGGGCTTCGCCGAAGCTTTTAAGCTTGGAGAAAAGCGCGCAGCTTTCCCGCAGGAGCGGAATCGCTGCGGCGGCCCCGGAGCCTTCTCCCAGAGCCATCCCCATGTCAAGGGGGCTTCTTAGCCCAAGATCCTCGGCAATCCGTTGGTAGCTGATGCTGGCTGATCTATGGGCCGGGATGACGCTTTCCAGAACATGAGGGTCAAGCTTGCTTGCAAGCAGCAGGGCGCTTATGCAGATAAGTCCATCCAAAACGATTGCAATGTTTCTTTGGGAGGCCTCAATCATCCCTCCTGCAATGGCGCCTATCTCGAACCCACCGAAACGGAGGAACGCTTGCTCCGCTGTCGTTCCGTTATAGCTGTCAAGAGCTGCTTTCAGGATATCGTATTTCGAAATGGCTATTCTTCCAGCATCAAGGTTGCCGCAATCAAAATACCTGTTCAGCCCCTTTTGGGTGATTGCCGCAGCCAAGGCTACCGCCGATGATGAGTTCCCTGCTCCCATCTCTCCGAATATGACTGCATTGCATTCTTCGTCAAGCGATCTCACTGCCTCTGCGCCTGCTTCAAGGCATTTGTTCATCTGCGGCTTCGTCATCGCATCGCCTTTTGTGAAATCGCCTGTTCCGGCGGCGCAGCGGCGGTCGATTATTCCAAGCTCCGGCTCGAAGCCTTCAAGCACACCCAAGTCCAGGATTCTCATTTCGATGCCGTTTTCCCGGCAAAGCACCCCGCAGCTTCCGTTGCCTGAAGCGAAATTCACGCACTGGCTATGCGTAATGCCGGCGTTGCTCAGGGTGATTCCGTGGTTTGCCGCCCCGTGGTCGGCGGCGCATAGAATCAATGTGGGATGGGATATGCTTATGCCGGTTGTCCCCTGCGCCTTGACAAGGGCTATGGCGAATTCTTCCAGAATGCCTAGGGATGACGGAATCTTGGCTTGAGAGAATATCTTCCTTCTGGCTTGTGCCGCCAGTTCTGCCCGGTTCGTCATCTTTTTCTTTTCTGTCTGTCTTCCGGCAGGATTATGCTGTCTTTGAAATCCTGCTCTGGATTTCCCTTGCGTCTCCTGGGACGTTCCTTGCTGGCCTTGCCGCTTGAGAAAAGGACTGCGAACGGCTTTGTCTGGTCTATGTTGGCGAATATTATCTGAAGGATGCTCATCATTGGCACTGCCAGGAACATCCCGACTATCCCCCATATGTATCCCCACAGAGTGAGTGAGAATAGTATTATGAACGGGCTGAGGTTAAGCTGATTGCCCTGAAGCTTTGGATCGATTATGTTGCCCAGCACCCATTCGATTGTTATTGTCGAGAAGACTATGAACAGGATAGGGGACCAGCTCGGGAAGAATTGAAGGATGGCTATCACAATCGCCAGCAGGGTCGCTATCACGCTCCCTATTGTCGGTATGAAATTAAGCACGAATGCCAGTACGGCGCACAGAGATGAGAATTCAAGCCCAACGGCCTTTGTGATAAGGAAGAAAGCCAATCCTGTTATCAGGCTTATCAGTGTTTTTATCACCAGATACTTTGACACCTGCTTGTTTATCCTGGTGTATATCTGCTCGATGTGGCCTGAATCCTTTCCTCTTATCATTTCTATGGCCTTGGGGATTATGGTGTCCCTCTCCATCAGAAGGAACATCACGAATATCACGCAGAGAATCCCTTTCTTCACTATGTTGAATGTCATGGTTGAGACTTGCCTGAGCGCACTGAGGAGAACGCCTATCCAGTCAATCTCCAGCCCCCATATCAGGCTGAAATCAGGCGGAAGGTCCATGAAACTGCGAAGTCTGATGGTTATGAAGTCCTCAAGCTCTGCAAGTCTGCCCGAATACTTAGGCAGAGTGCGTATGAGCAGGTCAACGGCATAGAAGAAGAACACCATTGCGGCGATTATCATGAATAGCAGGATAAGCATCGAAATCAAGGTTGCCAGCGCTGCCGGGAGCTTGGCCTTTTCCAGATTCCGTGCAATCGGGGAGAGCATCAGAAACAGGAAGATTGAAAGCACCAGCACAAGGCTGACTTCCGCTGCCAGCTTAAATGCGCACAGAACGATTATGGCCGCAATCAAAATGATGGCTACTCTGATTTGACGCAGATTCTTGTTGTTTGTTTCATCCATGACAATCACCTTATATCAAAAAGCGTTCTTCATTTCATCTCGATAAGCTCGTATTCCATGTTTCCCAATCCTATCCTCTCGCCATGCTCGACCTGGGCATGCCAATCCGTGTTGTCATGGAGCGTAGAGAAGTGGTCATGGCCCTTGCAGCTTTTCATCCGCTCATCCAGCAGGCTGTTCTTGGTGACCGGCTGCCTGTTTATTGCGTCAGCGCAGGCGCAATCAAGGGCCACAGGGTCGGCCGAGGCGAATACCCCGACATCCGGAACTATGGGGACGTCGTTGTTTGGGTAGCAGTCGCAGAATGGAGACACATCCATGACGAACGAAATGTGGAAGCTTTGCTTGCCGCTTATCACAGCCTTTGTGTATTCGGCGATTTTCTTATTCATCACAGAGTATTTGACATCATCTCCGGCAATCAGCGCACCTGTCGGACATGCCTCCACGCAGCGTCCGCAGCCCACGCATTTGATGTAGTCAATCACGCATTCCCCCGTAGAGAAATCAGGCGCGCCGTGGGCGCAGGCGGTCTCGCATTTATGACATGAGATGCATTTGCCGGCAACCATCCTGGGCTTGCAGCTGCTGTGCATGTCTTTCTTGCCTGCTCTTGATCCTCCGCCCATTCCCAGATTCTTCAGCGCACCTCCGAATCCTGCTGATTCATGTCCTTTGAAATGGCTCAGTGAAATCACAATGTCGGCATCTGCAAGCGCACGCCCTATCTTGGCAACAGGGGAGTATGTTGCTCCTTCAACCGGGATATCAGCTTCATCTGTGCCTTTTATGCCATCGGCAATCACCACCTGGGCTCCCACCATCGGGTAGCTGAAACCATTCAGGAATGCTGTGTCCAGATGGTCAAGCCCATTTGTTCTGGAACCTGTATACAGCGTGTTGCAATCGGTCAGGAATGGCTTGCCTCCGCGATGCTTTATATAGGCGACAAGACCCGCCACATAGTTATGCCTGATGTAGGCAAGGTTGCCCAACTCTCCGAAATGCATCTTTATAGCTACGAATTTTCCATCGAAGTCAAGCCCTCCGAGACCCGCCTTGTCGTAAAGCCTGTTGCATTTATCAACAAGATTTTCCTCTCCCCGTATTCTAAAATCAGTGAAGTAAACTTTTGATTTCATTGTTTTATCCCCTTGTGAACCTTTATGCGCGAAAGTTTTGTGAAGAGCTTCTCCATTTTCTGCAGCTCCCTGTCAGTCGGGGCGCTGCGCGAAATCATGTCCTTCATGAAAATGGCGGTCATGCGTCTCTCGTCATCCGTCTTGAAGAAGCCTGTCTGCCCGATTTCCTCGATTATCCGTGAAACAGAAGCGATGGTCGTTGATTCTGTGGCAATTATCTTGTCAGAGGAATAGGGTTTAAGCCCCTTGTAAATGCAGTAGCAGATTATCTGCACCGCCTGCGCCAGGTTGAGAGAGGGGAAAGAGTCACTTGTCGGTATGGTGACGACCATGCTGCATTTATTGACTTCCTCATCGGTCAAGCCGTCCGATTCACGGCCGAACACGATTGAAACCACGCCATCTCCCATGGTTGATATCATGGAGACAAGCTGATCCGGACTTACGCAGCTCATCTTGCGGAATTTTCCTTTGCGCCTTGTGGCGGCAACGGTCAGCGCGCTTCCTTCAAGCGCCTCGTCAAGCGTCTTGAATTCCTTGCGGTTCTCCCATAGGTCTGATGCGTGCAGGGCCAGCGTCCTGACTCGGTTGTCGTCGTGTTCCCTGTTCGTGACCAAGGCAAGACGGTCAAGCCCCATTGTCTTCATGGCACGGCAGACGCTTCCTATGTTGGCGCCGTCCTGACTGTCCACGAGCACTATTCTTATCTTATCAGCGATAAGATTTTCTTCCATGAAGATAATGATATCACTTACATGGCGGTCTTTCCAATAGCTTGCGCCGCAATAAAGGCTTGGATTTATCTAGCTCTTCACGGATTTCTGCGGGATGCTTTCCCCAATCCTTTATCTTGGCGAATCAAGACAGGATTGCGCTTGTGATTGAATGCAGCGATTCCCGACCCCTCCGCTTATGCAGGCTTGGACACCATCTTGACCTTGCCCTGCGCAAGACAGGTTCCGCGCCAATCTGACAGAATATCATCAGAGCGCATCGGGCATAACGCCATCAGAGCGCATCAGGCATAACGCCATAAGAGAGCATCAGAGAACGCCATGGACAGTCTCGAGAATGTCAATCCCACAGAAATCCGGGAAGAGCCAAACTTTTTCACCCGCCTTTCTTGACAAGTGCCAGCGACAGATTATTCAGCGTATGAAATCAGCGTGCGAAATCAACGTATGAAATCAACGTATGAAATCAAGCGCCTCTCCGACAGAAGAGCCGGGGCCATGCCCCGGATACAGCTTCGTTTCATGGGGGATTTCGGCATCAATGCGGGCAAGTGATTTCTCAATCAGCTCCTGCGAGCCTCCCGGCAAATCCGTCCTGCCATAGCCGCTTGCAAAGAGGGTGTCTCCTGAGAAGATGACTTTGTCCTGCTGTGAATAATAGCAGACCGACCCCGGCGAATGTCCCGGACAATGCAGGACTTCAAGCGACCCTATGAAATCCCCGTCTTTGATATGAACTGACACCGGAGGAAGATTCTCAAAGAAATGCGAGAATCTGACCTTTAGAAGAGGGTGCATCTGGTTCATCAGGGCTGATTGCTGTTCCCTTGAATACAACGCCTCGGAATGGACGCACAGCTTTGCCTGGGGGAACATGGCAGAGACTTCTTTAAGCGCAAGCATATGATCCCAGTGGGCATGGGTGAGCAAAATAAAATCCAGACTTGAAAGCCCGGCGGTGATACGCGCGGCTTCGTCGCCTGGATCTATCATGATGGTCATTTCCCCCGCATGGAGAACATAGCAATTTGTGCCGATCATGCCGACCTCAAAGCATTTGAGCTCCATGTTTTCAGCCATCCCTATTGATTCTCTTCGGTTTCTGAAAGCTGACCGGGGGCTTCGTCTTCATCCTGCTTCGGATTCCGTTCCTGCCCAGCGGCAGACTTGGTTTCTGCTACAGGCTCTGATTCTGCGACAGGCTCTGATTCCGTGATGGGCTCCGATTCTGCAACAGGCTGAGGCTCCGTGGCATCGTTAACCGGCTCATCAGCGGCGACAGCTTCCTGCTCTGCCTCGACCGATTCCTCTTGGGATGAAGTCTCGTCTCCGGAAGGCGCCTTGTATTGGGAAGGCGCTTCATGCTGGGATGATGCCCCATAGACTGCCGCCACGGCAACAGAGCTCTTCGCAAGCTCCGAGGCTGTCTCCGGCTCCGGGTTTTCCGGCAGGTCTGAGGCCGGTTCCTCGACTGTGGTTCCCTTATCCTCCCCAGAAGAGCCCTGCTTGGAGAACCGCCTGGGCTGACGCTCGGATTTCGAACCGGCTTGGCGTGAGCCGGGCTGCTGTTTTTCTTTCTGCCCGTTGGCGAAGTTCACCTTGACAATCTTCTTTCCAAATACCTTTCCTGCCAGAGCCGGTATGACTTTGCCGGCATTCTCTTCGCTTACTGAAAAGAAAGCATAGGAGGATTTCACTGTGATGCCTGTGACATCCTCTGGCTTGATTCCGCAGCTTTCAGCAACAAAAGCCGCAAGCTTGGAGATGTTGATTCTGTCCTGCGTTCCGATGTTTATATAAAAGTTTTTTGAATCCGCCGGGGGGGCGGCCTGCGTCCTTCTCTCCTGCCTGTCTGCTGGCTTCTGGGCGTTTCTCTGGCCTTTTCCGCGGAAAGGCTTCTCCTCTCTGGATGACTTGGCATCTCTGAACGGCTTGTCATCCTTTTGCCTCCTGTCAAAGCGAAGACCTGATTCCATGAGCAGATAAGCTGCGAAATAAGTCCTTCTGCCAAGCGGCACGTTCTTCTTGATGAGTTTCTTGATCTCCTCCAGCTCCTCTGGGTGGGAGTAGGATAGAGTCTGGTTAAGGCAACTCTTGATTCTCTCCGGCATCGCTGCCATGTCAACCTTCTCAGGCTTTTTGCTGTACATTGTCCTGCGCTCCTTGTTGTAGGGGACATCATCGGATTGCCTGCTGCTCCTGACGCCGCGGTCCTTGCCGCCGCTTTCTCTTTCCGAGCGGGCCTCCGCCGGCTTCTTCCAGTCCTTCCTTATAGCCGAAGCCGAGAAAATCACAGGCAGCTCTTCCTGATCGGTGAAAAGATGAACTTCAATCGTCTTGTTCTTGACCTTTCCCAAGATGAAGCTTATGTCATTAAGGAAGATTCCATGCGTCTCGTCCGGCAAGCCGCAATCAAAGACGATTATTCTTCCGAACACATCCAGATCAAAGCCATTTCTTCGTATTTGGTCGATGATTCTTTGGGGAGCAGAAGCTATGCTGACTGCCGGATTCGCTATCTTCTTTGAATCCTCATCGTTCCATTTCTCCTGGTCTATGCATTCAAGATTGGAGAAACGCCCCTCGGCCTTGCAGCCGGGAGAAAGGATGAACAGGCTCCTTTTCTGAACAGGCGTGACAATGAATCCCGCCTTTATCAGCGATTCCAGACTGTCCAGCCCCTTGGTGACATCCCTGCTTAGAGAGAATACCCATGGCGCTTCGGCTGTGGCCTTGGCTGTCCCTGATTTATCTCCGTATTTTTCCATGGTCAAAGAATCTGCCTTTGTGATTTTTAAATAGGATATAAATCCATCCAATATTTGTCAAGGAAAGTCTATTATGTTAGTATTAGGTCGTATGCCGCCGATTTTCACAGATATCGATTCCATGCAAAAGGAAACGGAACAGGAGCGCAAAGCGCTTGAAAAGCTTTACGGGAAGCTGGGCCGCGCGGTCTTGTCGATGCCCGGTGACTTCCGGCTTCCGCCCGATTTCCCAGCGGATTTGGAGCTTGTGGAAAACGTCAGGACGGCGCAGAAAGCTTTCAGCGATGCCTCCGATCGTCTGGCTGAGATGAAGAATGCCATGAATGAAATCAGCGAAGGAGGAACCCGGATAACCCGTGGCCGTGTCCGATTGAAGGAGCTGGAAATAAAGCGGCAGGAACTCCATTCCGTGCTGGGCGCTGTCTCTGCGGAGATTTACGACAGCGGCTTTTTCCCCGAAGAGATGGAGTTTGCGCTGTCACCTCTGAAAGAGCACCGGGCAGAGGCTCAAAGGCTTGAGAAACGTCTGCGGAACACTGGCTCCTCGGTTGTCAGGATGCTGATTCGTCATAAGCTTTCCGTACGCAGCAAAAAGCTGGAGTCGGTTTATAAAGAAACCGGCAGGCTGATTTCCGAAGCAGATGGCTCAAGGCTTCTCGCCGGGGAGAGGGTGGAGTCGATACTGCTTGAGCTTGATAACATCGACAAGATGAAGGAGAGCCAGAACCACGAGATAAGACGCCATAGCGAGATGATAGACCGGGCCAGGACTTCGCTTGGGGAGGGCGGGGCCGGTTTCAGCAGCCTTAAGCTCAAAGAAGCTGAGATGGAATGCGCGCGCAAGAAGGAGGATGCCGCAGCCAAAGAGGCGGAGTACGGGAGATTCCTTGCCGCCAGCCAGAATAAGTGGCTTGATTCCAGCTTTCCGGCGGAAGTTGTCTCCTGCTGTGACGAAATACGCAGGCAGCAGCACAGCATGTATCTCAGGCAGCTTCATTCCAGGATGCTTTCATTCGAGAAGGCCATAGATATATGCGAAGGCAGGATAGCTCACTATAAGGAACAGATTGAATATCTGGATTCACAGATAGAAGCGCTGCAATCCCAGCGGTCGGAGATTGATTCCCGCATAGCCTCCGAACGGCAGAACATTGAATCATGCAGGATTCAGCAGAAGGCCATAGAAACTTTGGCGCAAGAGAAGGGTGATGGCTCAAAACAATAGCAGTACCAGCAAATCAGTCCCAAAACAAAAGCAACGGGCATCGTATCATGCCAGAGCCTCCGTCGCAAGACGGACTGTCCAGCATATGCCTTCAAAGAGAATGGGAGTGTTTGAATCCAAGAAGCCGAGCGGAGTCACCCCGGCCTCAAGCCGACGTCGCTATACACTGGCGGACATACGGACGGCTTTCCAGACTGCCGCTAAGCAAGCCAAGCCATCGATTGCCTGGCATTGGTGCCTGATAGGCGCCCTTTCTGTCCTTCTGGTTGTGCTTCTTCTGCTTCTTGGCTATGTCCGGTTCGGCTTTGGAAGGAGCTTGCTGAATCGTTCGGATTCATCGGGGCTGCTTGCCGCTGCTTCCGTGAGCACAGATGGAGCCCAATCCGCAGCGCGCACAGATGATTTCCTTTCTCGTGGCTCATCTTCAACGGCTGCTTCCAGCCGGCTGTCGATAAGAATATTCAACGGATGGACGATAGCGGATATCGACAAGGCCTTGGCTGCTCGCAGGCTTGCAGAGGAGGGAGACTTCATTGAAGCGGCCTCCAGGACAGCCCGGGAACGCTCGCTTCCCTTTGCAGAGGGCTTTTTTCTGGCAGGGGATTATTCGGTGACAAGAGGCGATGGCTTTGCGGCCGAGCTTTCTGTTCTCATGGCCGATGCCTTCATGGAAGCGGCTCAGCCCTTGTTTGGTTATATCTTTGCAAGCGGAATGCGTCTGTCGGATTTCGCTATAATCGCCAGCATGATATCTGCCGAGACAAAGAACGAAGAAGAGTTCCCGATGATAAGCTCCATAATCCATAACAGGCTTGCTTCTGACATGCCGCTTGGCATAGATGCCACGACCCGCTATGAAACCGGGGATTGGGAGAATCCAATAAGCCAGCAGGTTCTGGACAAAATCACCCCTTACAACACAAGACGCAAGGCAGGATTGCCTCCGACCGGAATATGCTGTCCGTCAGCGGAGACTCTTAAGGCCGCAATAAGGCCGGCCTCCAAGGATTATTACTATTACAGGCATGATGGAAACGGCCAGATTCATTATTCCAGAACTTATGAAGAGCATCTGGATGCCGCAAGGCAGTATCCTTGATTCCCGGAATCCCGGTGTTTTGTTCGCCGAATCCCAGATGCGGCGCGGCATGCGGAACGGTATGCGGGACTGCATGCTTAGGCAATATGCGAAATGGGCTGCTGGGCGATATGCTGGGCGATATGCGTGACTGCATGCCGGCGCAGTGTGCGTGACGGTCTGCATTGCCGCTGTCTCCGCATCTCATGCTTCCATCATCCCTTCGGCGGCCCTTATCCCGCTTGCCCATGCACCGGTGATGCCTCGGCTCGTTCCGGCGCCGTCCCCTGCGAAATAAACGTCATCGGCAACCTTGAAATGCTCATCCAGATATTCAGGCTTGTTGGCATAGAGCTTGATTTCCGGGTAGTACATTATGGTGGAAGGGTGCAGGATGCCTGGCACTATCGTATCAAGGCATTTCATAGCCTTCCATATCGCCCTTAGAATCTTGGCAGGACACATCAGGGATATATCGCCAGGGCAACAGGACAGAAGCGAGGGCTTGAAATCATAGAGATCGCTGTTGAATGTCGTTTCCTTGCTTCTGGAACCCATTCGGAAATCTCCCACCCGCTGCATTATCGGCATCCCTCCTCCAAGCAGCGTCGCCTGAATCCCAAGATTCTCTGCATAGGTCTGTCCGCTTGCAAGCGGTTCGGTCAGCTTCACCGTCTTGAGCATGGCGAAGTTCACCAAGCCGTTTTCATGACCGGAATCGGTGGAGTAGGCGTGTCCGTTGAGAGAGTACCAGCTATCCCCGCTGGCTGTGATGTATCGTTCCTTCACCACATGGGCGTTCCCGCTGTTTGTGCAGAATGTCCTGACTCTGTCAGGGAAGTAGAACTTGGGGTCATAGTAGTCCCTCACTATGGGGTAGTGGTCTGTTCTTGTCTCGATTCTCAGACCGATATCCACCGTATTGTCGATGTACTTTATTCCAAGCCGGCCCATCAGATCCTGGAGGAACCTGAACCCATGTCTGCCCGGGGCGACAAGCAGCTTCCCATACCCGATTGTCCTCTTGGTTGTGTCTATGGATTTGCCCGGACTGTCTATGCCGGTCATTTCCTCGCCAAGCCCGATATCGATTCCAAGGTTCTCCAATCGCGCAAGGAGGCTTTTTATAAGCCGGAGCCCTCCATCGGTTCCAAGATGTGTCTGACGTATGTCAAGCAGACTGCACCCAAGCCTTTCGGCACGTCTCTGATACACTTCGATGTTGACCTTTTCCAGAATCTTGAAATCAAGAATCCTTATGACCTTCTCCAGATAGCTATCAGCCTGTTCCTCTGTCCAGTATTCGGTGGGAAAGCCTATCGGATATGTGAAGTTCATCTTGCAGTCATTCCGCATCCCGCCGGTTGAGAACTGCGCCTTGTCCAGCAGCAGAACCTTAAGGCTCGGATTGCATTCCTTCAAGCAGAAAGCGGCCCCCATCCCTGCCGGCCCGCTGCCGACTATTATCGCATCATATTTCTCCATCGCCTAGATTCTCCCTTTCCTCCTCATGGATATATAATACACCACGAACATGAACGATGTGATTATCCATGTGATCGGGTACACCGCAAGCAATGTATGCATCCTCATGCTGTTTCGCAGCACGCCATATATCCATATCAGCCTCAGCACGCAGGTGCCTATAAGGGTGATTATCATTGGCTTGGTTGATTCGCCGGTGCCGCGTATCGCACCTGAGAAAACCTCGGTGACGCAGTATGTGGCATAGAACGGCGTTATGATATATACCATCTCACAGCATATCCGTATGACTTCCTTGTCGTTTATGAATATCGCTGCCAGATGCCGGCATGTGGGCAGCAGGAATGCGCTGTAAAGCAAGGAGAACGCAAGGCTTATGACCATGTTGCTTCTTATGGAGCTGCGCACTCTGTCCATCTTCTTGGCGCCGTAGTTCTGAGCCACGAAAGTGCAGGAAGCTATCCCGAATCCCTCCAGGCTTATCCACATGAAGGCATCCATCCGCGCATATATCCCCCAGGCAGCTATGACATTGGTGCCAAAAAGGTTCAGCTTGGCCTGGATGATTGTGTTGGTGATGGAATAGGCAAGCCCTTGAAGCCCCACCGGAAGCCCCACTTTAAGGATTTTGCCCAGCTGGATTTTGTTGAATCGCATCTTGGAAAGTTGCAGTTTGCAGCTTCCCGGAAGTCTTGCAAGCTTCATGATGACCAGAACGGCGCTCACCGTCTGCGCGATGACTGTGGCAAGCGCTACACCCAGGACATCGGTCTTGAACACTATCACGAAAAGGCAATCCAATATTATGTTGATAAAGCAGCTTATGACGAGATACCTGAAAGGCGTCTTGGAATCGCCCAGCGCCCTCAGTATGCCGGTGCCCATGTTGTAGACAAGGGAAACAAGGCTTCCGGCGAAATACACTCTGCTGTAGGAGACGGACATGTCCCATATCTCGTCCGGGAGATGCATCACCCCAAGCAGCAGCGGTGCGGCGGCGGTGCATATGACGGACAATCCAAGTCCTATGCTCATGGCGAATGCCGTTGCGGTATGAATTGCTTTCCGTAGGTCTTCATCCCGTTTTGCACCGAAATGCTGTGAGATGATCACCGTGGCTCCCGAAGATACGCCTACGAAGAAGTTTATGAACATCCGGCAAAGCACAATGGTTGCCTCCACCGAGGCCAGCGCCCTCTTGCCGGCGAAATGCCCTATGATTATGGCATCGGCAACGCTGTAGAATTCTTGGAAAAGGGAGCCAAGGAACACCGGCATGAAAAAGGCGATTATTTGTTTCCAGATAACGCCATGGGTAAGGTCTACAACCGATGTTCCGCTGTTCTTTGTCACATGAATTGCCACATGAAAAAGGTACCATATTGTACAATATATGTAAATCAGCCTCTGTTTTCAGCCTTGTCTCTTGTCATGCGTTGCAGCTTACCATGCGTTGCAGCTTGCATGCGTTGCAGCTTGCCATGCGTTGTCGTTCACCATGCGTTGGAATGGATTGCAGTCCTGTCAAACCTGTCGATGAACTGGTTCTTCTGCCCCTCCGCAGGATAACCGACTGCAATCATCCCGAATGGGTCGATTGAAGGGGGCATTTGAAGTATCTTGCGCACTGTCTCCATCCGCTCCTCAGATGGAGCAACGCCCATCCAGCAGGCCCCCAGATCCAGATGAACCGCTTCCAGCAGTATGTTCTGCGCGCAGGCTCCCATGTCCTGCTGCCAGATTTCAGGATTCTTGAGCTTCGCCGTGTTGCAGGCGAGCACTATCCCTATAGGGGCTCCGGCTATAAGCCCCGAATATGGCGTGGCCCGTGAAAGCAGTGTGAGCTTGGATGGATCATCGACCACTACGAATTCCCATGCTCTCTGGTTGTGCGCTGACGGCGCCTGCATGGCCGCCTCCAGCATGCGGTTTATCTTCTCCCTTTCGACTTTCTGGGAGCGAAACTTCCTTATGCTTCTTCTGTTGAAGATTTCCTGCATGAAAGCCTCCTTGTCTCTAGCCTAGGCTCTTGCCTGTATTGGATGAATCCGAGAACTCGCAGCCGCAGTATGTCTGCCTGTAAAGGCCAAGCTGCCTGCTCAGCTGCACAGACCGGTTGAACCCGTCTTTCTTCTTGAAGTCTATCTCTACAAAGCCGGGGAATCTGCGCCCTTGGCTGAAAACTGCCTCGCTGTTCTTGAATCTGCTCACAGTGAGCGTGGTGGTGAAATACTTGAATCCCAGTTTTGCAGCTTGTTCGTACGCTTGGCAGAGGTTGAACTCAAAGCACCGCAGGCAGCGTTCGCCGTGCTCCGGACAGTTTTCCAGACCTTTTATGAAATCAAGCCAGGCCTGATGATCATACGCCGCCCTGATTGCATCAAGGTCATGAAACTTGGCGGCTTTGAGCAATTCCCCCCAGCGTTTGTCATTTTCTTCAGGAGGATATATGTTGCTGTTCCCAAAGAACAAGGTGGGCCGCCAGTTCTCATGCAGCAGACGCTCGATGCCGGCGGTTGAGCATGGCCCGCAGCAGCAATGAAGCAGTATTTTCCTTCTTTCTTCCATTCGATATCCTCATTCGGCTGCGCTGAACCACAAACCGCCTATTATATCATTGCAGGAGCCATCGTACCCTGCGTACAGATTCACCGATATGGTTCTAAGGCCTATCAGCGAAACATTTGTTTTGAACTCCAAGCCCACCGATATCTGGGGTGTCATTGTCTTGATTATGCTGGAGCCTCGTTCGCTCCAGAGAAAATCGCAGTACCCTGTTATGGCTGAATCGCTTATGAGCATCAGTTCGCCCATGGCTATGTCTTGGAACGGGTTGGGGTTCACCCCCGCCCTGAGAGTTGCGCTCAGAAGAAGGTTCTGCGGGTTATCGAGCTCGCTTGCAGGGCTTCCCTGCCTCAGGATGCGGGTGCTCTTTGTCCTGAACCCATCTCCTATGAAGAAGGGCACGTTCCCTTTGCCATCAAGCGCAACCCTGCCGGTGCATGAGGCGGATGCGAGGAAGTAGCTTTCCGATCGGTTGAATTCGCTTCGCAAGGTTCCGAATCCGAACATCCTGCACGCATTGCCCAATATCGGCAGGTTGATGCCGAATTCGCAGCATAAATCAAGTCCTTCGCCTTTTTCGCCTCCTGCGCCACGAATCTCCGCCGTTGCCGAGGCGGTGGCAAGATGCGCCAGACCGTCCCAGGCGGTTATCCTGTTGTTGACTGAATTGAAGTTGTTCACCAGCTCATATGCGCCCTTTAGCTCAAGCCGCACCTTGTCCAGAAGAACAGTGTACAGGGCGTTCTGCGAGAAATAGCATATCGGCGAGTAGGGAGATGACAGCAGCTCCATATCCTTGAAGAAGCCCAGTATGGTCTCAAGCCGCAGGACATCGAACAAATAACATTTTGCATCAAGCCCTATAGACGGAACAGCAGGACCTAGTGTGTATGCTTGCCAGGATAGGCCGGCCAGTATGCGGAGATCGGCATCCCTGTATTTCAAATCATATCTGAATCCCAGCATTGTGTCGTCTCTGAGCAGATACGGATCGCCGGGAAAGGCGTAGCTGAGGCCTCCGATTATAAAGATGCTGGAAAGCCCGTCAGTTCCAACGTGATTGTAGTACTGATGCGTGCGCTTGAATCTGTCTATGCGGCCCTGTATTTCCTCCCGCTTGGCCATTATCCCGCTGCTGATTCCGCTATGCGGGAGAGATGACAGCTTATTTTCGTTTTCCGGCGCTTGCATCTGGCGCATGGCGCTTTCATACCCTTTTGCGGCTATCTCGGCGACTCTGCGGAACTGCATGTAAGAAAACCCTTCCACATCGCATCTTATCCATATTGAATCATCGGAATGCTTCTGGATGTCCGTGATTCCCTGTCGTGTTTTGCCTATATCAATGCTTATGTTGAGCGCTGTCATGGGGTTTTTAAGGTTGAGGGCTGTGTTGTTGTAGAAAGTTGTGGACACGATGTTGAACGGAGAATACTTGAATGCCACCTCAAGCGGAGCGATGTTTGTCTGGCCGCCGTCAATCAGCAGATGGTCTTTGTATTGCACTGAATCAAAATAGAAAGGAATGGCGAAGCTCGCCGTCATCACGTCCTCTATGTATCCCTCTGCGATATGAATCTGACGCTTGGTCACCAGATCCTCGCATATCACCATGACCGGTATTTCAAGCTCCTCCAGCTTGAGCCCGTCGCCTAGAAAGGATTTGACATAAGCCTTGAACTGTCCGCAGTCCAGCATTCCCTTGTTGATGGGCAAGGCAACGGCGAACAGCTCGGATATGTTGGTGCCGGAACAGACCTCCAGTATCTGATCTGGAGAAAGGCCTGCGCTGTAAAGAAGAGCGACTATGCTGCCCATGGAGTTGCTTATTATGAAATCGGGGACTATTTCATTCTCCTCCAGGTACTTGAGAACGCCGATATGAGCCAAGGCCCTTGCCGACCCTCCCGAAAGCACAAGCCCTATCGGCTCTCTTGTGCCTCCTGTCCGCCGGCTTATCCGCTGCATGAAGGCTTCCTCGCCATAAGTTATAGGCGTGTTTGCCAGAAGCAGGTTATCGTTCGCACTCAGAGGAAGGATTCCAATGATGAGAACTAGAAAAATAATGATTGCTTTGCGATTTCTCATTGTTTTTACATTATACATTAATTAAAACCCATAAGCATCTCCAAGGTTGCTTTTTTAGGTGAAATAGTCTAGAATGCCTCTAGTTTTGCCGGCGTGGTGGAATTGGTAGACACGATAGACTCAAAATCTATTGGCTGCGAAGCTGTATCGGTTCAAGTCCGATCGCCGGTAATATTTGCAACATGGCGGCTGGGAATGCGCTGTTTGCATGCTGTCCGTTTGTTTCCATTCCAGGGCTTTTGCCGGAAATAGTTCTTTTGAAAAAATGAAAGCGCATGGGAAGCGGTTCGGAAGCATGATGCGGGAGAAGCATGTATGAAGGTTTTCATATCAATAATCGTTGGCGTGGCTGTTGTGCTCAGTGTCCTTGCCATGCTTAGACGAAGCAAAAGACGAGATAAGGCCTGCTACAGGATAGTGGAGAAAGGCGATGCGTTGCTGGGGGATGATTCTCCTGTGAGCATCACCAACATACGCCTCACCATTGCCGAGGAGGCGGGCAGGAAGCAGCTGCGCTCACTGACTTTCAGGCTTGATAACAAGAGCGACAAGCCGATTGGATACCTTGCCATCAATGCCGGATTTGATTCAGATGCTTCTATCGTAATCGAAATAGGGCGGCCTATCGCCCCGGGCGAGACGATTGAATACAGCAAGACTACAGGACTTCCTGAATCAGGAGAATCCGTCAGCCTGGCAATTCAAGAACTCCGGTTCGTCAAAGGCTGAATTCCCTGGTCAAGCCTCATCATTCCGCCCCATCATAAGGCTCCATCATTTCGCCCCATCATAAGGCTCCATCATTCCGCCCCGTCATAAGGCTTCATCATCATGCCCGCCGTTGTGCCCACATCATCATGCCGTCATTGTGTCTGCCGCTGTGTCTGGGTTGTGCCCGTCATCATTCTTCATGACCATGATTTCCATGATTTTCATGATTTCCATGATTTCGGTCTGGGGGCATGAGGGGCAAGCTAAATCATCAGCTCCGGACGCAGAGTCTCATCGAGCTGCTCCTTCGACATGAGTTTCAGCTCAAGGCAGGCCTCTCTCAGCGAGATTCCATCGGCAAGCGCTTTCTGCGCCGCCATCGCCGCCTTTTCATAGCCTATCACCGGGCTTATCGCGGTTACGAGCATGAGGGATGACTCGGCATTCTCCCGCATCCTGATGCGGTTTATGCCTATTCCCCTGATGCATTTCACGGAAAATGATTCCATCGCTTCGGCAAGCAGCCGGGCGGATTGCAGGAAATCGTAGGCGATGACCGGCAGATATACGTTCAGCTCGAAGTTCCCCTGGCTTGCGGCGAATCCTATTGCGGCATCGTTTCCCATCACCTGAACCGCAACCATTGAGATGGCTTCGCATTGAGTGGGGTTCACTTTGCCCGGCATTATGCTGGATCCCGGCTCGTTGGCGGTAAGAATCAGCTCCCCAAGGCCGGTGAGAGGGCCGCTGGCCAGCAGCCTTATGTCGTTTGCTATCTTAAGCAAATCTGCGGCGAGGGCTTTCAGAGCCCCATGGGCGAACACAAGCTCAGCATGACTTGTCAACGCATGGAATTTGTTGCGGGCCGGGGCGAAATCCATGCC
>JBQNBA010000016.1:0-19091 GCA_052170175.1 Sphaerochaetaceae bacterium | reverse complement strand
CTTGTTCTGCACTTCTGCAAAAAAACGCTGCGTTGCCTTCGCAGAGGGGTCGTAGTCTAATGCGGTTGCATAGATATCCGTAATTTTCTGGTAGAATTTTCTTTCCGATAAGCGTATCTCACGAATTCTTTCAAGTTGTTTTTCAAAATACTCTTTCGTCAGTACGGAGCCGCCATTCTTCAGCCGTTCGTCGTCCATGACCCAGCCCTGAATGGTGTAATCCTTTACTATCGAATTCGACCATTTGCGAAACTGGACAGCGCGCTCATTGTTGACCTTGAATCCCACGGCAATAATCATCTGTAAACTGTAGTGGTTCACCTCACGGCTTACCTGCCGACTACCCTCCGTTTGAACAATCCGGAATTTCCGGATCGTTGCCGGAATGTTCAGTTCCTCGTCCGCATAGATTTTTTGAATATGCTCGTTGACTGTGCGAACGTCAACGTCATACAGCACCGCCATCATCTTCTGCGTCAGCCAGATATTTTCATCCTCGTAGCGCATCTCGATGCTTTCTTTGCTGTCACCCGTAGAAGCCACAAACGTAAGGTATTCCGCGGCGGAGGAACGGACGATGCTGATTTCACGCTTGTCTTTTTTCATCTTCCCACCTCGATTTCCGCGATTATCTTGTCAATTTCCGCTCTCAGCAAATTTTCTCTGGCAACGATTTCTTTTATTTCTGCATTGAGTTTAACAATATCCACCTTTTCACGGGTGTCCTCCTGTTCTACGTAGGTAGAAACGGAAAGATTATATGCGTTTTCAACGACTTCATCATAGGCGGCCAGATGGGAAAAATGCTTGACCTCGCTACGTTCCGCTGCCGCTTTCACGATACGCGCGATGTTGTCATCGGAAAGACGGTTGTTTTTCGTGACCTTGACACACTCACCAGAGGCATCTACGAACAGCACCTTGTTATCCTTCTTATTTTTCCGCAGAACCATGATATCAACGGAAATAGTCACGTTGAGAAACAAATTGGCGGGTAGCTGGATCACAGCGTCCACAAAGTTGTTGTCGATCAGATATTTACGGATCTTCTGCTCCGCGCCGCCACGATACATGATGCCGGGAAAACAGACGATAGCCGCTGCTCCGGATGCCGAAAGCCACGACAGGCAGTGCATGACAAACGCGAGGTCTCCCTTGGAATCGGGTGCCAGAACACCGGCCGGAGCAAATCGCGGATCGTTGATCAGAAGGGGATTGCTCGAAGCCTTCCACGGTCTTGAAAACGGCGGATTGCAAACGATTAGGTCAAACGGCTCGTCATCCCAATGCTGGGGAGCCATGAGCGTATCCTCACGGACAATGTTGAATTTATCGAATTCGATATTATGCAGGAACATATTGATACGGCACAGGTTATAGGTCGTAAGGTCTATTTCCTGCCCGAAGAAGCCCTGCCGGATGTGCCCCTTACCGAGAACACGCTCCGTCTTGAGCAACAGGGAACCGGAGCCGCACGCCGGATCGTATACCTTATTCACATCCGTTTTGCCGATCGTTCCGAGCCTTGCCAGCAGTTCAGACACGTCTGCCGGTGTGAAATACTGGCCGCCCTTCTTTCCCGCGTTTGCGGCATACATACCCATAAGATACTCGTATGCGTCACCGAACAGGTCTGCATTCAGACCTTCGGAACTATATAACGGCATCCTATTCACTCCCTCAAGAAGGTCGACAAGCACTTCGTTTCTTTTTGCTACCGTCTCTCCTATGGATTTGCTGTTGACGTCGAAATCGTCAAAAAGGCCGGTGAAACTGCTTTCGGAATCACTGCCTTTGGCGGATTCCTCGATATGGCGGAATACGCTTTCTATCGTTTCATTGAGATTTTCGTTTTGTCTTGCATTCTTAAGCACGTTGCAGAAAAGCTCAGAAGGCAGGATGAAGAATCCTTTCTCTTGAATAAGGCCGTTGCGCGCACCCTCGGCCTCTGCATCGGACATTCTCGCATAGTCAAAATCCGCTTCTCCGGCGGCGCGCTCACCTGCGTTGATATAGACGGCCAGATTTTCGGAAATATAGCGATAGAACATCGTCACAAAGACATAAGACTTGAAATCCCATTCCGAAACATGACCTGCGTGTACCAGATCGGTAGCCATTTTATATATCGTATTGAACAGGGCATCCTGTTCTTTTTTTATGTCAGTCATTGCCGTCAATACTCCTTGCCCATTTCGTACCACTCTCTTTCGAGATTGGAAAAATCAATATCGTGCGTTTCGCAAAACGCTTTGATGTTTTTCATGGCGTTGAGATTAGGTTTCGCTCTGCCGCCTTCCCAGCGGTTGACGGATGAGAACGAGACGTTCAGTTCACGGGCAAATGCTTCCTGAGACAGGAAGGAGTGTTGCCTGATACTCTTCAGTTCTTCTGAAAAACTCATATCTATCGTCTCCTTTGCTTCGATTGGTCAAAAATATAGCATGATTATATCAAATATCCGCTCAAAATTCAATGACGAGCATGTGAGCATTACACCATTCGGGAAATGGAGCGGGTGTGGCGAATGAATAGCATCCGCAATCATGCGGAGGAAATCATCCCAGGCAGGTTTTTCCGTTATACGCAACTTGTGCAAAATTTGCACAAGCTACATCCTCGGATAATTCACCGCGAGTAATATTTGACCAGAACCAGAATAGACAGGAAAGCTAGGAAAGCAGGTTGTGAAGCCGCTTGGCGAAGTCGGCCGGATCCTTTGGCATGATGCCATCGGCAAGAAGCGCCTGGGCAAGCAGGACGTGGCTTGCATCGCTTATGAAGGCCTCGTCCGATGAAGCCTCAATCTTCTTTATAACCGGGTCGGCGGCGTTTATCTCCAGAATCGGCTTGATGGCCGGAGCATCATTGGCTCTGTCCATGGCGCGCATAAGCTGCTGCATCTGAATCGACATCTCATTCGCATCAGCGACTACGGCGGCAGAGGCATCGGTCAGGCGGCTTGAAATCACAACGTCCTTGACGCTGTCGCCCAGCGCCTTCTTCATCTTATCCACCAGTGCGGCGGTCTCTTTCTTGTCCTCCTTCTCCTTTTCCTTGTCGGAGAACTCGCCGGAGGAATCGGACTTGTTGACGGCCTTCAGCGGAATCTCCTTGTAGGTTCCCACCGCACTCATCACGAAGTCGTCTATGTCATCGTCCATCAGCAGCACTTCGATGCCTTTCTCCTTATACTTGGAAAGAAGCGGGGAGCTTGGGCTGCCTGCAAGGTAGTATATGCTCTTCTGGTCAGCCCCCATCCGCTCCTTGTACTGGGCAAGGCTCACGTAGCCGGCAACGGCGGTGCTCTTGAAGCGGACAAGCTCCATCAGGGCATCCTTGTTGGCGAAATCGGAATACAGCCCTTCTTTCAGCGGGCGGTTGTACTGCTCGATGAACTTGGCATAAAGCTCGGGATTGGACTCTGATATCCTCTGGAACTCGGAGAGCAGCTTCTTCACCGAGGCGCTTCTTATGTTGCTCATTATCCTGTTCTGCTGGAGGATTTCGCGGCTGACGTTGAGCGGCAGATCCTCGCTGTCTATGATGCCCCGCACGAACCGCAGGTAGGTGGGCAGCAGCTCCTTGTCATCATCGGTTATGAACACCCTCTTCACGTACAGCTTCACGCCGGGCTTGTAGTCGGCGTGGTACATGTCAAACGGCGAATGGGCAGGCACGAAGAACAGCGTGGTGTACTCGTTGGAGCCCTCGGCCTTGGTGTGCAGGTAGAACAGAGGATCATCCGAATCGTATGTGCTGCTCTTGTAGAACTCGTTGTAGTCCTTGTCGGTCAGCTCGGATTTCGCCCTTGTCCACAGGGCGCTTGCGCTGTTTATCTGCTCCCGCTTATGCTCTTTTCCGGTGACCTCGTACTTGTCGTTGTATTTGTTCTCGTCATAGGAGAGGAAAATCGGGTATGCAACGTGGTTGCTGTATTTTTTGACCAGACGCTCAATGTCCCATCTGGAGGCGAACTGGCCGCCGTCTTCGTTGAGATAGACGGTGATGGTTGTCCCCTGCTCCGTCCTCTGGGCTTCTTCCATTGTATACTTCTCCACCCCGTCAGAAGACCATTTCCAAGCTTTGTCCTCGCCGTATCTGCGAGTGACGACCTCGACCTTTGAGGCGACCATGAACACCGAATAGAATCCCACGCCGAACTGGCCTATGAGATTGGAGTCCTTCTTCTGCTCTTCGGTGAGGTTCTCCAGGAACTTTCTGGTTCCGCTGCGGGCGATTGTGCCCAGGTCATCGTTAAGCTCGTCGTGGCTCATGCCGATGCCGTTATCGGAGATGACAAGCGTCTTCTTGCCGTCATCCGTATACGAAAGCTCTATCTTGAGGCTGTTCTCGATTTCCTTGCCGGAGGTAAGGAGCTGGTATTTAAGCTTGTCCAGCGCATCAGAGGCGTTGGAGATGAGCTCCCTCAGAAAAATCTCCTTGTTGGAGTAAAGTGAGTGAATTATCAGATGCAGCAACTGTGAAACTTCCGTCTTGAACTGCTTTCTTTCCATGAATGTCCCTCCTGAATATCAATCCTGAACATCAGAACGAAAGATACAATAAAAAGGCGGTTAAGGCAAATCCATGGTTAATCAAACCCTCGGCTAATTAAATCCACAATTAATCAAACCCGCGGTCAAGGCAAATTCATGGGAGGTGAGGATGCGATATATATTCAGGAATTCAGGAAGGTTCTTATATGGAAGCGAACGCTTGGGCGGCCTATGGTGCCAAGGGGCGTTTAAGACCGCTTAGGAGTGCTGGACAAATTCCGCAGAAGCCTTATCCACTTCCGCTGGCGGTGGCGGTAGAAACAGACCGCCCAGAGGTACACCGCCCCTGTTCTCCAGCCCGCACCGATCTCCACCTCATCCGTGTATTGCGTCCTTCCCCCATCCAGCCGCTCCAGCCTTATGCGATGGTTCCATATCGGCACATGAGTGTTGGATTCTTCTGTATAGATGCGATGCGTGCTCTCATCAAACTGCATGACATGTATCACATGGCGGCCAAAGGGCAAGATTCCAAACAGCTTGAAATCAAAGGCGAATGTCTTTCCTCTCTCCCAAGCCAGACCCTCATCTGCGCCATGAACCGGCGCGAACGTCGCATACGGCTTGGCGATGAACTGCAGGGTCTTGAGTTTCCTCAGCTCCCTGAACACCTCCTCCGCCGGAGCGGGGAAGATTGATGTCCTTCTCAATGTTCTCGTTCCCATGTCAAACACCTGTTCGCATGATGCGCTGCTGTCAGCATCCGCATCTACCCAAATATTAACTCAAAATCAACGGATCACCAAGGGATTGCGATGCATCTTTCGCAATCGCCCCGAAAGGTGGTATGCTCAAGCTGGTTACCCAAGGCTAACCAAAAGGAGAATCCGATATGGACAAGAGAATGTGGAACCGTTTTGCGCCAATTTACAATCTGTTTCTCAGAAAAGATGCTTTTGCCTACAGCAAGGTGGTTGAACTTATTCGAAAGCGTGTGCGGGGAAAGGATGTGCTGGAGCTGGCCACCGGAACCGGATTGATGGCGGTCAAGATAGCAGATGCGGCCAGGTGTATGATTGCAACTGACTTCTCCGAGAAAATGATTGCGGTAGCCAGAAAGGAACGATGCCCTGAAAACCTGAAATTCGCCGTTGCTGATGCCTGTGACCTGCCATACGACAATCATTCCTTTGACTGTGTCATAATCTCGAATGCTCTCCATATCATGCCGGATCCCTCACGGGCGCTTTCGGAGGCAAGGCGCATCCTCAAACCGGACGGGGTTCTTATAGCCCCTACTTTCGTCCATGACAAGATGAAATGGTTCCAGAAGCTGCTTTCAAGGTTCATGTCGCTGTTCGGCTTCCATGCGGAGCACACATGGACGCAGAAGGAGTATCTGGGCTTCCTGCGGCAAGAGGGCTGGCGCATAGAAAGAAGCGTCATTATAAAAGCCTCTTTCCCAATCTGCTATGCAGAGTGCGTTGCGGTTCAAGATTTCAATGAGTGATTTGCATCTGTCGCATTTCTGAAATCAGCAATCCAATGTTTGAACCGACATTATCACGCAGAAGAGGCAAGGCTGTCGGGTGTTTTCAGGAATTTGAGATAGCCAAGGAGACCCTGTCTTTGAATTTATTAAAATCAAGACGCCTCTTGCTATAGCTGCCGCCAAGTCTTTCTTTAAGCAATGACTCGGTGTAAGTCCGCCGCCCTTGCTTCAGGTTCTCTTTTATTGCATCAAGATCAAGACCGTCTAAGTCAGAGAAATGAAACAGCAGCCACAGCTCGAAGCATGGATTCGAAACATAAAGCTTGCAGTTTTTCTCCAAGCACAGCTTCAGCGCAGTCTCAAATTGAGAAACGGTGAAAGAGTTTGCATCTCTGTCCACCACGATGCAGATTGAATCTCCTTCCAGAAAGTTCCCCCGCTCATCAATCTCATTTTTTGCTTCTTTTATGACTTGCAGAGGATGATTCCCGGAATTATTGTCATGCTCTACAAAAACAAGTTCAATCATAGAGGATATCCCTAGCTCTTTGGAGTTTTGATATAAGCCGTTGAAGTACCTGTATTCCGAACGTCTGCCCTCACAAGCAATGAAGTATTTCCTTTTGGGTTCAAATAAATCCTGAGAATCAAACCTCTTTCCGTAGGTGTGATTAATCCTCATTGTCACACACCTCGGTTCCATCATCATGGAAAGCCTGATTTAAAGCTGGAATTGCACCATAACGTCCATCAAGATATGCTTTTTCAATCTTCTTATCAAAACGTTCCTTGAACCTGTCCAATGGAATAAGAATGCTCTCCCCTGCCGACTCGCTGCGCTCCACGAACCATATCTCATCTTGCCTGAAGTCATTAAGATTCAGCAAGCTGCTTTCATGGGTGGTGATGATAAGCTGAAGCTTCTTGTTTCCTGTCAATCTAAGAAATTCTTTTACAAAGAACTTTGTAAGAAGAGGATGAAGGCTTCTGTCCAGTTCATCGATTATTATAGCGCTGTCTTCTTCAGAGCAAATCAAGACATTCAGTAAATCAACAATTCTTTTTGTTCCATCCGACTCCTCGCCAAAGACAAACTCCGAATTATCCCTGTTGTTATGTTCAAAAACATATTCGGCATATTGGATATCTCCATTATCGTCAAAACCTGCATTTATAAGATGCCCGTTATTGAATATCAATGACCCCTTGCTTCGAAGGTTCCTTGAATCTGCCTGCGCCATCGACAGCTGCGCTCTTATATTCATTTTCATCGGTTCAGGCATATTCTCAAACACTTGGTTTTCGGTGACGGCATTCGTTGAAATATGCGTGATGCCTGTATCAAACTTTGATAATTCTTCAAAGACTTCATCCGGCGTCTTGCGCACGAAGCACTGATAGCCTGAGAACGGTCTGTCGGGAAAAGCGAACTGCATCCTGAAGAGCCAGCTCCAAACATCAACCAAGACTTTCAGTCTGAAATTCTCTCTCACAATGCTGCCTATATGCTGCTGATTCACAAGCGACAAGAAAGTAGAGACTCCATTTCTCGCATTCAGAGCAAGCAAAGACTCAATAACGTTCCCGCCATGCATCTTGAAGTATTCCCTGTTGAAGAAGCTGTGCCCATCCTGATTGTTCTTTGTAAACAATGGACGCTCCTTCTCCGGCTCAAGCTTGACCAGCCATTCCTCTGTGATGAAATGCCTGTTTATTATCATTTCGAATCCATAGCTGAAAAAATCGCCATCAATCTCCATCTCAAATTCAAAATACGAAGTCTTTTCCTTGTTTGAGGGATTAAGCCGGCAATACACATTGCCGTCAACCATGACGGGGCCATTGACATTTACGGCAACATCCCTTGCAAACGCCATGGAATAAACAAGGCTGCTCTTGCCCGAGGCATTTGCGCCGTATATTGCAGAAAACCTCAGCACCTTCAAATCCCCGCAATTAAAATAGTGGGAACTATGCCTTTGCGCTGAATTAGCCAGGAAAGAGATAGCCTGAGGCTTTAATCCAAAAGATTTAAAATTTGAAACGGTGAAACGAGTTAACATAGACGCTCCTGATAGAAACATAACATACAAATGTGAAATTTTCAATATTCATTTGTGAATTTTTCTCAAAAAAATCCACAATAATAGAAAAATCCTTCCGTTGCAATGAATTAAATCCAAAGGTACATCAGTCTTATCATCTATTTGCAATCACGCCAGTCGCCGTGCAATGAAGCAAAACTGCGGAATCCGCAAAAATTCTTCACTTGAGCAGTTTCTGCCCTATGAAAATGCGCTGAACATGCAAACCCGCAGAACATCTGACCCCGGAATCGGAAAGGGAAGCCCTCAAGCCCTCCGCAGAGTTATTTCAGCACCGCAACCGCTTCGGTGATTTTCTTCTCGTACGCAAGCCTGCCGTACTTGTCGACCTCGGCCTTGTTCTTCGCCCCATGGGTGAGGCATCCGGCGCCGCCTATGCAGCCGCCCTCGCAGGCCATGCCCTCTATGAAGTTGCCGATAGGCAGATTGCGGTCTTTCTTCAACAGAGCCGTCTTGCAGGCCTCGATGCCGTCGCAGACCTCCGGTCGGAAGTCAAAGCCATCCGCGCCAAGCTCCTTGATGGCCTCGGCTATGGCATCGGAAAGGCCTCCGCTGCGGGCGAATATCCTGCCGTAGTACGAAGCGTTGTCCAGGACATCATCATCCAGAGAAGCCAGGTCGAAATCCCGGCTGTCAAACAGCGCCTGGAGTTCCTCGAAAGTCATCACGCTGTCAATGAAGGGCTTTATCTTCTCTTGCTGGAACTCCATCTTCTTTGCGGTGCAGGGCCCTATGAAGACAACCTTGGATTGGGAATCGTTTGTCTTTATGTATCTGGCTATGGCGACCATCGGCGACGGGTTGCTGCTGACGAATCCGGAAAGCTGCGGATAGAACTTGCTGACGAAGGTGACGAAGGCGGGGCAGCACGAGCTTGTAAGGAAGCCGCGCTCCATAAGCTCCCGTGTTTCGTCAAGGGCCACCATGTCGGCTCCAAGCGCAGCCTCGACGACGTTGTGGAAGCCAAGCTTCTTGAGGCCTGAGACAACCTGCCCCAGCCTGACGCAGGAGAACTGGCTGGAGATGGAGGGGGCGACAACGGCGTAGACTTTGAAGTTCCTGCCGCCTTCGCTTCTTTTGAGCATGTCTATCACATTGAGGATATAGGATTTGTCCGAAATCGCGCCGAAGGGGCACTGGTAGACGCAGGCTCCGCATGATGTGCATTTGGAGTTGTCTATCTGGGCGGCCTTTTCCGCATTCATCGAGATTGCATGCACCTTGCAGGCGCTCTCGCAGGGGCGCTTGAAGTTGTGAATCGCCGAATACGGGCAGCTCTGGGCGCACAATCCGCACTCGACGCATTTGGATTTGTCGATATGGGCTTTCTGGTGGTGGTCGAAGTATATGGCTCCGCGCCGGCAGGCCGCCTCGCAGCGGTGGGCGATGCAGCCGCGGCAGGCCTCGGTGACCTCGTAGCCGCCGACCGGGCATTCATCGCAGGCGATTGGAAGCACCTCTATCACATTGGGGTTCCGGTGGTCTCCCCCCATGGCCAGCTTGACCCGCTCGGTCAGGATGGCTCTCTCCTTGTAGACGCAGCAGCGCATCGTGGGCGTGTTGCCGGGTATTATGGTCTTGGGTATGTCCAGAAGGTTCTCCTGCAGCTCGCCGCCGAAGGCAAGCCTGGCAACCTCTTTCAGAACCTTGTACTTTATCAGCTGAACTTGTGTATCGAATCTTCTTTTGCCATCAACAGCCATGGAAACCTCTTATATTAAAATCTCTTAATTAAAATCTTCTATCTAAAACTCTTCTTGGAACTTCTTCCTTGGAGCCTCTTCTTGGAACCCCGTGTCCGGAAACCTGCGCTTATTGTGTTTCCTATGTTTCCTGCGCTTCCTGCGCCTATCGCTCAGAAGGTCGGTGCCGGCCAAGAGTGATGCTTGACCGAAAAATCTAAAAATAACTGACCTTTATGCGCTTGCCCATTTTCTCAAGGCACCCGGCGAGCTGGTCTACCAGATTCATCTTGATGCTGAAATTTATCGGCAGCGATGGATTCTGATGCGCCGGATTTATCGCCCTGCCGACATAGAAGTTTATATCGGTGGCCGTTTCAAAGAGCATCCGGGCGATTTTGCTTGCTCCGTCCTGCTTATAGCTCCACTGGACGTAGCTTTCGTTTGACTGGAGATAGTCCTGGGCGTATTTCAGAACCTTGTTCACCGTTATCACGCCCTCTGTCACTAAATCCACGCCCTCAAGGGCGGCGGTCGGCGGTATCTCCGGGTCCGGGGACTCCAGATTGGGAACCAGCGGCTTTCTCAGGAAGTTAGAGGCGATGGTGGAGGTCGTGCCGCCGCAGATTATGTGCTTCCCTTCCTTTGAGAAAAAGAGGTTCATCATCTTGGTGCAATCCTCGCGCTGGGCAGGAGGGCCTATGAGGAGGTTCACCTGCTCGCGCCGCCGTATCCTTATGGCGCAGACAGTTGTGTCATCGCCCGGCATGTTGTCGTAAAGCTTGTTGCATTCGTCCAGCAGGATGGTGCAGAGGGTCTTGGCGGTGAAGCCGATGTCATAAAGCGTCTCCAGGAACTCTATTATGTCCTTCCTCTGCCAGCCCAGGTTGAGCTTCATGCCCACGCCGGCATGGACGCAGCCATCGCTGATGAGAAAGAACACATCGCTTTCCTGCACCGGAATCTTGGTTGTGTGGATTTCCTTTCCGCCGATGACGCTCATTGTGGACGGGTAATCGAAGTTCTTCCCGTTCCGCAGCATTATCACCTTCGGGTTGTCATACTGGATAAGCTCGACTTCCGTGTTGTTCACCAGTCTGAATATGGTGAATGTCGAATAGGCCACCCCGCGTTCGCTGCAAACGGGCAATGTCGCTGCGATGGTCGCCACGCAATCGTCTATGTTAAGCCCTGCACCCATCATTGTGGAGATTATCTTGCTGGTGAGCGTGGACAGGATTGAGGCTTTCACCCCGCTGCCCAGCCCATCGGCCAGAACGAATGTGGTCGTGTTGGTTTCACCGTCCACCACGCATTCCACGCTGTCGCCGCAAAGCTGCTCACGGTATTTGTTAAGGCTCTTGTGTCCTATGTCTGCGCAGAGGTTATTCATTCTTGATGGACTCCTTGAGCTTGGTCAAGGCTATCTTGGTCTCGGCTGCCGTCTCGCCCAGAAGCGAAGCTATTTCCTGGACTATCCTCATCTGCCTGTCCACCACCTTGTCGGCGACATCCACCGTTTCGGCGCTTATCTTCTCCCTTTCGGCCTTTGCGTTCTCCTCCGCCGTCACGTCACGCATCAGGCACATGAGGATATGGAAGTTCTTGTCGTAGATGACGCTCATCTCCACGTAGCGGTCGTATTCGGCCAGATAGACTTTCCTGTTCTTTATATCACGCCCGGTGGTGTAGACATCCATGAACGGCTTGGGGTCAAGAATCCTTATGACCTGCTCGCCCATCACATCCCCGGCGTTATGTATGTTCATTATCTTCCTAGCGGAGTTGTTTATGAGCTGAACCTCGAACTGCTCGTTCACCACGATTATGCCGTTCGGGGTGTTGCCTATTATGTTGCTTGTCAGGCTCTCGGCCTTCTCTTTAAGGAATGGCAGGCACATCGTCATGTCGGCCTTGCCCTGATACACGGCTATCGCCTTGTCGCGGCATGTCTCATAGCCGCAGCTTCCGCAGTTCAGCTGGTCTTCCGGCTTGTTCTTGCCCATCCGCCTGAAAATATCCTCAATCTCCGAATCGTTTGGCATCTGCTTGGATTTAAGCGCAATCGCCTCGCGGACAAGGGTCAGCTCGTCATCGTTCAGAAGGCTTGCGCCAAAGTCCTGTTCGCCCGCATATCTTATTATGTTCTGATAGCTTTTCACCGGATAGCTGTGGTGCTTGGCTATGACCGGGCCGCCTATGCAGCTTCCCACGCAGGAGGACATCTCTATGAAGCAATGGGAAAGCCTTTCGCTCAGCACATCCTTAAGGCATGCTATGCAGTTCTCTATCCCGTCAACGGCAAGGTAGGTGCAGCTCTTCTCCTGAGCCATGGTCTTGAGAATGCCGCCGCAGGTCGGGAAGAGCCTGGCCTTGCTTTCCTCGTCGCTGTCCATCGTCTTATCGAACTTAACCCCGGCCGCATCCATCCATTCCCCCAGCTCCTCGAATGTCAGCGCCATATCGACATAGCCCGGATATCGGTCAGCCTCGTCTTTCTTGGAAAGACATGGCCCTATGAACACCACCTTTGCGCCGGGGTGGCGCTTCTTTATGTCAAGGGCGGCGGCCTCCATCGGCGAAACCACCGGGGTAAGATACTTAAGGGCCTCGGGGAAGTGCTTCTGAACCAGAAGGTTCACTGTCGGGCAGCAGGTGGATATGAGCACGTCCCTGTCTCCCTTGCTCACCAGCTTTTCATACTGGGTCTTGACGTAGGTCGCCCCGATTGCCGTTTCCATGGCTCCGGCGAACCCAAGCTTTCTGAGTCCGTCTTCCAGACTGGCTATGCCCACCCCGTCATAGCAGCCGGCAAATGACGGAGCCACTGTGGCGTAGACATCCTTGTTCTCCGACAGCAGAACCTTGCAGCGGTCGACATCGCTTGCGATTTCCTTTGCGTTCTGCGGACAGATGACAAAGCAGTTCCCGCACAGTATGCATTCGTCGCTTATTATATGCGCCTGATTGCCGGAGAACTGAATCGACTTGACAGGACAGTGCCTGATGCATTTGTAGCAATTCTTGCAATTCGACTTCTTAAGCTTAAGGTATTCAGTCATGCCGCCCCTCATAAATCAAAACCTCATAAAACCTCTAATAAATCAAAACCTCATGAATCAAAAACACATAAACCGAAACCGCCGCGCTTATGACACAGCAGCACCGGCGTGCCGACCGCCATTCAAACCTGCGGAGCCTTGGAATCCATGGGGAATCATTGAAACCCATGGGGAGCCGCTGGTTCAGGCTCCCGCGCACAAATCAATGCATTCAGGAAACCTGCTCCCGCAAAGCGCAACTCTGCAAAAACACAACTCTGCAAAAACACAACTCTGCAAAAACATAATTCTGCAAAGCGCACCGCAAATCGCCCGCCGCCGCAGCACGGCGGGCGGGAAGCGCCGCTAGCGGACGGCTGCAAGTATGCTGTCCTTGAAGAACTGCTCGGTCGTCTCCGGACTCACCGAATAAGTCTTGTCATCAACATTGACATTGACGCCCTGCTGGCATTTGCCCATGCAGAAAGTCCCTGCCAGCTCCACCTTGTCCTGCAGCTTGTTATCCGCAATAAGGCTCTGGAGCTTCTGCACCACCTGCCTGGAACCCTTTAGATGGCATGAACTGCCTATGCAAACCGTAACTCTCATTTCATCACGCTCCTTACTCGTAATCAAATACGCTCACCCAGTTGAGCAGGAACTCCCGCTCCTCCGGCCGTCCCTTAACCGATTGCGAGGCGGCGACTATCGGCAGCCACCTCTGCACATAATGCTTCTGGGTGCTGCTCTTCTCACAGAACAAATCCAGATACTTCTCCGCAAGCTCATCGTCTTTCTGGAGCTTGAACAGAAGGTAAGTCCTCGCCACATCGGCGGAGGCATTCCCCTGGGTGGCGTGAGACCAGTCCAGGATGTACGGCTTCCCCTCCGGCGTGATGATTATGTTGCTTGGGTTGAAATCGCCATGGCAGACCTTGCTGTGACGAGGAAGCGACTCAAGCCTTGACTGCAGGTCATACCTTGTCGTGGCGTCCAGATTGGTCATGGCTATCTTCCTGAACATCTTGTCCCTCAGCCGTCCAAGCAGCGGAGCCTTCTGGTCAAAGACCTCCATCTGCAAATCCACAAACAGGTTCAGGTATTCATCCTGCTTCTCCGGGCTCTCCTCCATCAGCCGGGCAAGAGTCTTGCCGGGGATGTATTCGGAGATTATCGCCCATTTGCCATCAATCTTGGTGACTTCGATTATCCTGGGGATGTTGAGGTTCGTTTCCTCGACACGCGCCTGATTCAGAGCCTCGTTCAGAATATCGGATTTCGAGAAATCCTCTCCAAACAGCTTTATCACCTCGTCGCCGTCACGATAGATTGTCTTGTTGTTTCTTAACGCAATGACCCTTTCAAGCTTGTGCATCGCCTGCCTCCTGATATTTCCTGCCGTAGTACGCATTGAGGTACATCTTCTTTATCTCGCTCACAAGCGGATACCTTGGATTGTTGCCTGTGCACTGATCGTCGAAAGCGCTCTCGCTCATGGCATCAAGATTCTCAAGGAAGTCCTTCTCGGAAACGCCGTAATCGGCGATTGTCTTCTTTATTCCAACCCGTTCCTTAAGCTTATCAACGGCTTCAATGAGCTTGTCAAGCTTCTCCTGATCGCTCTTGCCGCCCAATCCCAGACGCTCGGCGACCTCTGCGTACCTGTGCAAGGTGTGCGGATAGCTGTACTGCGGGAAAGTGCCCATCTTGAGCGGAACCTCGGCTGCGTTGAACGGAAGAACCTGGTCAAGCATTATCGCATTTGCCACGCCATGCTGTATGTGGAAGAATGCGCCCAGCTTGTGCGCCATCGAATGGCAGATCCCCAGGAAGGCGTTTGCGAAAGCCATGCCCGCCATCGTGGCCGCATGACCCATCTTCTCCCTCGCCTCCGGGTCGTTCGGCCCATCGTCGTATGCTCTCGGCAGATAGCGGAAGATGACATCAAGAGCCTGAATCGCAAGCCCGTCTGTGAAATCGGTGGCCATCATCCCTGCAATCGCCTCAAGCGCATGCGACACCGCATCTATTCCAGAGGAAGCCGTCAGCCCCTTGGGCGCATCCATCATCATGTCGGCATCGACAATCGCCATTGTCGGCATCAGCTGATAGTCGGCCAAAGGATATTTGACCCCGGACCTCTCATCCGTGATGACTGCGAACGGAGTGACCTCAGACCCTGTCCCCGCAGAGGTCGGAACCGCGACTAACATCGCCTTCTCGCCCATCCTGGGGAACTGGTAGACCCTCTTGCGGATATCGGCGAAACGCATCGCCATATCCAGGAAATCCACCTCCGGATGCTCGTACATCACCCACATTATCTTGGCTGCATCCATGGCGGAGCCGCCTCCCACCGCGATTATGACATCAGGGGCGAAGGCCTTCATCTGCTCAGTGCCTTTGATGGCGCAGGCCAGAGTGGGATCCGGGGCGACCTCAAAGTAGGTGGCGTATTCAATCCCCATCTCATTCAGATATCCTTCGATGTTCCTAGTGTATCCATGCGTGTAGAGGAAAGAGTCGGTGACGATGAACGCCCTTTTCTTCCCGTACTCGTCCTTAAGCTCCTGCAAAGCGACAGGCAGGCAGCCTTTCTTGATATAGACCTTCTGCGGCGCCTTGAACCAAAGCATATTCTCCCTCCTCTCCGCCACTGTCTTTATATTGAGCAGATGCTTCACCCCTACATTCTCCGAAACGGAGTTCCCGCCCCATGAGCCGCAGCCCAGAGTGAGCGAAGGAGTAAGCTTGAAATTGTAAAGGTCGCCGATGCCGCCCTGAGACGAGGGCGTGTTGACCAGCACGCGGCATGTCTTCATGCGGCTGTAGAATCGCTCAAGCCTGGCCTGCGCTGTGACGCTGTTCAGATAGATTGATGCGGTGTGGCCGTACCCGCCGTCTGCTATCAGCCGCTCGGCCTTTGCAATGGCATCGTCGAAATCCTTTGCCTTGTACATCGCCAGCACCGGAGAAAGCTTCTCGTGGGCAAACGGCTCGTCAAGCTCCACGCTCTGAACTTCGCCAATCAGTATCTTGGTTCCGGGATTCACCTCCACCCCGGCAAGCTTGGCTATCGTATAGGCGCTCTGCCCGACTATCTTGGCATTCAGCGCATTGTTTATCAGTATCGTGCTGCGAATCTTGTCGGTCTCCTCGGGGCTTAGGAAATAGCATCCACGGCTCTTGAACTCGTCCTTTGCCTGCTTGTACACCTTGGCATCAACGATGACCGATTGCTCGGATGCGCATATCATTCCGTTGTCAAATGTCTTGGAATGGATTATCGAATTGACCGCCAATGTGACATCTGCGCTGCTGTCAATCACCGCAGGCGTGTTGCCCGGCCCCACGCCGACCGCCGGCTTGCCGCTGGAATAGGCGGCTCTGACCATTCCCGGCCCGCCTGTTGCCAGTATGATATCGGCTTCCTTCATGAGCAAATCCGTCATCTCAAGAGACGGAATATCAATCCATCCTATTATGTCCTGCGGCGCACCCGCCTTCACAGCGGCCTCCAGAACAATCCTGGACGCATCCACCGTGCATTTCTTGGCCCGCGGGTGGGGTGATATCACGATGCCGTTTCTGGTCTTGAGAGCCAGAAGCGTCTTGAAAATCGCAGTGGATGTGGGGTTCGTGGTGGGAATCACGGCGGCCACCAGCCCGACAGGCTCAAGCACTTTCTTTATGCCATAGGCCTTGTCCTCCTCCACCACCCCGCATGTCTGCTCGTAGCGGTATTTATTATACATGTACTCGGAGGCGAAATGGTTCTTTATGACCTTGTCCTCCATCACACCCATTCCGGTTTCCTGCACAGCGTCCTTTGCCAGAGGAACCCTCGCCTAGTTGGCGGCCATGGCGGCGGCGAAGAAAATCCTGTCAACCTGCTCCTGCGTATAGGTTGCATAGACCCTCTGTGCGGCCCTGACCCTCGACAGCAGCTCCTTTAGGCTTTCCACGCTGTTCACAACGTTCTCTTCATTCATAATTCGACTCCTGAATCCCTTTGGGACACATATACCTTAGACACTTTTCCGAATAATGTGTAATGCTATATTGGTATATCGATATGCTTTTATCGATATGTCAACGAGACATTTCAGAAAGCGTGTTCAGAAAAAAGCGCCATCCCCTCAAGCCGCTTCTCAATCCCGGCATTCAACCCTCAAGCCGCTTCTCAATTCCGGCATTCAACCCTAAAGCCGCTTCTCAATTCCATCCCGCCCAAGAACCCCGGCCCCGCGTCATATTATGACCTTGAGGTTCTGTTTGACCGACATCAAAGAATCCAGGAACAGCTTGTCCAGCTCGCTGAACACATAGCCCTTGCGGTATATCAGCACATCCTTCACCGTCTTGTCGTTGTCCGGAACCCACTTCTGAACAAGCCCGTAACGGCGCAGCAGCACCTCCGGAATCGGAGAGACCCACATATAGCTCGTAGTCAAATCGCAGAGCAAATCAAACTGGCTGCCCCGCTCAAAGACGAATATCCGCTTCTTCACATCATCGTCCAAAGCCACCTTCCTCACCTCCGAGGTGGGAAGCGACGGTATGTAGGGGTCTCCATGGGCGACTTCCAGATACGGCTCGAAGTCCGCAAGGCACAGATTCCTCATTCCGGCAAGCGGATGAGAGGCAGACATGACAGCCAGCGGCGTGAAGTCCAGAAGCTCCTTTGCAACAAGCCCCTTCTCGCGCAGCCCGGCGGAGAAATAATCCCCCAAATCCTCTCTATACCGTATGATTCCTAGGTTATAATCCTCTTCCAGGATATTGTTCATCGCCCTGAAACTGTTGGTTTCCTTATAGTAGACCTCAATCCTTCTCGACTGGTCGAGCTTAAGAGAGAAATCAACGAAAGCCTGGCTTATATAGCTTGCCCGCGGAACGGAAATCGAGAACCTCTGCCGCTCCCGGTCGTCCTTGCGGTAAAGCGACTCCACATAATCCACCTTCCTCAGAATCTCCCTGGCATGCTCCAGAAACTCCTCGCCCTGAGCAGTCGTCATGATTCCCCTTGTCGTCCTGTTGAATATTGTGATTCCTATCGAATCCTCAAGCTCCTTTATGCTGCGGCTGAGATTCGGCTGACCCATCAAAAGATTCTCGGCGGCCTTGCTGATTGATTTGCACCTGGCCACCTCCACTGCGTATCTGAGATGAAGAAGATTCAATTCCGCCTCCTTTTTTTCCGGTCAAACATTACCGCAAAGCCCGCCCCGGCCCCAGACCCGACACCGGATTGCGCCCGCCCCTGCAAAGCACCCGCACCCATGACCGCCTGAACAGACCTGAACAGGAAACGCCAGCGATAAAACACCTGCCCGCCCCCGCAAGGCACCTGCTCCCATGACCGCCCGTCATTCGCAACTCCGCTCAGAGCATCCGCTCCGTGTTCAAAGCATCCTCTCCACGCCGGACAGGAAGCTGGACTGGAAGAAGAACTCATCAAGGGCGAAATTCAACGCCGCTGTCATGTTGGCCCGCTCGCCCAGACCTGAGCGCATTATGACCGCATGGGGAGAGTACGGATGACGGACATCATCAAACATACGGACAAGCCTTGCAAGCTCCCCGTCAGGAATCGTGCTGCCCTGCCCTCCCACGACAACCAAGTCAAACCCGCAAGCGCGGCTTGCCAGCCCAAGCGCATTCGCCATCGCCTCAATGGCGGCATCAATCGCCGGCGCAAGGTCAGGCTGGCCCCATATGTCCTTAAGACTGGCATCAGGGGCCTTCGCCAACGCCCAAGTGGAGGCCACAGCCTCAAGACAGCCAATCTGAGAGCAGTTGCAAAGCCCCGCCAGCGACACCTTCAGATGCCCGAATCCCTCATGAAGACTGAACACTTTCCTGTCCCGCACCATGGCGGCGTTTATCCTCTCCCCCCAATCAACATACAGGATTCTCTTCCCGCCCTCGGGGGAGAAGCGCTCTGCCCGCACAAGCGCCTCAAGCGAGTTGCACAGCGCGGCCTTCATGCCAAGCGATTTCTCCAGCGCCTCGGCCAGCGGGATGCCGCCCCACGGCAGAAAAGAGCAACGCTCCACCGCACGGCGGTCTTCGGACACCTGGGCATTGAGCGTAAGCCCCACCCCCAGGATGGCATCCTGCGGAACAAGCTTCATCGTCCGCATCAGGCTCTTTATCATGCCAACGCAGAAATCCTCGGCGCTTTTATTGCAGCTTGTGGGGATTCTCTCGAATCGGATGATTTCGCCGTCCAGCCCGGACAGGGCTATCATGTTTGTCTTGGGGCCGAT
>JBQNBA010000015.1:0-19654 GCA_052170175.1 Sphaerochaetaceae bacterium | reverse complement strand
GAGAGTATGTCTTTCTCGTGGGAGAATATGACGCCGGGAGAGCGGTGTATCTGGCTAACGACCACACGCTCGGCGCCGTTGATGATGAAGGTGCCTCTCTCGGTCATAAGCGGAAGATCGCCGAAGAAAATCGATGTCTCCCTTATCTCTCCTGTCTCCGCCAGCTCAAGGGATATCCTTGCCCGCAACGGAACGGAATATGTCCGGCCTTTTCTCTTGCATTCAATCTCAGAGAATTTTATGTTTTCGAAATCAAGCTGATATGACTCGAAATTAAGAGTCATGTCGTTGTTCTGACTGGAAATCGGGAAGGTAGACTCAAAGACGTCCTCCAGTCCCTGACCGGGATTGACCGGCAGTCCCTGCTTCACCTTCTCGCTTTGAAGAAAGCTTTCGTAGGAATCCTTCTGAATGCCAATCAGATCGGGGAGCTCGCATGTTTCTTCGAACTTCCCCCCAATGTAAATGCGGTTCTTGGCTTTGCCCGTGGCAACCATCTTGTGCCCTCCAACTCAGTTTGAGGATGAAACATCGTCTCTCAAGCGGGCAGCAGGACTATTTCACCTGCACCTATTCCGTTCTTTTCACTTGCCTCGCCCGGCTTTCGCCAAACTCCGGGCGGGAGAAATGAAAACACGATGTTGTGTTAAACGAAAAGACGCGTCAAGCCCCTGTGCGGGGCTTAGACAACAAAGCCCCATCTCCGGACATCAGCTGCAATGTCAAATCAACTGCAACGTCAAATCAACTGCAACGTCAAATCAGCCGCAACGTCAATCCGGATATGGGTGCTTATCAAACTATTATTTGACCTCCACGGTGCAGCCAGCGGCCTCAAGCTTCTCCTTGATGGTCTTGGCCTCTTCCTTGGAAATCCCTTCCTTGACCTTTCCGCCCTGCTCAACGAGGTTCTTGGCCTCCTGGAGTCCAAGCTCTGTGCAAGCCCTGACTTCCTTGATTGCAGGAATCTTCTTGGTGGGATCGAAGCCTTTGATGATGACATCGAACTCGGTCTGCTCATCAACCTCTTCGGCCGGAGCGGCGGCTGCGCCATTCGCCGGTGCCACAGCAGCGGCTGCGGTGACGCCGAACTTCTCTTCCATAGCCTTTATCAGGTCAGAGACCTCAAGGACCGTCATGTTTGCGATTGTTTCCAGAATTTCTTCTTTGGTAGCCATATTATCTTCTCCTAAAATTTAATAACAGCAGTAGTTGGTTACAGAACGAAGACTAATGCCGTTTAATTGTTTTCTTTTCCTTCAAGCTTCTCAGTGTAAGCAAGAAGAGTCGCAGCCAGCTTCTGGACAGGAGCCTTCATGGTTCCCATGAGGATGCTTATCAGCTCAAGCCTGGTCGGCAGCTTCGAGAATGCCTCCATCTGGGCGGCATCATAAACCTTTCCATCGAGATATCCGCCCTTCACAACCAGCCTGTTCGTCTCCTTTGCGCAGGCAAACAAAGCCTTGGCAGCCGGGCCTTCATTCTCGCCGTTGGCAAGCACCACGGCTGTGGGGCCTTTCAGGCAATCATCCAATCCCTGATGATCAAGCTCCCTGAGGGCTATCTTGGCGAATCTGTTCTTCACAACCCTGCATACAGAGTCACTCTTGCGAAGCTGCCTTCTGAGATTGGTTATCTCCTGAACGGTCAGCCCTCTGTATTCAGCGAAGAAGAAGCCGGAATAATTCTGGAATTCGTTCCTGAGTTGCTCAACAGCCCTTTCCTTGTCCGCATTTATACGTGTCTTGTATTCAATTTCAGCCATATTGCATCTCCTCTACTTTCTGTCGCCGGCTTCATTGAAGTTGACGACAACGCCGGGCCCCATGGTGGAAGCCAGCGCAAGGGAACGGACAAACTCGCCCTTCACATCGGAAGGCCTTCTCTTGAGAACCTCCGAATAGACGACCCTGGCATTCTCAGCTATCTTCTCCTTGTCCATGGACACCTTTCCAACTGCAAGATGGACAACTCCCGTCTTGTCAGAGCGGAATTCCACTCTTCCCTGGCGAAGCTCGGCCAATGCGCCCTTTAAATCCATCGTGACGGTATGGGTCTTGGGGTTGGGCATCAAGCCTCTCCTTCCAAGAATCGGACCAAGCCGTCCGACTGATTTCATCATGTCAGGGGTGGCGACAGCCACATCAAAATCCATCCAGCCGTCCTTTATCTTCTCCACAAGGTCTTCGTCGCCAACGTAAGCTGCGCCGGCTTCCCTGGCCTCATCGGCCTTCTCGCCTTTTGCGAAGACAAGGATCTTCTTCTCAGCGGAGAACTGATTGGGCAGGACAACCGTGTCCCTGACGCTCTGGCTCTTGCTCAAGGCAAGGCAGATGTGAAGCTCAACGGTCTCATCGAATTTTGCAAAAGCGATATCCTTGACGACCTGCGCGGCTTCCTCGAAGCTGTATGACTTCTGAGGGTCATATTTCTTCAATGCTTCAAGATACTTCTTCCCGTGCTTCATTTCTCCACCTCCACACCCATGCTTCTCGCTGTGCCGGCGACTATTCGCTTGGCCGCCTCCACATCGTTGGCATTGAGATCAGGCAGCTTCACCTTGGCAATCTCCTCAAGCTGAGCCTGGGACAGCCTGCCCACCTTCTCCTTGTTAGGAACGCCGCTGGCTTTGCCGAGGCCAAGAGCCTTCTTTATCAGCACTGCGGCCGGGGGTGTCTTTAGAATGAAGCTGAATGTGCGGTCTGCATAGACTGTTATGACAGCCGGAACAACCAAGCCCGGTTCAAACTGCTTGGTTCTTTCATTGAACTGCTGGACGAACTGCGGAGCGCTTACTCCATGGGGCCCCAAAGCGGGTCCTACCGGAGGCGCCGGCGTGGCCTTCTGGGCAGGGCACTGCAACTTGATTATTGCGGCAACCTTCTTGTTTGCCATCTTTTTTCTCCTTATACATGGAACATGCGGCTCCATGTCTGGTATTAACGCCTGTCATACGATCAGGCTCCCACCTATCCGGCATGACCGGAGAGGAGTTTCACTTTAAACGGCGTCCATATGCAAAGAACATATTGCAGATTCCCGACGCCGGGGAATCATAGTCAGAAGCGCCTCATCCCGCCTGCGGGAGGAAATGCTCATTCAGACCTTCTCCACCTGACTGAAATCAACATCAACAGGAGTGGGTCTTCCGAATATCTCAACGGAAACCCTGAGCCGTGACTTCTCAAGGTTTATCTCCTCGATTGTTCCGGCGAACTGGTCGAACGGGCCATCCACTATCCTCACCCTGTCGCCTGCGCTGAATGACTGGCGCGGCTTGAAGACGTTCTCGCCTTGGATTTCTCCTGTCTGACGAAGAATCTCGGTGAACTCAGCTGTCGAGAGCGGCTTGGGCATCGTTCTGGAAGTCCCGGCAAGGAAACCGGTGACGCCTTCGATTCTCTTTATCTGAGTGCATACATTCTTCCAATTGATGTCAGTGAGATCCAGGTCAACCAGTATGTAGCCGGGAAGAATCTTCTCCTTTATCTCCTTCTTCTTCCCGTCCTGATTCTCGGTGCGTGTCGCGAAAGGAATCTTCACATCAAAGCAAAACATGGCGAAGTCAGGATTCGTGTCCATCATCCGCCTTATTATCCTTTCTATCTTCTGCTCGTATCCCGAATAAGTATGTACTACGTACCAGCCTCTAGACATCTCGACCCCTATTTAGAACAAAAGCTCCAATCCCTTGAGCAGGATGAAATCCACGAGCCCTAGGAATATGGCAAAGAAAAGGGAGGAGATGATGACAACGACCGTGGCCTTTCCGACATACTGCCTGGAAGGCCAGACGACTTTCTTCATCTCCGCAGCGCTTTCCTTGAAATACCTGATGATCTTCTTCATTAATGACTCCTATCGGCAAGAATTCAGGCCAGGAGGGATTCGAACCCCCAACACCTGGTTTTGGAGACCAGTGCTCTAACCGTTGGAGCTACTGACCTAAATATCCTAAAAAGCAATAATGCTATTTTATCTTGGTTTCTCTGTGCAGCGTATGCTTGCGCTCAAACGGGCAGTATTTCATAAGCTCAAGCTTGCCCGGAGTGTTGCGGCGATTCTTCTCTGTCGTGTAATTCTTCTGCTTGCATTCAGTGCATTGAAGGGCGATTTTCTCAACCGGCCCTTTTTTCTTATCTGCCATGACCTTACTCCTCTGCCAGGCGGTGAAGCCCGTGCAAAACACTTAAAGCCTTCGGGCGGAATTGAACCGCCGACCCCATCCTTACCAAGGATGTGCTCTACCACCTGAGCTACAAAGGCAAAAAGGCGCACCTCCAAGGCGTGCAAATGACAAAATAGCAATTGCGCCATGTTTTGTCAATAATGAACGCAGGACGGACACGCAATTATTATCCAAACAAGAGGTTGTGTCAATCCTTCCTTCTGGCGTCCTCAAGCGAGGAGTCCTTGCCGTTCCGATGGGCCACAGGACAGCTTGAGATATTCCATATCCGGCTTGCGTATTCGGCGATGCTCCTGTCCGAGGAGAACTTTCCGCTCAAGGCTATGTTCAGAACACAGCGGCGGTTCCATTCATCCCGGTTGTCAGCATAGAGCCTTATCGCCCTCTCATGCGCCTCAAAGTACATCCTCAGGTCGGCAAGCAGCATGAAACGGTCCTTCCCGCTGCCGAATATCGCCTCTCTCAGAGGATTGAACACGCGAGGCTCTGAGACATTGAAATACCCGGAAAGCAGAAGATCCACCATTTCCTTGACGGCGTCATCAGAGAATATGAAATCGTACGGATCATAGCCATCCCTCATCTGCCTGACCTGCTGCGCCGTGTGACCGAATATGAATATGTTGTCGTCACCCAGAACCTCGGCCATCTCAACGTTCGCCCCGTCAAGGGTGCCTACAGTCATGGCGCCGTTTATCATGAACTTCATGTTGCCCGTTCCGGAAGCCTCCATCCCGGCGGTGGACAGCTGCTCGGAGATATCGGTGGCCGGGATTATGCGCTCCGCCATCGTGACGCGATAATTGGGCATGAAATGAACGGCCAGCTTGTCATTGACAGCCGAGTCATGGTTTATAATCTGGCTCAGATTGCTTATGAACTTTATCGAAAGCTTGGCGTTGACATATCCCGGCGCCGCTTTGCCCCCAAAGAGGAAAGTCGTCTTGGGGAAGGCATCGCGGTAGCTCTTGTCGTTCTTGAGCCGCATATATATAAGGAGTATGTCCATTGCATTAAGGAGCTGCCGCTTGTACTCATGTATGCGCTTGACCTGAACATCAAATATCGACTCCGGGTCAACTGCGATCCCGCACTCTCCTTTCAGGAAATCCGATGCCCTGACCTTGCAGGCTTTCTTGGCCTTGGCGAAATCATCTCGGAATCCCTTGTCCTCGGCAAATGGCGCAAGGGCTGAAATCCGGGAGAAATCGCTTATCCATCCGCTGCCGATTGCATCTGTTATAAGCGATGAAAGCTCCGGGTTGGCGGACAGCAGCCAGCGCCTCTGGGTCACCCCGTTGGTGACATTGGTGAACCTTTCGGGGAATATCACACTGAATTCAGGGAACATCTGGCTCTTGAGCAGATTGCTGTGAAGCCGCGCCACCCCGTTTGTGCAGTGGCTGCCCACTATGGCCAGATTGGCCATCCTCACCATCTTGGGTCTGGATTCCTCTATTATGCTCACCTTCCTGATAGCATCATCGTTCATTGGGAAGAATGTCACGGCATGTTCCAGGAATCTCCTGTTTATCTCATAGATTATCTGCATATGACGCGGCAGCAGACTGCCCATCATGTCAACCGACCACTTCTCCAGCGCCTCGGGCATCAGAGTGTGATTCGTGTAGCCCATGGCCTTCACGGTTATGTCCCAGGCCTCTTCCCAGTCCAGGTTCTCGACATCGACAAGAATCCTCATCAACTCGGCTATGGCTATGGACGGATGCGTGTCATTCAGCTGGATGGCGGCGAAATCGGGGAAGCGGCCCCATGCCTCGCCTTCACGCTTGAACCTCCTGACAATATCGGCGAGGGCGCAGGCCACGAAGAAGTACTGCTGTTTCAGTCTGAGCACTTTCCCAAGGTATCCTGTGTCATTCGGATAAAGAACCTTGCTTATGTTCTCGGCTTGATTGCGCTCTCTTACAGCCTCCGTGTAATCGCCTTCGTTGAACTCCTTGAAGTTGAACTCATTGGCAGCCCGGGCCGAAAAAAGACGCAGGGTGTTCACCGTCTTGGCCTTGTACCCTATTATCGGCATATCATAGGCGAGCCCTTGAACCACTTCGGAGCCGACCCACTTGTAGTTGTCCCGGCCATGCTCTCTTATAACGCTCACGCTTCCGCCGAATTGAACCGGATAAACCAAGTCCGGCCTGCATATCTCCCAAGGGTTGCCGTAGCCTGAAAGCCATGAATCGGGCAGCTCCACCTGATATCCATGCTGAATCTTCTGGTTGAAGATTCCATAGTCATATCGTATTCCGTATCCATAGGCGGGAATCTCCAGCGTGGCCATCGAATCCATGAAGCATGCGGCAAGACGCCCCAATCCCCCGTTTCCAAGCCCGGCGTCCTTCTCCATCTCCTCAAGCTCCTCGTACTTGTACCCGAGATTCCCAATGGCTTTCCTCACAGGCTCTTCAAGCCCCATGTTGACTATGTTGCTGTTCATCGCCCGTCCCATCAGGAATTCAAGCGAAAGGTAGTATACCCGCTTCGCTCCGCAGCGCCTCTGCGTCTTGCGGCTCTCATCCCACTGATGGATTATCCTGTCCCTGATGGTCAAGGCCAGCGCCGCGAATCTGTTCTCATCGGTCGTATGATATATGTCGGCATCCATAGAGTACTTGAGCTGCTCGGCGAAATCCTTCTCTATCGCCTCTGCAGCAGGTGAGAACCTTGTATTCGGAACGGAATCATTATTCTCCATGAAGAAATCCTCGCTTGTTGTCAATCATGCCGATTTGCCTTGCTTGTCACGCAACGGCCAATCGCAGTAACAATATATCACAAACTGCGGGCTGTTGGAATTATTTTAAGAAATCCAGATGTCGGATATCATAATTACTTATTAAGGTGAACATTGCCATAATGGTTTTTATAAGAATACGAATAAGAATACACTCAATTCAAAAAAGGAATCTGAGAAACAGCCCACAGCAGCACGGGAGCCAGAACCAGAGATGGAAGGAAATTGGCGGTCTTGAATCTCCGCAGCCCCAGCAGCCCCAGGCCGATCATCATAAGCAGAACCCCTCCTGCGGCGGCAAGCTCGTTTATCCCGGCATCCCCAATCAAAGGCTCTATCCATCCGCCTGCGAGTGTGAAGAAGCCCTGATAAACAAGGATGAAGAGGGATGAGAAAGCCACGCCTATTCCATATGCTGCGCCAAATACTATAGCCATGCAGCCGTCCATGATTGATTTGACCAGCAGCGTCTGATACTCTCCCGCAGTGCCCGCCTGAATGGAGCCGACCACGGTCATGGCCCCTGAGCAGAACAGAATAGATGCGCTCATGAAACCTTGGGCAAACATCGACCCTCCCTCCGTCCTGCCCCCAGCGTCCGTGCTGTGTTCTGCATCCGGGCGGCCGGCAGCGCCAAGTCCGTTTCCATCAGAGAAGACTGCGTCCTCATTCAACACGCCTTCCGCTTCCGAAGCTGTTTCAATGCGGCGCGCCTTCTTATCACGCCGGGCAAGCCGCTCCAGCTTCTCCCCCACGGCAAGCACCCCTTCTTCTATGCGAAGGGCGTATCCTGCCACGCCGCCGAGCATCATTGACAGAATCAGCGCCACGGCATTAGCGGATTCCAGAGCCATCTTGATTCCAAGCACTATCGTCACAAGCCCGCTTGATGCCATGACTATCTCCTTGAACTTCTCGGAGACCCTTGAACGCAGCATCAATCCTATCAACGCCCCGGCAATCACGGCAATGCAGTTCACATATGTAGCTATCATCTTGAAATGCAAGTATAATGATTATCAAATCGTTCAACAAGGAGCAGAGCATGGATTTCATCATTCTTGCAGCAGGCGTATCCTCAAGATTCCAAGAGGCAAACAAGCTCCTTCTCCCATACAACGGGATGCCGCTCTGCCTCCATTGCGTGAGCCAAGTCATTGATGCAATGGACCCGAATGAGGATGAGCTGGTCATCGTCACGGGCTTCGAATCAGACAAGATACGCTCTGTTCTTTCAGCCTCCCCCAGAGTAAGCGAAGGTCTGCGCTCAGGAAGCATACGATTCACGCTCAACCCCCGTTATGAGAAGGGGCAGTTCTCTTCCACAAAGGCGGGAGCCTCGGCCCTGTCCGGGGACAGCCCGTTCTTCATCACGCTCTGCGACCTCCCCCTTCTGACTTCCAAGTGCTTTCTCGCCCTCGTTCCGTTTCTGGCCAATCATGACGCTGTGCGGCCGTTCTCAAACGGCAGGCCGGGACACCCGGTGCTCCTCTCCGGCAGGATGCGCTCCGCCATACTTTCAAGTGGCGATGACCTGTCGGTCAGAAAGCTTCTGGAAGGAAGGGATATCTGCAACCTGGAGGTGGAAGGCCCCGAATGGACAACCGACATAGACACTGCATCGGACTACAGCGATTTGACAGACAGGCAAAAACGAACAAGGAACAATGAAATAATGTTGCTATAGGCACTTTAATCTGCTACAACTTAGTTGTTCCAATGCACAGAGCAACCACGATGGATATGACCGATGGGGTCATATGGAAACAGATAATAGCATTCTCACTGCCGCTTCTGGCAGGAAACATATTCCAGCAATTCTACAACACTGTGGACAGCATAGTCGTGGGCAACTTCGTCGGGGCCCATGCGCTTGGAGCTGTGACTTCGGTGACTGCACCTATCAACACATTGATTGGATTCTTTCTGGGGCTTTCCACGGGGGCAAGCGTCGTCATATCGCAGCGATTCGGCGCAGGCTCCATCCAGTCGATGCGCAAGGCAATACACACGGCGATAATCCTGTCTCTGGCAATCGGGCTTGCGCTGACATTCGCCGGAATCCTGATGACCCCCTTTCTGCTGCGCGCAATGAAGACACCCAGGGAAATCTATCCGGATGCTCTTATCTATCTGCGCATATACTTCAGCGGAATCATGGGGCTGACAGTCTACAACATGGGCTCGGCTATCCTGCGCGCTGTCGGGGATTCAAGGCGGCCGCTCTTCTTTCTGGTGCTGTCATCGATCCTGAATGTGATATTTGACCTGTTCTTCGTCATAAAGCTGAAACTGGGCGTGGCAGGAGTGGGATATGCGACGATTCTAAGCCAATTCATATCATGCCTGCTCATCCTGCGGCTTCTTCTGCATTCCTCCGAATGTTACAGCCTAAAGCTCGGAGAGATGAAGCCTGACATGCCTTCTCTGAGGCTAATATTCAAAATCGGAGTACCGGCAGGATTGCAGATGGCAATCACCGCCTTCTCGAACGTGTTCGTCCAGTCCTACATAAACAGCTTCGGAGCGGCAAGCACATCAGGCTGGGGAGTTTATGCAAGGGTTGACTCGTTCCTTAACCTGCCACGCCGGAGCATCGGCATATCAGTGACCACCTTTGTGGGGCAGAACGCCGGAGCCCGCAAGGTCAACAGGATAAAGCAGGGCATAAGAACGGCGCTCTTCATATCGCTCACCATGACGGCAGCCATATCAAGCCTCCTTGCAATCTGGGCGCCGCAGATAATATCGCTGTTCAACAGAGATGAGGATGTTCTCCGCTTCGGCACGCTTTTCATGCGCCTGCTGATGCCGCTGTCTTTTCTCTGCTGCTTCAATCTCATCCATGCAGGTGCATTGCGCGGAATCGGCAACGCCCGCACCCCCATGCTGATAATGCTCGGGTCTTTCGTCGTGTTCAGGCAGATTTATCTGGCCATCGTGACACAGCTCACCTCATCGGTGCAGGCAGTGGCTCTGGGCTATCCCGCGGGCTGGGTCGTCTGCTCGGCGATAATGTACCTTTACTTCAGATTCTCAGGCTGGGAGCGGAAAATCGCCGCCCAGCCTTCCTAAGAAAACTTAGGCTCTTCACGGATTTCTGTGGGATGCTTTCCCCAAGCATTGCGGAATGAATCCGCTTCATGCATGGAGAGGCTCGATTCAGATACAATGCCCTCGCACCGCATTATAGCCTGACGGTCAAGCCATGCGGAAGCACCTGCCTGCTAGTCAGAAGCATCCTTATACTGGCTGGAAGCATCCTTATGCTAGTCAGAAGCATCCCTATGCCGGCTGGAAGCATCCTTATGCTAGCTGGAAGCATCCTTATGCTAGCCGGAAGCATCTTGCCCGGAGATGGACAGGCTGCCGCCGGATACGTCCAGATGTATTGCGCTTCCTTCGCTGAAAGCGCCGGAGAGCAGCTTCAACGCCAGCGGGTTCTCTATTTCGTTGACAAGCGTCCTTTTTATCGGCCGTGCGCCGAAATCGGGGCTGAATCCCTTGTCTCCTATCATCTGTGCGACCGCCGGCGTCCATGAAAGGGTGAAGCCCTTAGCAGCGACACGCGATGCAAGCTGCGAAAGCTGAAGCTCCACTATCCTGCCTATAGCCTGACGGTCAAGGCGATTGAACACTATAATCTCATCTATCCGGTTTATGAACTCCGGCTTGAAGCTATGGCGTATTATATCCAGAACGCGCGACCTGGCCTCATCGAAGCTTGCGCTGCCCAGAATCTCCGAAGACCCAAGGTTGCTTGTCATTATGACTATCGTGTTGCGGAAGTCCACAACCCGCCCCTGCCCATCGGTGAGACGCCCATCATCAAGCAGCTGGAGCAGGATGTTGAACACATCGGGATGGGCTTTCTCGATTTCATCAAACAGTATCACGGAGTATGGCCTTCTGCGGACTATCTCGGTGAGCTGACCGCCCTGATCATATCCAACGTACCCGGGAGGTGCTCCTATCAGGCGGGAAACCGAGAATTTCTCCATGTACTCGCTCATGTCAATCCGCGCAAGCGCCTTCTCGCTGTCAAACAGGAAATCAGCCAGCACCTTGGCAAGCTCCGTCTTGCCGACTCCGGTGGGGCCGGCGAACAGGAAGGAGCCGAGAGGCCTGTTCTGATCGCTCAAGCCTGTCTTGTTGCGCCTGATTGCATTGGACACTGCGCTGACCGCCTCATCCTGACCTATCACCTTCTCGTGAAGTATATCCTCAAGCTTCCGATATTTCGCCATCTCGCCGGAGAGCATCTTGCCCACCGGGATTCCTGTCCACGTTGAAACGACCCTGGCTATGTCCTCATCCCCGACCTCTTCACGCAGCAGGGAGCCTTTCTCCTGAATCTTCTTGAGGCTGTCGCTCATAGACGCTATCTTAGCATTCAGCTCAGGAATCCGGCCATGCTTTATCTCCGCCGCCTTGCCAAGGTTTCCTTCGCGCTCCGCCAGCACCTCATCGGTCTTGAGCCTCTCAATCTCCGCCTTGGAAGAGCGTATCCCGTCTATTATGCTCTTCTCGTTCTCCCACTTAAGATGCATGGCAGAGCGTTTCTCTCCAAGCTCGGCAAGCTCGCCGCTTATCTTCTCAAGCTGCTTTGCGGAATTCGGGTCAGTCTCCTTTGAAAGCGCCTGCTTCTCTATGTTAAGCTGAAGCATCCTGCGCTCAATCTTGTCAAGCTCCACAGGCTGGCTCTCTATCTCCATCTTAAGCTGGCTGGCGGCTTCATCCACAAGATCGATAGCCTTGTCAGGGAGAAATCGGCTTGTGATGTAACGGTTTGAAAGCACCGCTGCCGCCACAAGCGCATCGTCCTTTATCCGAACCCCATGATGAACCTCATAACGTTCCTTTATGCCTCTGAGAATCGCAATCGTATCCTCTACGGAAGGTTCGTTGGCATAAACCGGCTGGAAACGCCTTTCCAAGGCCTTGTCTTTCTCTATATACTTGCGATACTCGTCAAGCGTGGTGGCTCCCACAGTATGCAGCTCGCCCCTTGCAAGCGCAGGCTTTATGAGATTGGACGCATCGGTCGAGCCTTCGGCAGCCCCCGCCCCGACTATGGTGTGAAGCTCATCTATGAACAGGATTATCTGCCCCTCGCTCTTGGCGACGTCGTTTATAACCGCCTTGAGACGCTCCTCGAACTCGCCCCGGTATTTCGCACCGGCGACAAGCTGCCCGAGGTCAAGCTCCAGCAACCTCTTGTCCTTCAACGATTCCGGAACATCCTTTGACACAATGCGCTCGGCAAGACCTTCCACTATGGCGGTTTTGCCCACCCCGGGCTCTCCAATCAGAACCGGATTGTTCTTTGTCTTGCGGGAAAGCACCTGCATGACCCTTCGTATCTCTTCATCCCTTCCGATGACCGGATCAAGCTTGCCGCTTCTTGCAAGCGCCGTTATATCCTTGCAGTATTTGTCAAGCGCACCGTATTTGCTCTCAGCATCCTCATCGGTGACCCGCTGGTTACCCCTGAGAGACCTCAGCGCCTCAAGCATCTGATTCCGCCTGAGCCCGAACTTTCTGAAAAGCTCGCCGACAGAGTCGTTCTCATCCACCATGGACAGTATTATGTGGTCGGTGCTTATGAATTCATCCTTCATGGACGCCGCCTCATCCTGGCTTCTGGACAGCACGTTGTTAAGATGGTCGGAAATCACGACACGGGCATTGGAGCCGTAGCTCTTGGGGTTCTTGTCAATAAGCGCTCTAAGCTCGGAGGCAAACACGTTCGGGTCTGTCCCCAGCTTCTCCAGCAGGCTGCGCGCCATGCCGTTCTCTTGCATCAGGAAGCTGTACATCAGATGCTCGCAGCCTATCTCGGCGTTGTTGCTCTTCGCGGCGAGGGCTTGTGCATCTGTGATGGCTTCCTTGACCTTCACTGTGAATCTATCAAATTCCATTAATCACTCCTCGTCATCGGGCATTCAGCCCAATATCCATCATAACAAAATCTAATAAAACCGGGGGCAATAGGCAACAAAGCACCTTATGAGCAGACTTGATTGATGAACGTCATATAGAAGCAAAGCGCCCGGCCTACGTTATCCAGGCTTATCCTCTCGTCCGTCCCATGCATCCTGCCAAGCTCTCCGAAATCCATCAAGGCGGGCGTGAACCTGTAGATGTGTTCAGACACGCAGGCGTAGTTCTTCGCATCGGTCGCTCCGGCCATGCAGTAAGGAACAGTGATCGTCCCGCTGAAAACGGCGCTTATCACTGATTCCAAATCCCTGAACTGCTTGCAATCAACCGGAGACGCTTCACTTTGAAGAACAGGCTTGTCGTGAAGAGAAACAGATACCCTCTTGTCATTTATCACCCGTCCGACCCAGCGCATCACCGCTTCCCCGTCATCATCCCCAAGCAGCCTGAAATTGACTATCGCGCTTGCCTCCTCTGGAATCACATTGCAGACTTCCGAGCCTTTGCACATCGTGGCGGCATGAGTCGTCCTGACAAAGGCGGCCATGCCGGGAGCCGAGCCCAACGCTTTCAGAACAAGCGGCCTGGTCAGCCAAAGATTAGAGAAAAGCAGCGAAACCATGCCGGTCGAGGCAGCCCCGGCGGTGAGCAGAAACTGCTTCATGGGCGCCACAAGGCGAGATGGCATCTGACGGCTTTCCAGCCGATCCAAAGCCCTGCCCAGAATCCCCACCGAAGTGGGATTGTCCGGCGTGGAGCTATGTCCGCCATGCTTGCGCACCTCCAGCAGCAGATTTGCATTCCCTTTCTCGGCAATACCGACCACCGCTGCGGGGGAGCGTATCTGCTTCATCAGCGATTCCATCACCGCCCCGCCCTCGTCGAGAACCATGTGGAAATGCAGTCCTTGAGCAGAAAAGCGCTTTGCAATTTCCGCTGCGGACTCTCCCCTGACCTCTTCATTGCAGCCGAACGCTGCAAAAACCGTCCGCTGAGGCACAAAGCCCTCTCCGAGAAGCTTCTCCATGGCAGAAAGAATCCCCGCTATCTGCAGCTTGACATCAAAAGCACCGCGCCCCCAGACAAACCCATCAGCAATTTCGCCGTCAAACGGGCCATGGGTCCATTCAGAGCTGTCACCCGGCGGGACAACATCCTGATGAGCTGTGAGCAGGACAGGCTCCAATGACGCATCCGCACCATCCCATCGGTAGACAAGAGCCGCCGTTCCGACAATCTCCATACCAAGCTTTTGATGAACAAGCGGGAAGGCTTCGGCCAGCTCACGCCGCATACTGCCAAACTCCGTCCAATCCATCAGTGCCTCATCGGGGTAGGAAACAGTCCGGCATCTCACAAGGCGGGCAAGAATCCCTGCGGCCCTGCTCTTCTCCTTCTGGGAAACATGGAAAAGCCTGGCCGGCAACGGTCTTGATGCCTTCCATGATTTCCTGCGCATGAGGGCAATCAGTGCCATCAAAGCGTATAATAGAACAATAAAACCCAGTATTATTGCAATCAGAGCCATCTGCCGCCTTTCTCTTTATGAATGTCTCTTTTATAAAAGTCTGCTTATACAGGTCTAGTCTTTTATACAGGTCTGCTTATCAAGCCCTAATCAATTCTAAGCGCATCAAGCTGATTGTGCAACACAAAACGCACCGCTTCGGCGGATTCGGTGGAGAAGAATGTCAGCTGGAAGCAGTACGACTCAATCAGCACGACAACCTGCCTTACAGCAAAGGCGACATCGCACTCGCGTATCTTCCCGTCCTTCATGCCGAACCTGATAAGCCTCCTGAAAAGATGCTGGAGCTTAGCCGTCCTCCTGTAGACAGCATCCTCCAGATTCTGATCAATCTTGCTTACTGCGGCTATCAGATTCTTTATCTTATTGCGATGACGCAATGCCGTATTCATTATATCATCGCATATGTCGAGGATTGCCTGCACCGGATGTGATTTCTGAGCCCATTCAATCTCGCTGTATTTGTGAAACATATCCTCGGTGGACTGTTTCAGAGCGAAATAGTATATGTCCTCTTTATTCTTGAAGTACTGATAAAGGGTGGCCCTGGAAAGCCCGCAGCCTTTTGCTATCAAGCTCAGGTTCGAATCATCGTAACCATCCTTGGCGAAGACATCAAGCGCCACTCTGAGTATCTCCTCCTTGCGCTTATCATGATCAACAACCTTCGGCATATCATTCTCCCTGCATGAAATGTATAAATACCTTATCACATTATTTTTATCTGCACAATTGCATATTATGTCAAACAAAACCCTTCCCTCCGCGGCATATTCAAACCCGACGCCGCGAGGATGGCAAGTCTTCCGGCAATCAGGCACACAATCATGTATCCCTGCAAAAAAAATCAGCTCTTCACGGATTTCTGCGGGATGCCTTCCCCCAATCCTTTATCCTGGCGCATAAAGACAGATTCCGCACTAACCTGACAGAACGGCACCGGAGCGCATCAGAGAACGCCATAGTCCCGAGAATGCCATAGACAATCCCGAGGGTGTCAATCCCCCATCCCCCACAGAAATCCGTGAAGAGCCAAAAAAATCCAGCCCGCCACAAAGGACAGGCTGGATTATCTGAATCCAGAAATCATATGACTGCATGCAAAGCAGGCCAGTCAAAGCGCAAGCTAGAAAACCAGCACCACTTCGCCATTAGGATATCTGCTGGCCACCCAGTCCTTAACCTCCTGGCTCTGGAGCGCGGATACAAGAGTCTTGATGGCTGGATTGCTCTCATTGCCCTGCTTCACCGCAATGACATTGACATACGGACTATCGGCGCCTTCCACAAAAAGACCATCCTTCGTTGCGGTCAAGCCTGCGGGTATCGCATAATTGCCATTTATCACAGCGGCATCGACATCCTGAAGCACGCGCGGAATAGTGGCCGCTTCCAGCTCGGAGAACTTGAGCCCAAGCGCATTGGCGGCTATATCGTTTACGGTGGAATCAAGCTTGCTGGAATCCTTCAAGGCTATGAGCCCGGCAGACTGGAGAAGCAGGAGAGCCCTGCCCTCATTTGTCGGATCGTTGGGAATAGCGATGAGGGCCCCGCTCCTAAGGCTCCCAAGTGCGCTGACCTTCTTCGAATAAACTGCAAGCGGCTCGATGTGAATCCCTCCGGCATTGGCAAGGTGATACCCATGGTCCGTGTTGAATGACTCAAGATACGGTATGTGCTGGAAGAAATTAGCATCAAGCTCACCCTCTTCCAGGGCGGTGTTGGGCGTGACATAATCGGTGAATTCAACAACCTGGAGCTCTATTCCCTGCGCCGCAAGGTCATCAACCACAAGCTTCAGCATCTCGGCATGCGGCTCCGGCGTGGCCCCCACTTTCAGAACGGTCTTTCCCGTTTCCTTTGCACCCTGGGCGAAAACAAATGCGACTGCAAGCAATGAAACCAGAACAATGGTGAAAAGCTTCTTCATATATTACTCCTAATAAACGCAGCAGATGAATGCTGCATCCGCCCGGATTCCATGCTGAACCGCATTCCTGCCAGACTTCTGACAGACAAAAGACTTCTGACAGACAAAAGACTTCTGACAGACAAATCGATGGGCGGCATATCCGGCGCAGCCATGCCTTGCCGGAATCGTGTTCTCAATCGTCTCGATCACAACGATTTGGAACGGACAATGACAGCTCCCGCCGTCATTCACAAAAACAAAAAGATTAATCCAATGAAAAACAAATAGTCATGCCCTGACGGGCATCATGAGAGACATCATGCAGGAAATGAAATAGGAATTGGAAGCCTTCATGACGGTCTCCTTGAAAGTGTTATCAGCACATTAAATGTTTTGCTGTTTTTTTTCAACCCCTTTCACACGGATTTTCTGCATAAAAATGCAATACCTTTTTCAAAAACGTCTCGTTGAGAAGATGATCCCTTTCAAAAGCCCCCCAGCATATCATCAGCGTCTGCGAAGAAGCGCTGCGCTTATCGCATTTCCGATGACCTGTATAAGCTCCACCATCAGGAGAATGACAATCACCGCCCCCAGAAGGACATCAGAACGCCATCTCTGGAACCCGTATCTTATCGCCAGATCGCCAAGCCCGCCGCCCCCTATCGTGCCGGCCATCGCCGAATATCCAATCAGGTTTATGATTGTCAACGTCATTCCTGAAACAAGCGAAGGAAGCGCCTCAGGGATAAGCACCTTGATTACAATCTGCCAGTTTGTCGAACCCATCGACCTGGCGGCCTGAATCACTCCCCGGTCAACCTCTTTCAGCGCAGTCTCCATGACCCTTGCGACAAAAGGAGCTGCGGCTATAGAAAGCGGCACTATGGTGGCCTCTGTCCCTATGCTGCGCCCCAGAATCACCCTTGAAAGCGGAAACAAGACTATCATAAGTATCAGGAACGGGAAGGAGCGCAAGACGTTCACAAGGCGCGAAAGGACTTCATTCAGAACCTTCATCGGCTTTATGCCGCCCTGTTCCTCCGGAGCGCTTATGCAGAGCAGCACCCCAATCGGAAGACCGATGAGAAGGGAGAAGACCGTTGAGAAGAAAACCATTATCACAGTCTGCCAGGCGGCTGTCCCCACCAATTCAACGATTTCCTGCATCGGCTTCCTCCTCGTCCACGACTATTCCCTGACCCCTGAGATAAGAAATCGCCTTTTGCTTATTCTCCTCATCCCCTGTGATATCACAGATGATTGTGCCTATCTCCTCGCCTTCAACATGCTGAACCCCTCCGGCCCTTATGTTCACCTCGACCGGCAGCAGACGCGACAGCTTGCTCAACACGGGGGTATCAGTCATTCCACCGCGGAATCGCAATGTGTAGCGACCGCCTTTCCTGGACCATCTGACCAAATCCTTGTCCCGGGATTCCACCGTCATCAGGTGCGCGAGGAAATCCTTTGTGACAGCGCTTCTCGGATGGGCGAACAGCTCAGAAACAGCCCCTTGCTCAACCACTCTCCCTTCATCAAGCACGGCAACGAAGTTGCAGCTGTCCCTGACAACTTCCATCTGGTGGGTTATCATCACCACAGTGAGCCCCATTTTCCTCTGAATGTCCTTGATAAGGTCAAGTATGGACCGGGTCGTCTGCGGGTCAAGGGCGCTTGTGGCCTCATCGCAAAACAATATCGCAGGCCGGTTCGCCAGGGCTCTGGCAATCGCCACCCTCTGCTTCTGACCGCCGCTGAGCGTGCTTATGGGCGCATCTATCCTGTCCTCAAGCCCCACGAGGGCCATCAGCTCCATGACCCTGGCCTTGATTTCCGCCGAAGGCGTCCTGCATATCTCCAGCGGATATGCCACATTCCCGCCGGCCGTCCTTGAAGAGAACAGATTGAAATTCTGGAAAATCATGCCTATATGCCGGCGCTGCTCAATGACCTCGTTCCCCAGCAGCGCATCAACCCTTCTGTCATCAAACCAGACGCTTCCCCTGTCCGGCTTCTCCAGAAGGCTCATGATTCTCACCAAGGTCGACTTGCCCGCTCCGGATCTGCCTATGATTCCGAATATCTTGTTTTCCGGAATCTCCAGGGATATGCCGGCGACAGCATGCAGCCCGCCGTAATTCCTCTCAATATCTCTAAGGCTTATACGCATTAAAATCGCTTCCTGTCAGTTTTATGTCAAACATCACCCTTCCCAGGATATATACAGGTCAACCACGTCTTCCTGCTGGGTCTTCCTTCTGGGAATCGGCTAAGCAGAACATAACGCAATAATACAAAAAGCAGGGGAAATGCACAAGCGCGAGCTTGCCCATTCCCCAATCCGCCATTCCTCATCCGCAAATCAGTCATCCTGTGCCAATCAGTCGTTTTGTGTCAATCATTCATTTTGTGCCAATCATTCATTTTGTGCCAATCAGCAACATCGAGCCGTCAAGGAACAGCAGTTTCGCCTCCCTGCGGCTCATGAACATTCCATTTGCCGTGTCAATCAGCTCGGCTTTTGCGTACCCCATATCGAGAAGCCTCCTTCTGAAAGCCTCCATATCGCCGTACCGCCGGAAGGACATGATATCGTGAATCGCAAAGCAGCCGCCTTTCTTCAACAGCCTCAACGTCTCCAGCAGCAGCTCCTGCCTGTTTGCCAATGCGATATTATGGTATACGTAGTTGCTTGTCACAGCGTCAAAGCTATCGTCCGGGAATTCCAGCTTGGTTGCATCACCTTTCAGGAACCTCGCATTATCCGCATGCTCCGCAACAGCATTCCTTTCGCAAAGCAGCTTGCTGAAAGAGCTGTAATCCTTGCCCCATCGGTCAATGCCCACCATCATAGCCTGCTTGTTCCGCTTGGCGCAGGCAATCGTCAGCGCACCGCTGCCGCAGCCAACATCAAGCCCCACACCGCCGGGAGGCAGCTTGACATGACTGGCGACTCCTTCTATTATCTGGCGCGAAAGCTGCCGTTTCCCCGTATATGAAAAAGCCCTGCGCAAGCGGATGTACAGGAAAAGGAATACAGCGCAAAAGCCAAAGCCCAGAAGGAACACAACAAACAGCCCAATCCTGACTGCGCCGCTGACCCACAAGCCAATCACGCCGAAAATCAGCAGCAGGGCAAAGCATAAAAGCGTTCCTGCAGCAAGAGACACAACCATGCCAAATGGCACCCAGTTCTTATAATCAGGAAGCATTTCCCCTCCCTGCCTGCATTCAATCAGCCATTTCCAAGCTTCTAAAGTCTTATTGCCTGCCATGTTGAAATGGAAGTCAACGAAGATTTGGTTAGCATACGCTAACCCAATA
>JBQNBA010000014.1:0-20701 GCA_052170175.1 Sphaerochaetaceae bacterium | reverse complement strand
ATTGACCTTGCCCTGCGCAAGACAGGTTCCGCGCCAATCTGACAGAATATCATCAGAGCGCATCAGATGCCATAAGAGAGCATCAGAGAACGCCATGATCCCGAGGGTGCCATGGCCAGTCTCGAGAATGTCAATCCCACAGAAATCCGGGAAGAGCCTCATATTCCGCCGGCCAGGAACTCCAGAGCCTGCCGGGTCAGCGCCCGTTTCGCCTGCGCCTCGGCCTCAGTCTCTTCGCCGGAAAGCCCCTGGGCTGCACCTGCTGCGCTCAATGCGTTTGCTGCATTCGCCGCACCTGCTGCGCTCAATGCGTTTGCTGCATTCGCCGCACCTGCTGCATCTGCGGCACCTGTTGCATCTGCGGCACCTGCCGCAGCTGCCGTGCCTTTTACGCCTGCCGGACTTGATGCACCGAGGCTCTGCGCAAGCGCCATTATGCCGTCCCCGTCGTAATTGCATCCGGGCAGGATTGACTCAAGCGCCTCCACCACCCCGGATTCCAATGTGTCGGAATAGACCTTGACGCTCTGTATCACACCTTTGCTGACATCAAGCAGGAATGAAACGCCTCCCATGGCTATGCGGCCCTCTATCTTGTGGGTGAACTGGGGGGTCTTGCCGTAAATCCAGTCCGGGGAGCTGAATTCCTTATAGAATGAGGCTAGTTCGGGCAGGCCTGCAAGATCAGCCTTGGAGAAAACCTTGCTCTCGACAGCATCGCCGAAGCGGCCGGAGTACGACTCCTCCAGTGCGCCGTAGAACGAGGCCACGTCAAGCCCGGGCTTGAAATCGGCAAGATTCGCTATTCTGGAAGCCACCGACTTGACGCCCTTGGACTGGAGCTTTGTCTGATGAGGGGTAAGATAATCGTTTACCTTCCCTATGTCGGCATTGACAAGCATGGTGGCATGATGGCTCGCAAATCGGGACGAAAGCTGGAATGCGCTGCCGGAAACCTTGCGGCCTTCCACCATCACATCGTTCCTTCCGCTTAGCTCGCAGTCAAGCCCAAGCCTTTTCAGGGCATCGGAGACGATGGAGAAATTCTGCGATTTGTCGTAACGGTCACGCGGATTGGCGAAGGTGAAGCAGCCGTTCCCCAGATCCTGGTAAACAGCGCCTCCGCCGCTGGGGCGCCTTCCCAGCATCACCCCGTCCGCCTTGAGAGCATCGAGACGGCATTCGGCCCACGGATTCTGGTATCGTCCGATCACGATGCACTTGTCATTCTGCCATAGGTACAGCATATCGCCATGAGGCGCATATGTGTTGAGAAGATACGCCTCAAGAGCGAGGTTGAACCACAGCTCCGTTTCAATCGACTTGAAGAAATAATACCTGCCATCCATCTTATATCAACCTTTCCTTATCAGGCCGCCCGTATCCGTCATTGCCGCCTGTCATTCGTCAAGCACCCTGCATATCATGCACGAGTCTCTTATATCGCAGTCCTCGCAGGCCGGCCCGGGGCATTTTCTGAAAGCATCCTTTGAGTTCTGAAGCTGCGAGAGGTTCCATTCAAGCTGCCTGAGCAGCTCCTCGTGGTTCCGTATCACCTCTTTTTCCTTTGAGATGAGGTTCTGGTACTGAGCCATCAGTTCCATGCGCCGCTTCTCGCCGGTTGAATCCTCGAAGCCCAGCCTGACAATCCGGCTGATTTCCTCAAGGGAGAGACCGTAGCCCTTGAGCTGCATTATGCGCATCAGGTAGACAAGGTCCATGTCGGTGTAGACCCTCTGGCCGCCCTCCGACCTGCCGTTTGTCTTGAGAAGCCCGAGATCCTCGTAATAACGCACAGTGCGGACGGTGACATTCGCCTTGCGGGCCAGCTCCCCTATCCTGTAATGCTTTTCCTTTGAAGTCTTCATCTGGCCAAATATTACTTTTTATGGCGGGTTTTGTGAACCCTTTCCGAGCATCGGGGTGGCCTTACGGTGATGTTTGACCAAGAAAATCCAATCTCCATGAAACATTCGCCGTTCTCGGTTGTTTATATAGATTGGAACTTGTTGCTTAATGCAATGATGAAAAACAAATCTGATAGGAGAGTACAAATGAAGAAAACAATCATCTCAATCGTGCTTGTCGTGCTTCTGGCGGCAATGCCTGCGCTTGCCAAGTCATCAATGGAGAACTATCTCAGCGCCAACATCGGCGTTGGATTCCAGCGACAGACATACGAAACCGCTCCATCCACCAAGATGACGGTCACCATCACCCAGCTTCCGATTTCCATAAGCGACACGGTGTTCTTTGACAAGAAATCCAACATAGGCTTGTTCCTGGATGCGGGCATGACCGCCTCGCTGTCCGCCAAGGTCAAGATGAACGATATCGAGACAGACCCTACCGACCTTGGCTATGAAGACGGAAAGTACCCGACTTTCTTTGACGTGACTGCAGGTGCGGCGTACAGGACAAAGGCCGGCAAGCTTAATCTGCTTATGGGCGCCGGCTTTGAGCTTGCCGCGAAATCCAAGAGCTACACGGCTTTGGGCGTCACCACGAAGGTCACGTAGACCTTCATGGGACTCGCACTGAACGGCTCGGCGATTTTTAAGCTGGGCGACAGCCTCTACCTGCAGGGCGGGGCAAAGGCCTCTCTCTGGTTCGTTGCCAATCAGAAGGTGAAGATCGGCTCTGCAGATCCGGTGAAACAGACCCAGGACAAATACTTCTCATGGACAATCGCCCCGAGGGTGGCTATAACCTACGTCATCTAAGCACCGCTGGCATGCCGTCAGGCGGCGCAGCAGGCGAAAAGGAAAGGGAGCCGGCAGCAGTTGGTTCCCTTTTTCATATTCATCAACGGCTTCCTGCGCATCCATCGCGGCGGTATGGAACAAAACCTGCGATAGTTGTATATTGCCCTTCAAATGAAGGAATGCAATCGAACAAGCTTTCTAAAGGGTCTAAAGGACGCAATACCCATAATGCTTGGGTATTTCGCCGTGTCTTTCACCCTTGGAATCAATGCATCGCATAACGGCCTCACATGGTTTCAGGCCGGATTGATGAGCTTTCTGAACCACACCTCCGCAGGACAGGCGGCGGGAATCAAGATGATGGCCGCCGGCGGCACCTATTCAGGAATAGCGCTTTCACAGCTTGTCATAAACATGCGATATCTTCTTATGTCCACAGCGCTTGCGCTTAAGCTAAGGAGCGATACCCGCATAAGGGAAAGGCTTCTGATGAGCTATATCGTGTCAGACGAGATATTCGGAATATCAATCGCCCAGAAGGCTCCGATAAATGCATGGTACAGCATAGGGGCGATGGCGGCGGCCAGTCCTGGCTGGGTTCTGGGAACAATAGCCGGAGCGGTGACAGGAGATGCGCTGCCGGAAAGCATATCAGGAGCTCTGGCAGTCGCCCTTTACGCCATGTTCATAGCCGTGATATTCCCTCCGATGAAACAGGATAAGCTTCTTGCGGCTGTTGTGGCCGTCAGCATGCTGGCAAGCTGGATGATTGACATCATCCCCAGAACCAGCGGGGTTTCCTATGGTATGAAGGTCGTGGCGCTTACAGTCGCCGTTTCGGCGGCTTTTGCCCTTATAAGGCCGCTCCCTGCGGATAAAGGAGTCACCGATGCAGCATGACGTTTATATAAGCATCGTGGTCATGGCGGCAGTGACATACATCATAAGGGCGCTGCCGCTTGTCGCTTTCAGAAAGCCAATTGAAAACAGGTTCTTCAAAAGCTTCCTCTACTATATCCCGTACGTTTCGCTTGCTGTCATGACATTTCCCGAGATTCTAAGCTGCACAGGCTCCCGGATTGCCGGAGCCGCGGCCTTTGTCCTGGCGGTCGGGGCGGCGCTGCTGGGCGCATCGCTTCCCATGACGGCGGCCATCAGCTGCGCGGCGGTTTATCTCATCAACCTGCTGCCGTGAAATGCTGCCGTGAAAGACTGCTGTGAAACGCTGCCGTGAAACCTGCAGTTAAACGCTGCCGTGAAAAAGCGCAAGAGGCGCATTCGTTGTGGAAACACCAAAGACCCAGTTTCTCAAAATGCATCGGAACGCTTGAGAAAAGACTGCGGCTTCAATATAATTGCGTTGAAAAGCTGATGGGAGGAAGCAGCCATGGTTCTGGCAATCGATGTCGGCACGACGACACTGAAAGCCGCTTTCATCGATAGCGGAGGGAGGGTTGCCTCTTCTGTGAAGCTCAGCATGGAGCTTGACGGGCTTCTCTGCTCCGAAGCGTCTAGATGGATTGACCTGATATGCCAGGCCAGCCGGACACTTTGCCCGCAAGGCGGAGCGCAGCCCGGCGGCGATGTGGATGCCATAGTGGTTGATGGGAACGGCCCCACCCTTGTGCCTTGGCCGGACACAAAGGCAAGGCTCTGGCTTGACAGGCGGGCGCAGGAAGAAAGCGCCCAGGCAAGCAAGGCGGCGGACTTCTTCATAGACAGTTCATTCATGATTCCCAAGATAATGCGGCTAAAGCGCAAGGAGCGGCCGGTATACGACAATGCAAGGTGGTTCTTTGGCTCCCAGGACTATGTCAACTTCATCCTCACCGGAATCCCGTCAACCCTGATGCCCCTTGAAGGGCTGGAGAAATGGTACTGGAACGATTCGCTGCTGGAAGCGCTTGAGCTGGACAAATCGAAGTTCCCTCCATTTGTCAGAATGGGGACTGAAATAGGCAAGCTCACCGGACAGATGGCCAAAATGATGGGGCTGCGGGAAGGAACATCGGTAATAGCCGGCTGCCCCGATTTCGTCACCTCGATTCTGGGGACAAATACGATGGAGCCCGGTCTTATCTGCGACAGAAGCGGCACCAGCGAAGGCATAAACCTATGCTCATCCCTGCCGTCAGACGATAGCCGGCTTATGTGCTATCGACATCCCAACGGGGTTGATTACAACATAAGCGGGATAATCAGCACCTCCGGCGAGGCGATAGCCAAGGCGGCGGAGATGTTCGGCTTCGATTCCGCCCAGCAGCTGTATGATATTGCATCCGGCAGCCCGGCGGGAAGCGGCAATGTAGTGTTCAACCCTTATTTCGCCGGTGAAAGGGCTCCTCTGTGGGACAGCGGCGCGAGGGCTAGCTTCACAGGCATGACAATGTCTACCGGCAGGGCCGACATGGCGCGCGCAGTATGCGAAGGCGTGTGCCTTGCCATAAAGGATGTCATAGCGGCATTGGGGGCCTCGGCTTCTCAGATGCGGGTGACCGGCGGCCCGTCCTCAAGTCCTTTTCTCAACCAGTTGAAGGCGGATGTGACCCAGATGCAGGTGGTCACAATGGATTCGCCGGAGCCTGAGCTTCTGGGGCTTGCCATGATAGCGTATGCGGCGATTGGAGAGTACCCGTCCCTGAAGGCCGCTTCCAATGCTCTGGTGAAGACAAGGCGCATATTCCTCCCCAACCCTGACCTGGCCGGGCTGTACAGCGAAGCCTACCGAAAGTACAAGGGGCTTTACCAAGCGATGAAAACCTTACCTGCAACGTAAAGGAGCTGGTAAAACAGCATATCGGGGCAAAAGCAGGCTTTCAATCGGCAAAAGCGCATAAGCAGACGCTAAACGAAAAAACCCATAATGGTTATATTCAAGGCATGAAGAAGATAATCGCTTTTTTTGTCGCAGCAATCCTGTCCGCAGCCGCATTGTTCTCCGGCGGGCAAAAGGAAGCAGATGACGGGTTCTCCGTCCTCGTCTATGTCACCGGGATAACCGCCGGAAGCCCAAGCTACGAGCTTATGGTGCAAGGCGCTCAGGATTTCGCAGCGGAGCATGAGGAAGTGTCGCTCAAAATCTACGAAGCCGGATACAATCAGGCTGAATGGAAGAGCCAGCTCTCCGACTTGGTCGCTTCCGGAAGCTACGATGTCGCCGTCGCCTCAAACCCTGCGATGACGGATATATGCCAGGAGGTCGCGGAGCAGTTCCCAGACCAGAAATTCATCATCACCGATGCCTATCTTGATGGGAACGCTCAGATAACAACCTATCTTTTCAACCAATACGAGCAGATGCTGGCTCTGGGGTATCTCGCCGGTCTGATAACCATCAGCAAAATGGAAAAGGCAAACAGCCGGAAAGTCATAGGCTTCATAGCGGCGCAGGAATACCCGCTTCTCAACAAGCATCTTGTGCCCGGCTTCCTTGATGGGGCGCGCCTTGCCGATCCTGATATCCAGCTTGATTTCCGGGTCATAGGAAACTGGTATGACGCAGCCAAGTGCGGGGAGCTGGCCGCAAGCATGATGGCCTCTGGAGTCGATGTCTTCACCTCAATCGCCGGAGGCGCCGAGGCGGGGCTCTTGCAGACGGCCCAGACAAAAGGGGCATACATTGTCCATCCAAACATAAGCATCTATTCAACCGCGCCGGAAATCGTGGCCGGCTGCGGCATAATGGGGCAGAGAGAGCTTGTCAAGCACGCCCTCCAAGAGGCGCTGAGCGGCACAATGGAGTACGGGAAGGCCTACGTGGTCGGCATGCAGGAGGGCTATGTCGATTTCGATGACGCTGACCCATTGTTCGGCAAAGCGCTGGACAACGATGTGAAGACCGGATTCACAACGTTCCTGTCAAATCTGCGGTCAGGCAGGGTGAAGTACACCCTGCCCCAGCTTTGAGCCGCCATGCCGGGCATCTTTCCGCACATCTGCACAGACAGTTCCCGCCGAAGACGAAAATCAGACCTGGCCCTCGCGGCACGCAGCGCTTGCAGGACAGGAGACGTTATTCTGGAAGCGCGCGGGATATCAAAGCGTTATCCGGGCACTGATGCTCAGGCGCTCAGCGATGTCAGCCTTTCCATAAGAAGCGGCGAGATTCTCTGCATAGCCGGGGAGAACGGCGCAGGCAAAACCACCTTGATGAAGATAATAGACGGCATGGAGCAACCGGATTCGGGAACCATCCTCATGAACGGCATCCCCCTGTCGCTGAAATCCCCCGCAGACGCCTCAAGGCTCGGCATAGGCATGGTGCACCAGCACTTCATGCTGATAAACGAATTCACAGTCGCCCAGAATGTCACGATGGGCGTTGAAAGACGAACCTGCGGCCTTTTCATCGACAAGAAGCCGGATATCAAATCCATCGAAGATGAAATCCGTGAATACGGTTTCTCCCTCAAGCCGGAATATGTCGTTGATTCGCTCACTGTGAGCCAGATGCAGCAAACGGAGATTCTGAAGGTTCTCCATCGCAATGCGAACATGATAATCCTGGACGAACCCACATCGGTGCTGGCTGAAAGCGAAATAGACAAGCTCTTCCAATCGCTGCGCCATCTGGCCGCCTCGGGGAAGACTATAATCGTGATAACCCACAAGCTTGGCGAGATAAAGAGGATATCGGACAGAGTCGCCGTATTGTCCAAAGGCAGGCTCAAGGGGATATTCCCCACATCTGTGATAAGCGAAGACGAGATGGCCTCTCTGATGTTCGGCAACCCCGTTCCCATGCAGATGCCCAGGATGGATGCCGGTTCGCTTTCGGCATGCGAACCAGTTCTGCAGGCTTGCGGAATAACAGTCAGGAAAGCCCGTCAGAGCAAGCCGCTTATTGAGAATGCAAGCTTCACCGCACATGCAGGCGAGATACTGGGACTGGGAGGGGTATCTGGGAATGGGCTGGGCATCATAGAAGGCGTGTTGGGCGGATTTATCAAAATATCATCTGGTTCATTATACCTAGATAGGAATGATATATCTGGATTTGATGTGAAGAAAATGCGAGAGACAGGACTTGCCTATGTTCCAGCGAAACGCATCACAATGGGCAGCTGCCCGACCGCCTCGGTGCAGGAGAACATAGCATCGACCCATCTGGACGCCCTCTCAAGAGGGCCGCTTATAAATCATGGAAGAATGAAAGCCATGGCGGAAAGCAAAATCAGGGAGTTCAGGATAGCGGCCAGAGCCGGCGACAAGGCATCCAGCCTAAGCGGCGGCAATATACAGAAGATGATTCTGGCGCGAGAGATGATGGCTCCGGGGAGTTGCATCGTCTTCAGCCAGCCCGCCTGGGGGCTTGATCAGGAGAGCAGCCGTTTCGTTTACGAGCATATGAGGAAGCTTCGTGATGATGGCAAGGCTGTCGTGCTGATTTCGTACAGCCTCGACGAGCTTCTGGGCATCGCCGACAGGATTGTCATAATAAGCTCCGGTCGGGTCGCCGGAGAGTTCATCAACGATGGCAGGCTCTCTCGGAGCAGAATCGGGGAAATGATGCTGGGCAAGGCGAGGAAAAGAGGATGAAAGCGCATAAAGAGAAGCATGCAGCACAGGCCGGGTCGCTCAGAGCGGCCGGCATTGACTTGAATCCGCCCTGCGCCATGATGATTGCTTTGGCTGTGGCCATCGCCCTGCTCCTTCTCCTTTCTGCCACCCCCCTGCTCGCGATAAGGCTTTTCTTCATCGGCCCTTTCTCGAGCCTGTACAACTTCGGGAACATGCTTGGTTCCTCCGTGGTTCTCATCATGGCGGGAATCGCCTCCAGCGTCGCCCTTAAAAGCGGAAGCTTCAACCTCGGCGGAGAAGGACAGATATATGCGGGGGGATTGGCGGCTGCATTGACGGCCATTGCCTTGGGGCCTGCATTCCCTGGCGGACTTGGGATTGCAATCGGAGTCCTGTCCGCAGCCGCCGCAGCAGGCCTGATAGGCGGAATCTCCGGCTGGTGCAAGATGAAATGGGGGACAAATGAGATGATTTCATCCTTCCTCCTGTCCGGAGCGATGACGCTCGTCATAGACCATCTGATAACAGGCCCCTTCATGGATTCTCAGGCCAATCTGCTGACGACTTCCAAGATTCCGCAGGGTATGTGGCTATCCCGGATTCTCAAGCCGTCTTCACTCTCCACCGCAATCATAGTCGCTGTCACAGCCGCAGCGGCGGTGCATATCTGGATGTTCTGGACAAAATCAGGGTTCAAGCTCCGCATGATGGGCCAATCGTACAGGTTCGCCGTCTACAGCGGCTTCAACACCAAGCTCCTTACATGGCTCCCGATGTTCGTATCAGGGGCGTTGCATGGAGCCGGCGGAGCCCTTGCGGTGTTTGGGACATACCACGCCTGCCTCAAAGGGTTTCACATCGGAATGGGCTGGAACGGACTCGCCGTTGCTCTGCTGGCAGGCTACAATCCTCTGCTTGTGATTCCCGCCGCTGTTTTCTACTCATGGATTGAAAGCGGAGCCAGGCTGGCCATGCAATCAAGCGATGTCTCATCGCAGATAGCATCAATAATCCAGGCCACCCTGTTCTTCTTCATAACCTGCCGTTTTTACACAGCAAAGGCAAAGGGGGCGTTGCGATGAAGCAAGTGATTTCCAGCGCCTTCCAGATAATGGCGCCGTTGCTGCTTGTTTCGACAGGGGGTCTCTTCTCCGGCCTTTCAGGGATGCTTGACATATCATTGGAGGGACTGATGGCCATAGGGGCCTTCGCCTGCCTTGCATTCACGCATCTCACCGGGTCAATCGCGCTGGGGGTCATCCTTGCTGCACTGACCGCCATGACCATGAGCGCATTGCTGTCATTCGCAACGCTCAAGCTTAAAGCCAACGTTTTCATTGCCGGACTGGCAGTCAACATGCTGGCCGGCGGAATATGCGCCGTGACCTCCGAAAAGCTGTTTGGAACCCAAGGCGTCATACGATTCCCTGTTCCAGCGGATGGGAGCGAGGGCTTCTTCCTGCTTCTGGCCTTCGTCCTCTCCATCATCAGCCACGTCGTCCTGATGCGAACGCCATACGGGCTGCATATCCGTGGCTGCGGCAAGAATCCGGAGGCTCTGCTGTCTCTTGGGCTTAAGCCGGATTTCCACCGGTTCACATCCTTCCTGATTTCAGGAGCCATGTGCGCAATCGGAGGCTCCGCCGTCATGCTCCGTCTGGGCTCATATGTCCCCAACGCAACGGCGGGAAAAGGCTGGATCGCCCTTGTCATAGTGTTTCTGGGGGACATGAAGCCAATCGGACTGATTGCCGCCTCCTTCCTGTTCGCATTGGCTGAGTCGTTCAGCAATTTCGCACAGGGCATCTGGAACGTTCCTGCCGACTTCATCCTGGCAATGCCATACTTTGTGACACTGCTTGCCATGACAGTCCATTCAATCATAGAGAAGAAGCGGAAATCCTTCGTCTGAAATCGTGTTTTCATGCATTCCGGGGGTCAAAAACTGCATCTTGATGCATTTGATGAATATTTGAAAATTCATTTGATTCAGTGTTGTGAATTAATTCCAACCAGTATAGAATGAGCGTAATTTCGGTTTGGACTTGGGAGGTCAAATTGAGCGTTTGCGTAACAAGCGAGATCGCCCCGCTTAAGAAGGTGCTTCTGCACCGGCCGGGGCAGGAATTGGAGAACCTTACTCCGAACTATCTGGAGCGGCTTCTTTTCGATGATATTCCATACCTGCCCATTGCTCAGCAGGAGCACAATGCATTCGCCGAGGCACTGCGCCGGCACGGTGTCAAGACGTTGTATCTTGAAGATCTTATGGCAGAGGTCATTTCACAGAGCGATGAAATCAGGAGCCGTTTCATAGAGGATTTCATATATGAAGGCGGATCTTCGGCCATAAGCAACGTGACGGAGCTTTCGGAGCTGTTCGGTTTGATAGAAGACCCGAAGGAGCTTGTGCTCAAGACCATGGCAGGGGTCATAGACACAGAGCTTCAGAAAGACGGCAAGAACCCCCTGTCCGACATGATACAGCCTAAGGTGCGGTTCGTCCTGGACCCCATTCCGAACCTTTACTTCACCCGCGACCCCTTCGCCATCATAGGCAACGGCGTCACGTTGAACAGGATGTACAGCGTGACCAGGGCGCGCGAGACAATATACGGAAGGTATATCTTCAACAACCATCCTGATTTCATTGGTGTCAAACAATACTACACCCCGGAGATACCCTTCTTCATCGAAGGCGGCGACGTGATGAACATCTCGTCATCGATATTGGCAGTCGGCCTGTCGCAGCGCACATCCCCCGAGGCTGTCGAGATACTTGCAAAGAACATCTTCAATGACCCGGAATCGAGCGTAAGGACTGTTCTGGCGATAGACATCCCCGACATGAGGGCTTTCATGCACCTGGACACAGTGCTGACACAGGTCGACCGAAACAAGTTCCTTGTCCACCCGGGAATACTGGACTACTTCTCAATCTACAAAATAGAGCGCGGCCCTAAGAACTGCCTCAAGGTCGATTATCAGGAAGACGACCTTGAAACCGTGCTCTCCAGAGCGCTTGAGCATAAGGTGACGCTTATCACCACGGGCGGAGATGATGCCATCGCCGCAGAGCGCGAGCAGTGGAATGACGGCTCGAACTGCCTGTGCATAAGCCCCGGCGTGGTCATAGTCTATGACCGCAACCGCATAACAAACGAAGTCCTCCAGAGCCATGGGGTCGACACCGTCGAGATACCAAGCTCAGAACTGTCAAGAGGGCGCGGCGGCCCCAGATGCATGAGCATGCCGCTCGAAAGAAGCCTGATAAATCATTTTTAGGAGTATTTGATATGAAAGTGCCAGAAACCTCGGTAGTCAACGCAATGAATCTCTCCGGCAGAAGCCTGATAAAGCTTCTGGACTTCACCCCGGAGGAAATACGTTATCTCCTTGACCTTGCCGCGGAGCTCAAGGCTGACAAGAAAGCCGGCAGGCCGCACCGCTACCTTGAAGGCAAGAACCTCGTGCTGTTGTTTGAAAAGACCTCCACTCGGACAAGATGCGCATTTGAGGTTGCCGGAATGGATCTCGGGATGGGGGTCACCTTCCTGGATTCAGGCTCATCCCAGATGGGGAAGAAGGAGAGCCTCGCCGACACAGCGCGGGTGCTGGGAAGGATGTTCGACGGAATCGAATACCGGGGATTCAAGCAGTCAACCGTGGTCGATCTGGCAAAATACTCAAAGGTTCCGGTGTTCAACGGCCTGACTGATCAGTTCCATCCCACCCAGATTCTCGCCGATCTTATGACAATCGAAGAGAAGAAAGGCCGCCTGAAAGGGCTCAGCTTCACCTACATGGGCGATGCAAGGAACAACATGGGCAACTCCCTTATGGTAGGCTGCGCCAAGATGGGACTGAACTTCACCGCCTGTGCGCCGAAGGATCTCTTCCCCGCCGAGGAGCTCGTCGCCGAATGCCGCACCATAGCCGAGCAATCCGGCTGCACCATCACCCTCACCGACGATGTGAATGAAGGGACCCGGAACGCTGATGTGCTTTACACGGACATCTGGGTGTCGATGGGCGAACCGGATGACGTATGGGCGCATCGCATAGGGGAGCTAGGGAAGTACCAGGTCAACAGCGCCGCCATGGCGAACGCCAGGCCGGATGCGATATTCATGCACTGCCTGCCCTCCTTCCACGATCTGAACACAACCATCGGAATGGATATATACAACAAATTCGGCCTTCCTGAGATGGAGGTGACGAATGAGGTGTTTGAATCCCCGCAATCGGTGGTCTTTGACGAAGCCGAAAACCGGATGCACACCATAAAGGCAGTGCTGCTGGCCATGCTTGTGGATTTTCATAAAGAATGAGAGAATAGAACTAGAGAGTGAGAGAATAGAACAAAAGGAGTTTTTCATGCCGTTTTCCATCCCCGCCTTCAAAGCTCTGGACTTCAACCAGGATTCATTCCGCAATGCCCCGCCGGTGAGAACCGCAAAGGTGACAAAGGACGGGGTGGCTCCTGATGACTATCACAGCACCTCCATGTACCCCGAATTCTTCAAGCTGGGGGACGAGTGGAGGCTGGCGGAGGACAGCCGGATGGATTGCACCGTCGTGGTCAGACCGGGGGGAAAGCTTGATGTGGTTGAGGCGCGGCGGCTGAAGGTCGGCGACGATGTGGTTCTGGGAAGGTCAGAGGACTGCGAGGACGGCATATTCCTTGATGACGATCCTTTTGAATCCCTGGATGGCGACATTGACGACAAATTCGCATTCAGGCAGGGACGCTCCCGCGAAACGGCCTACTCACGTGATTATGACAGGCTCTACGACCTTCTTAAGCATGAGAAGGAGAATGGGAACATAGTGTGGGTCATGGGCCCGGCCGTTGCGTTCGACAAGGATTCGCGCTCAGCCATGCAGGCGCTTATAGAAAACGGATTCGTAGACGGACTGCTGGCCGGAAACGCACTGGCCACCCACGATCTGGAGGCCGGATATCTGCGAACCGCCCTTGGGCAGGACATATACACGCAGCGTTCCCAGCCAAACGGTCATTACAACCATCTGGATGTTCTCAACTGCGTCCGCTCCGCAGGCTCCATCGCCTCGTTCATCGACAGCTGCAACGTCAATGACGGAATCATGTACGCCTGCACAAAGCACGGCGTGCCGTATGTGCTGGCAGGCTCCATCAGAGATGACGGGCCGCTTCCGGAGGTTACAGCGAACGTCTATGAAAGCCAGGACAGGATGCGGGCAATCCTCAGAAAGGCGACCACTGTGATCTGCGTCGCAACACAGCTTCATACAATCGCCTCCGGCAACATGACGCCATGCTTCCGCGTGGTCAACGGCATCATACGACCGGTCTACATATACTGCGTGGATATCTCGGAGTTCGTCGTCAACAAGCTAAAGGACAGAGGCTCGCTGTCATCCACCAGCATAGTGACGAACGTTCAGGATTTCATCGTAAACGTCGCCAAAGGCGTCTTGCATACCTAGCGGCGGCAGCTAGGCGTGATTACGCGGCTGCGGGTCGGCGACCATGTGTCTGCCGGCTTGTCGGATGCGATTACGTGGCAGGTAGGCGGCAACCAAACGGCAGCCGAGCGCAACCAAGCGGCTGCCGGGCGTGACAGGTGGCAGCCGGACGGCGGCCATGCATGCCAGAAACAGACAGGCCCAAATAGACTCTGATACCACTAGACATGAACGGCTGTTTATTGTACATTGTTTTAGCACGGGCGGTTAACTCAGCGGGAGAGTGTCACGTTGACATCGTGGAAGTCGGCAGTTCAATCCTGCCATCGCCCAATAAGGCAAGTCGCTTCACCTCAAAGGGATAGCAGCTTGCCTTTTTTTGCATCGGCATCGGAGATATTGAGAATGAGGGTTCTATCAGAAAGCGGTTAACGAATAATCATCGCCCCAAGGATTCATGCTTAAGAGCAAGTCGGTGCAATCGTAGTTTGGGCTATGCTAGAATAGTAATCCAGCTTTCATCAAATTCTATGCCTTTAAGAACATCGTCTTTCTGTATTGTTGGGGGTCTTCTTATTCTGAACTTAACGGCTTCTTCAGGCACTTCGGTGTGTATGGTGAATTGGGAACCATGCGGCTGCCATGTAAAACAAACTTTTTCATTATGGTCTAACCCTATTAAATTGCCGTTGCTGTTTACCGTCCAATGATAATCAGTCGTTCTGTATCTCTGCGTTTCCTCTTCAAACAGTCTATAAGAAAGCAAATCATAGCTTCTCACTAAAACACCCGTTCTTACTCGACTAAAATGATCAGTTGCTATGTTTATTCTTTCATTCCATATGTTAAGAACGGCCTCGCCTGTTTTCTGCACATCTTTGTGCGGGTCGGTTATGCCATAGGAATAATCAGGCGAACACCGTCCGCTTATCAATCGGACGCTTATGCTTGCAAAGGGTTCTTTGACCTTCACCGTTTTCATAGACCAACAATTCCTATCTAATACAACATCGGCAATGCCCACAGGTGAGTCCAAGTGCGTGCCGCCGATTGCGTCAGCGAATGCATCACCCCAATCGTTTCCTGATACATCTCGCCTGCCTATGTATATCAAATAAACAAGATAAGCGCCTATCTTGTTTATAAGGTCTTTAGGAAACACATTCAGCGGGTATAGGGTCTGTGTTGTCAGCTGCTTTGAGTCCTTTAACCTCGGTCGTCTCTCCACTATCATCTTCCTCCGATTGATTATAAGCCTTTAATGCTTTTATCATTTCCTTTGCCACTGCTTTTATCACAGGAACCGCTACAGAATTACCAGTCTGTTTTTTAATCTTTCCATAAGAAACAACAATTTTAAAACTGTCTGGGAATCCTTGTATTCTTAAAAGTTCACGCTCTGTTGGTCTTCGCTCATCATTGACAAGGATATAATTCGCTGAAGCACCAGCTCGCAAAGCAGAAGAATATGGGTGCGGCGTTATAGAGCCTGCCATGTTTTCATGTGAGATATAAGGCATTGGATAATTCCTATCCTTTAGGCGCGCTAATCTAGAAAGCCTGATTTTATCTTTGACATAGTATCTTTTGTCTACATTGGTTTCAAGAATATCGCTCAAAGTTTTTCTTTCTGACAATTCAACAGGTTGAGGAAAGCTGAATTTCACATCATTGATAAAACCCACAATTATAATACGCTCTCGTTTCTGCGGCACGCCATAATCAAGGGCATTAAGGACTTTATAATGTACATGATAACCCAATGCCTCTAAATGCGTCCTTATTATCCTAAAAGTGTTGCCTTTGTCGTGTGCTATCAAATTCCGAACATTTTCGAGCAGAAAGGCCTTGGGTCTCTTTTCTTCCAGTATTCTTTCGATGTCAAAAAACAGTGTTCCGCAAGTCTCATTCGCAAAACCTTCTTTCTTGCCAATAATTGAAAAAGCCTGGCAAGGGAATCCACCCAATAATATATCAAAGTCAGGAATAATGCTTGCTTCTATCTTGGTTATGTCCCCATAAGGATGCTCGCCGAAATTGGCTTCATATGTCTTGCAAGCATCTTCGTCAAATTCACTTGAAAAAATACATTTTCCGCCTGTGCTTTCAAAGCCTAATCTGATGCCGCCTATTCCGGCAAACAAATCAACAAATGTGAAGCTATCCCAATTCCTCATTGCTCGTCGCCCTCATGATTTGGTGAGATTCTCATTAACATATCCATTGATATAGCGTCACTTTTCCAAATCTTGATGAATATATTCACCTCTCCCATCTGCTCTTTCCATTATTCGGTTTCTGCACAGCTTCAATCAATAAACATTTTCGGCAAATAACTATGCTCGAATCGCACGAACCTTGCTTCTTAGAGTAGTCTATCAGGAAAGAACATGCAATTCAACAATTTCCCCTTGTGCCATAGGATAATCACAGCATGGCGATTCGTAAACCGGGGGTGCATTTATCCTTCAAGCTAAATCAACAGCCAATTGACACAGCATCATCGTGTAATTATAGAATAGTTATGCAAGCCCAATAGGATGAGGCTGGAATAAGCGCAAGAACATGAGAGACAACTACGATTTTTCGGCTGGAATAAAAAATCCATACGCAAAAAAGCTTAAAAGCCAGATAACCATCAAGATTGATAATGACACGATAACGTATTTCAGGGAAAATGCTGCGGAAACAGGCATCCCATACCAAAATTTGATAAACCTCTATCTGCGTGACTGTGTTGAGAACAACAAAAAACCTTCCTTAACCTGGTACTGACGGGATTATGTTTCCCTGCCTTTCACTATGTAATAAAAACTTAATTAGAATATCGCAATCAATCAAAGGAGCGCACATGGCCATCAGTGAAGTCAGGGAATTCTTCAAACAGCTTGGGATAGAAGCCAAGATAAGGGAATTTGACGCATCAAGCGCAACGGTGGAGCTTGCGGCCAAAGCATTGCACTGCAAGCCATGCCGAATCGCCAAGACGCTGTCATTCATCGTGGATGAAACCCCTGTTCTGATTGTGACCGCAGGGGATGCGAAGATTGACAACAGAAAATACAAAGCTCAATTCGGGAAGAAGGCGAGAATGATTGCGCCGGGCGATGTTGAAAAGCTCGTAGGCCATGCGGTGGGCGGCGTATGCCCATTTGCGGTCAATAAGGGTGTCAGAATATATCTGGATGTCTCCTTGAAGCAGTTTGAAACAGTCTTCCCCGCCTGCGGAAGCGGCAACAGCGCAATCGAACTGACACCCGGCGAGCTGGAGCATTATTCATCTTTCACGGCATGGGTTGACGTATGCAAGAACTGGGGTGATGACAAGCCTCTGTGACATGGGCATTTCCCAATATTGATATTTGACCAGAATACTTGACCGGAAAGCCCAAGGCATTGGAGTCGGATGTTCATCATTGACATTTATAGAATGATATTCTACAATAAATCAGAACGCTGCCCTGCGAATCCCGCAGGACATCATGGAGGAGCGCCTTGCCGCGAACAAGAAAGAATCCGGAGAGCAGACGGATGCAGTTCATCCAAGCTGCGTCCAAGCTGTTCTTCACAAAAGGCTATAACGCCACTTCGGTGAAGGATATTCTGGAAGCGGTCGGAGATAACACAAGCTCGCCCAGTGTGTTCTACTATTACTTCAAGTCAAAAGATGAAATCTATCAGGCCGCCTTGGCGAATTTCACCGAGGAATACCTCATTGAAATCGATAGGTGCGCGCAAACCCATCACGACCGCCCAGATTTGACGCTCAGCAGACTGCTCCCCCTCTTCCTCGCCGTTCTGGCAACGGATTTTCATACGGAAGAAGCCGGCCAATCACTTTCAAACCGGTTCTTTATGCTGTATCTTCGGAACAAGGTCACGCAGAGATTCAAAGCAATCTGGGAGCAATATATCAGCGCTCTGCCCTGGCTTTCTGCAAACAGGCAGCGTAGACGCAGCCTGGCCGCCTTCATCGCCGGCGGAATCGGCGAGATTGCATCAGATTATTTTTTCACGCAGAAAAACGAAAGAGACAGCTTGGCCGACATCTTGGACTGCATTGTCGATTTCTGCGCCGACACGCTAAAAGCTCCGGAAGAGCTTCGGACTGATTTCAGGAGGCAGATAAATGGTAACGATTAAAGAGCAGATTGACATAGCGGCTCCTTTCGAGAAGCTTTGCTGGTGGGCCGATAACTTTGAAGAGGAATTTGTCAAATGGAGCCCATATCATCTGGAGTGCAGGCTTTTCTCCGGCAATGTGAACACAGGGAGCAAGGTGCGGTTCCGTGAGATTGTCATGGGGCTGGATTACGATGTGACAGGCACCATAGTCGAAAGCGTCAGGGATGAGAATCATTTCAGGTTCTGCTTTCGCAGTGACAAGAAAACCGCCCTGATCACCTTTGAGGGAGAGCGTACATCGGGAGGCTGCCGCTTCTCGCATACGGAGGCCTTCGGAATGATGAAGCCTATAATCGGGCCAATAATGAACTTCCTTATCTTCAAGGTGTTCTACAGGAAGAAGTGCGATTGGAAGCTGATTCGGGACGACATGATTCTTGACAACAAATATCTGAACGATATTCTGACGAAGGGGAAATACCCGGAGCGGATTCCAATAGAGCGGCTGAAGAAACCGCAGAACTGAACTAGAAGATGAGGGTCTTCACGTATTTCTGCGGGATGGATTTCCCCAAGAATCCTTTATCTTGACACAGCAGCGCAGAGACAGCATAGCCAGAGTGAGGAAAAATGCCATTTTTCACAGTCATTGTCAAGAGCCGCCATTGTCAAGGACGTGCCGTAAAACCAATCACAGCCGTGAAATCCTGATTATTACCTCAACCGCCGGAAACTCCGGCCTTTTCACCGGGCTTCCCGGCGTGTAAAGCCTTATTCCCTGCTCCCCTGCGCAAAAATGCGCCTTTGAGGTGATGACCATCGAACTGTCACCCCGCTTAAGAGAGAAAATGAAGGTATCATCCTCTGTGTCAAGGCAGAGCTTGCACTCTTCTGCAAGCGGTTCCTCAAGCTCGCATCGGATGCTGTAGTCACCTTCCTCCGGGAGAAGGACATCCCATCGGAAGCCTGTCGTTATCCTGTGAAGCGAATAGTACTCCGCCCCTGAATAGCGTGAAAGCGCCACGCCTTCACGCGCAGAAAGCTGAGAAGAGTCAGAAAGCGGCCTGGCCTTGGCAGTCCGCATCTTACGCGCAAGCCCGCCCTCTGCCAGCGCACGCCCGATGCCAAGCAGCACATCACGCTCAAACGGCACAACCGACCCATCGCCCATCGGGCCGATGTTAAGCAGATAGTTGCCGCCGCCTTCCACAACAGCCCTGACGCTGGCGGCGATATCACGTATCTTGTCCTCAAGCCCCGTCCGTTCCTGCCAGCTGCGGTATCCCCATGTCGCATGGTATATAGTCGCCGGAGTCTGCCAAGGAACATCAAGCTCGCAGTCCGGGTAAGCGTTGTCGGCCATGGTTATGAAATCACCATAATCATTCCACACCCTGCCGTTCACCATGATTCCGGGCTGGAGACGATGGGCAAGCTCGCAGACAGCCTTCGACTGCTGCGGTGTGGGAGCCCCCATGTCCATCCACAGCTCGCATATCGGCCCGTAGTTTGAAAGCAGCTCGGAAAGCTGCGCCATATTGTAATCCATGTGAGCGTCAGGAATCCTGTCTGAGTTGTGCGGGCTTATCGGAAGAGCGAACGGATAATGCCAGTCAATCCACGAATAGTAAAGCCCCAGCTTAAGCCCCGACTTGCGGCAAGCCTTTGCCAGTTCTCCCACAAGATCCCTTCCGCATGGCGAATGGACGCAGTTGTAATCCGTCGTCTTGGTGTCAAACAGGCAGAAACCATCATGGTGCTTGGCCACAATCACTATGTAGCTCATGCCTGCCGCTTTTGCAAAAGAGGCTATTTGATCAGCATCGAATTTGTCGGCCGTGAAGACACGGGCAAGTCTCTCGTAGTCCGCCTGCGGCACATCCCCATGGGCGAGTATCTGCTCGCTGTACCCCTTCTCCACTTTCTGCCCGTTCCACATTCCTCCGCATATTGAGAAAAGCCCGTAATGGATGAACATCCCGTACTTCAAATCCTGCCAGCCGGCAACCGCCATGCGCTGCCCTTCATCAAGCCATTGTTTTTTCATGGCTTGAGTATACTCCCCCGCACACCCCGGAAAAAGAGGCATTTAAGAACAGAGACGATGCCGGCTGGCGTCAAATATTGAAAACATCCGCCGATTTCAAACAAAACACCCCATGCATGCCATATCTTTAACCCCATTTGCAAAAACAGACACTTTCGCACCGCAATGGGGCATCTGATAATCAAGGCATGAGAAATCCACTGAAAAACCGAACCACCGCAGAATGTCCATCCATATCCGCTTCGCCGGGAATGCAAACTCTGGAAATGCAGGCGACAGGAATCAGGACGACTGGAATGCAGGAATTCAGGAAACGCATAATGAAGCACTGGCAGTTCTACCTGATAGTCGCTCTTCCGCTGATTTACTTCCTGGTGTTCAGATACTACCCTATGTATGGAATACTCCTGGCCTTCAAGCAGCGTTACTCCCCCACCAAGGGAATCTGGGGCAGCACATGGGCCAATCACAGCGGGTTCGGTCAGTTCGTTAAGTTCTTCTCAAACCCTTCCGCGCTGAGAACCATGTGGAACACCTTCTCGATAAGCATGTATGCGCTGTTCGCCTCCATTCCTCTGGCCGTCATCATGGCTATCTGCCTGAATGAATGCCGATCAGACAAATGGCGGAAATCGGTGCAGCTTGTCACTTATGCGCCATATTTCATCTCAACAGTCGTCATGGTCGGCATACTGATGCAGTTCCTGGACCCCGCAATGGGAGTATTCAACGCCATAAGGCGGGCGCTGGGGCTGCAGACAGTCAACTACATGGGAGAGCCGGGGCTTTTCAAGCATATATATGTATGGTCTGCTCTGTGGCAGAACACAGGATACAACGCCATAATCTATCT
>JBQNBA010000013.1:0-20873 GCA_052170175.1 Sphaerochaetaceae bacterium | reverse complement strand
CTTCGCCGGGGATTTGTTTTTCTTTGCGGGAGAGCATCTTGCAGCGAACATATATCTGGACGGCATGGCCGACTATGGCGCAGAGAAGCTGCTTGGCGCAAGAACGAGGCTGCAGCTTGTCACCACCGACCTTAATCATACGCTGCCCCACAAGGCGTATGCATCGATTGGCAACGACTGCTTTAATCTCATCGCCGGGCGTGACCGGGTCTCCGCCGGGGGCGGTGTTTTCGGCGGGAATCTTTCCCTCTCGGAGAATTTCATATACGAGGATTTCGCGAAGTTCAGCTTCATCAAAAGGCCTGTCTCTTATGATTTAACCGCTATTGTGTTCAACACGTACACGTCTGACACGACTGACAGCCATTTTGACCTGCGATACACGGACTTCAATTCTCCTGTGAAAGCGCTTATAGTCCATAGGCTTTCAGCGGTATTGTTTGACCGGCTCTGCACAACCATATATGAAGGGGCGATGATTTATGGAAGCGGCATATTCTCCGACATCAGGATATACAATCCCTTCATGATTCTGCACGACACCGGGTCTTATCTCACGGGGAATACAAACAACTTCTTCGGTGTCGAGATGGATTTTGCCCTTGGCAAGGGGCTTTCAATCGGGCTCCAGACAATTCTCGACCAGATTCAGCTTTCGAGCGAGGATTATGGGGAAAACGCTGCGCCTGATGCATACGGAGCGCTTCTTAATCTCAAGGGGATTTGGAGCATCGGTGAATGCAGGCTTGAGGCCTATGCAGAGGGCGTGTATGCAAGCCCCGGGCTGTATCTTAAGGAGAAGGAAAACAACTTCCCCGGTTCAGCCGAGGAAAAGGTTGAATATGCAGGCGATATCGGCAAGTACTACGAGCTTGATCTGGTCGGCAGCTACAAGCATTATTTCAGCGAGCCTCTTGACAACGAGATTGCATATGTAGGATACAGATACGGTGGCGACCTGGCCGCCTTCGGGGTTGGCGCCGCGCTTTGCTTGCCTTCCCACAGGTTTTCACTTGACTGCGTTTTCAGGGCAAAGGGCGAACGGGGGATAGACAGCGGCGAGAAGCGGTATCTTGAAGCCGGTGACAGCGCCTCGCCCAGCGGGAAGGCGGAGTACAGGCTTGTGTCCAAGCTGCGGGCGGAGGGGAGGCTGTCCGAGTTCCTCGAATATAGATGTGAGCTTGCATCCCTGAATGTCTGGAATCATCAGCATTCAGATAGGCGTTTCAATGACCTCCAGCTTACAATCGGGGTCTCTGTTGACCTCACGGATTTGATTATCAGGCGGAGAATGTCCTTATGAAGAAGTTTTTTGTGAAGAAGTTTCTTTTGCTGTTTCTGGTTTTGATTCTGGGTTCAAGCGCATTTGCGGCTAAATTTCATTCCGTGCCTTTGGACAATCCTTCATACAGGCTTATAGAAGTCGCACAGGCAAGGGGGATGATTCCATTGCAGAGCGATGTCAAGCCATACAGTCTGAGCACTGTCCGTTCGTTGCTTTCGGCAATCACTGCATCTGATTCTGCAACGATGTCTGAAAAGCAGGAGATAGAGCGGATTCTTGCTGATTTCGACCGTCGTTACGGCATCGATGCAAGCAAAGGCTTTGACCGGTTCATCAAGAACGGCTTCATCCGATTCGCAGATTCGGCTTCGGCTTCCGGCGAAGTTGCTGGCGAAGCTGCAAATGAAGCTGCAAATGAAGCTGCAAATCGGGCTGCGGCAAATTCAAGCTCAAATGCGGCTTCGGTGATGGCGGGGGCCTATGTCGCATCCAGGCAGGTTGTGGGAATGAATATGGACAAAGACCGTTTCTTTGACTCCCGTAACTCCGTCACGGCATATGTCAGGGGCGATTTGTTCGGTTATGCTTCGTATGACATGAACTTCGGGCTTCTTCTGGACAGGCTGGATCCGGGTGCGTTCCTCATGAATGACTTCACCCTCGACTGCGAGGGCTTCTACATGGATCTCATGAATGGCGGAGAGCGGCCCGGAGCCATTCCAGATGGGCATCTGTACACCGGCTTGGCAATGGCGCCGGAGCTTTCGACAAGCCTTATGGGCGGAAGGCTGGACATGCGCTTCGCCTCTGTGAAGCGTGACTGGGGGCCCGGGAGCAACAACCTCGGACTGTCCGGCTCTGCCAGATCCTTTGATGCGATAGAGGTCAGCGTCAGACCTGCCCAGTGGTTCGGCTACTCGGTCATGACGGGTGCGCTTGGAAAGTTCCCGCTTGAGTTTGCGGACGGCACCCCTTGGTTCGGCGATAAGCTGCACGAGAATCTTTATGACAACAATTTCAGCATGCATCGGCTTGAGTTCAGCCTGGCTGGCTTCAAGGTGGCGATATACGAATCCTGCGTCTGGAGAAAACGTTTTGAGCTTGCCTACCTGAATCCGCTTTCAATATACATGTTCGCCCAGAATTCGCTCGGCGATTTTGACAACATGCTTGCCGGGCTTGATTTCTCGTATGTGATAAAAGGCTTCGGAAAGCTCTATGGGGCGTTGGCCATAGACGAGATGAACTCCAAGAACCCGAAGCGCTTCATTTCCTACGCCAGAAACATAATAGCGTTGCAGGGCGGCGTTGCCGTTCCTGTCGGGATGGGGGATTTCGGCTGCTTGAGATTCCAGGCGACTTATATTCCGCCGTTCTTTGGCTCCCACTATGATTATTCTTATTTCGAGAACCCATGGGGTGCGGGAGACTTCGGAACAAGCTATGTGAACAAGGGGCAGCCTTTGAGCTATCCGCTTGCCCCCGATTCCCTGGAGCTGATGCTGGGCTTCAGCGCCGGACTGGGCAAGGGCTGGGGTATTGAGGTTCTGTTGAAGGATCAGATGCACAGCGCCCAGTATGCCACTGATTCCAACGGCAGCCAGCACGGCACGACAATCATGGACACGATTGATTATGACATCTCGGACGGTTATGCCGACAAGGAGTTTTTCAGCTATATATGGAAGAACACCGTTGATGCGGAAATCCGTGTCTCCAAGGCGCTTGAGGATTTCCCGCTGGAGATAAGCGCGGGGCTTCAATGCATAGTGGACACTTTCCGGAGCTATTCTCTGAGCGGACTTTACACAGAACTTGTAAAGAAGCCGGATGGCACAACATACAAGACGATAAAGCACAATCTGGGGAAATCGACAACCATGGGGGATGCTTGGAGCGCCGATGTCCGATTCATCTGCACGATGGGGGTCAAGCTGTACTATTGATGCCGCCGGCATATCCTCTGCCGCCGGATATCCTCTGATGCCGGATATCCTCTGATGCCGGCATATCGTTTGCTGCCGCCGGCATATCATCCATCGTCCATGCGATTTCATGTTTTCAGGTCTGAAAGCCTTCGTTGGCTCAATTCAAATTGATTCTTGATTGGGCTTGTCAGGTGATGCATAAAATATGCAAATACTGTATATTTATTAGAAATCTATGAATTCTTGCAGGAGAGTCGCATGAAAAACAGTGTTCTTGAACGAATCGCAGCTGTGAAATCGCACTGTGCGGCGCTGGCTTTCTCTTCTGACGGCCAGAGATCCGAACTGATTGGCAGGATGGCCGAAGGGCTTATAAGGGATAGCGCAGCGATTTTCTCTGCTAACAAGGCCGACCTTGAGAATGCCGCTTCTTGTTCTGAGGCAGTGCGTCATCGGCTTCTCTTTGATGAAGCGAAGCTTGATGGCGTGGCAAGCTCCTTGAGGGAGGTCGCCGCCCTGCCCGATCCTGTGGGCAGGGTTCTGATGCGCAACCAGCTTGACGACAATCTCCTTTTGGAGAAGATAAGCGTTCCAATCGGCGTTGTCGGCATGGTCTTTGAGGCTCGACCTGATGCTCTTGTCCAGATTGCATCCCTCTGCCTTAAAAGCGGAAACTGTCTTGTCCTCAAGGGCGGCAGCGAGGCGGTCATGACAAACAGGGCTTTGTTCCGGAGCATAAGAAATTCCTGCGCAGAAAGCTTCATAGGCCCCGGATGGCTGGAGCTTCTGGAGTCACATGAGGATGTGAAGGTCATGCTGGCCGCAGACGGGCTTATAGACCTCGTGATACCACGCGGCTCAAACAAGTTCGTGAAGTACGTAATGTCCAGCACCTCAATACCTGTTCTGGGGCATTCTGACGGACTGTGCAGCATGTACATTGACAAGAGCGCATTTATTGGAAAGGCCGTTGCCTGTGCGCTTGATGCGAAGGTGAACTATCCTGCGGCCTGCAATTCAATAGAGAACCTCATTGTTCACCGGGATATTGCGGCGCAGTTCATACCCATGATGGCAAAGGCGTACCGGGAGAACAATGTTGAGATTCTGGGCGACAGGGCGGTTGCCAAACTCATACCATGCCGCATCGCTTCATCGTCTGATTGGGATACGGAATACCTTGGCTTGAAGATAAGCATCAAGATAGTCAGCGACATTGACGAGGCTCTTGAGTTCATTGCCCGCCATTCATCCCATCACACCGATGCCATAATCGCCGAGGATGAGGATGCTCAGAGAAGATTCCTGAGCAGCGTGGACAGCGCCGATGTGTTCTGCAACTGCAGCACGCGCTTCGCCGATGGGTATAGATTCGGCCTCGGAGCCGAGGTGGGCATAAGCACTTCCAAGGTGCATGCCCGCGGTCCTGTCGGGCTTGAGGGGCTTATGACGACCAAGTTCCTCCTTAAGGGGCAAGGGCAGGTTGTACAGACCTACACGGGCAGGCAGGCAAGGGCGTTCAAGCATATCGACCTGGGCGCTGACGGGCCTTCTCTGATTCTTAAGGCCGGCAATGGGAGATGCAATCAGGGAGAAAACGGGGGGAGTCAATGAGGGAGGCAAAGATGAGCCGCTCCTTGGATGGGGTTCCTGACGCTATGAATAGTGTCGCTGGCGTTATGAATGGGGGTCGCAAGGGCATGGATGGGAACCGCAGGGGCATGGCTGATGTCCGCAGAGTCGTGGTCAAGGTCGGGACGAATCTTCTGACCTGCGCCAATGGCATAGACAATGGGCGCATAGATGTAATAGTTGACCAAATCGCCTTGCTGAAAAAGCGGGGATGCCAGATTCTTCTGGTTTCCTCCGGCGCCATCGGCATGGGAAAGGAGGAGCTTGGGCTGAACGGCAGGGTGCAGCAGATTTCAATGCGCCAGGCCTGCGCTGCAATAGGCCAGCCGATTCTCATGTCCAGCTATCGCCGCAGCTTCTCCCGCCACGGCATTCTGTGCGCGCAGATTCTTTTGACACGGGATGAGATGAACAACAGGAGGACGTATGTGAACCTCCGCAACAGCATAGGAACGCTTCTTGAGCTTGGGGTTGTTCCTGTGTTCAATGAGAACGATGTCGTAAGCACCGCAGAGATAGGTTCGGCATTCGGTGATAATGACAGGATGGCGGCCATGGTCGCCAGCAAGATTGATGCCGACCTGCTGATTATTCTCTCCGATATCAGTGGTCTGTATACGGCTGATCCGCGCAAGAATCCTGACGCAAAGCTGATTTCGGACATCGAAAGAGTTGATGATGATATTCTCTCCCATGCCGGAGGAGCGGGGAGCGCCTTGGGAACCGGCGGCATGAAGAGCAAGCTGATTGCTGCTCGGATAGCGGCTATGGCAGGATGCGCCAGTGTCATAGCCAGCGGATATGAGAAGGATGCCTTGGTGCGGATTCTGGAAGGCGAGAGCCTCGGGAGCTATATAAACGCTGAGGCGAAGCTCCACCAGCGTGAGAGATGGATTCTCAACAATTCCCATAAGGGCTCGATACAAGTGGATGACGGCGCCAAGGCAGCCCTGATGGAGCACAAGTCGCTGCTTCCCAAGGGGGTGATGGGCGTTGAAGGCTCTTTTGACAAAGGAGATGTTGTCAACATAATTGATTCCGCCGGTGCTCCTTTTGCAAAAGCCATGGTATACTATTCCAGCACAGATATAGCCGTTGCCGCAGGGCATCGCAGCAGCGAGCTTGAAACGATTCTGGGCAGGAACTGCAAGGATGTGCTGTTCCGCCCTGAGGATATGGTGCTTCTGGAGGATTAGATGAAACCGGGAGGATACAGGACTTCACAGCGCATGGCCATCCTGGACTGTCTGCGGGCGAATTCGGATGTGACAGTCTCTGCTGATGATATCATGAAGATGCTGATAGAATCCGGAGCGAAGGCGAACATCGCAACTGTATATAGAAATCTGGAACGCCTTTACCATGAGAATCTTGTCCTTAGGTTCCCGGCGGAGGACGGCAGCAAATACTGCTATCAGCTGGCCCGTGACGAGCATTGCTGTCAGGGGCATCTGCACCTTAAATGCTCTGAATGCGGCAAGGTCATACATCTGGACTGTGATTTCATGGGCAAGCTGGCCGACCACATCCGCGGCGAGCATGGTTTTTCGATGAATTTCGAGAACTCCATCATATACGGTCTGTGCGATGATTGCCGCATGGGAAAGCGGGATTCATGAAATCCCGGAGAACGGAGGCGCCTATGTCATCTTCCATTGGAACATCAGGAATGAGTTCGGAAAGGGAAGGGTCAGGATATGCGCCGGGTTCGATGGCATTCCGTATTCCGAGAGCATCGTCAACATGGGCGTTAAGCAATGTGTGCTATATAATCGGTGTCCTCAAATCCATAAGAGAGCAGCTGGGCAAATCAGACGGCGATATTGTTCCCATTGTCGTTGAAGAGCAGTCATCTTGAATTGCAGTCGCATTGAATGACACACATCTTGGCAATCCATCTTGGCAATCCGTCTTGGCAATCCGTCTTGGCAGTCGCATTGAAGGGCATGAAAGGCATAGGTCTTCCTTGATTGACATAAATCGGCTGCGGTGCTATATTCTGGCTGAATTTGCAAATGATTCGCATTTTCAAGGAAGACACGCATGAAGAAGATTTATATTGCCGCTGTCCTTATGGCCGCCGCTCTTGTTCTGGCGGTCAGCTGCAAGAAGGCAGAGGCTCCAGATGATGACAGGCTGGTTGTCGCCGTTTCAATAGTCCCGGAAAGAGCCTTCGTTGATGCCGTTGCCGGCGATCTGGTGCAGGTGGTCACTGTGATTCCTCCGGGAAGCAGCCCCGAGACATATGAAATGACTCCGATGCAGAGGGTTCAGCTGGAGAAGGCCGGCTTGTATTTTGCAATCGGCGTTCCCGCTGAAAGCTCCGGCATCCTGAAATCATTGGCTGCGAATACCGAAGTCGTCCATCTTGATGATGCCGTCGATGCGGTCATGCCTCCGCTGTACCTTGGCGAGGCAAAGGACCCCCATCGTTGGCTCAGCCCAAGCCGCGCGATCATTATGGTGCAGGAGATTGCCGCCAGGCTGTCGGTGCTTGATCCGGACAATGCCCGCGTCTACGCAGATAATGCGAATGCCTACTGCGCCCGTATAATGGAAGCCAAGGAACGCATATCCTCCATGCTCGCCGGCAGGAAAGGGGAAGGCTTCATCGTCTTCCATCCTGCGTTCGCATACTTTGCCGATGAGTTCGGACTTGTGATGCATGCGCTTGAGGAAGAGGGAAAAGAGGCCAGTCCTGAGCATCTTGCCAGAATGGTTGATTTGGCTCTCAATCAGGGGAGCAAGGCTGTCTTCTATCAAGCCGAGGTGGACAGCAGGCAGTCAAAGGCCTTTGCCGAGGAAATAGGGGGAAGGTCTGTGATGCTGGAGCCTCTTGCCTACGATTATATAGGCAACCTTGAGAAAATGGCCGATGCGTTCAGGGAGGTGCTTTGAACGAGATAGCCATAACGGTGGAGAGCCTTACTGTCAAATACACGCCCCAATGTCCTGCGCTTCTGGATGTGAGCCTCCAGATTCCCAGAAACGACTATCTCGGTATAATCGGCCCCAACGGCGGCGGCAAGTCCACCTTGATGAAGGCGATTCTCGGGCTGATTCCCATAAGGAGCGGAAGCATAACAGTCGCCCCCGGTTCAAAGCTCGCATATGTCCCGCAGTTCTCCACCATGGAACGGCTGTTCCCGATAACGGCCATTGAAGTTGTCCTCTGCGCTTTTCTGGGCAGGGGCGGACGGCCGTTTAGCAGGTTTTCAGCCGAACAAAGAGACAAAGCGATGGCTTATATTGAAAAAACAGGCATAAAAGGGCTGGAAAATCGCCTTGTAGGGGAACTCTCCGGCGGCGAATGCCAGAAACTGCTGCTTGCACGCGCCCTTGCCGCAGAGCCCGATATACTGCTTCTGGATGAACCTGCCTCAAGCATCGATCCGGTCAGCCGGGAGCGGGTATACGGCATGCTTGATTCGCTCCAGGGCAAAATGACGATTATAATGATAACCCACGATGAGATGGCGCTTCACACTGATGTGAAGAATGTGGCGTACCTCAATGAAACGCTCCTTTATCATGGTCCCAAGGCCGGGCTGGAATCCCTGAGCTGGAAATCCGGCGGAACCGCGGTTCACGGCAACGCGCCGACACAAGGCAGCTCGCCGGTTCACGGAGATTGCACCAAAGGCATAGCAAACGGAGTGAGGTTGTAGATGCTCTCATATCAGTTCATGCAGAACGCAATAGTCTCCTGCATCATGGCCAGCATGGTCTGCGCCCTGATAGGCGAAATCATAGTGGAGCGCAAGCTTATGATGATGGCCGGTGGAATAGCCCATACAGCATATGGCGGGGTGGGGCTTGGATATCTGTGCGGATTCGAACCGCTTCTGGGGGCGCTTGGATTCTCGGTCATCGCCGCTGGAGCCATAGGCTTTGCAAAGCATAGAAGCAGCACGCGCTCCGAGGTCATAATCGCCCTGTTCTGGTCGCTGGGCATGGCTCTGGGCGTTCTGTTCACATCGATGATGAAAGGCTATCCGCCGGACATGACAAGCTACCTGTTCGGGAGCATACTGGCAGTGACCCGCTCAGACCTTGTGATGATGGCGGCGCTGACGCTTGTCGTCATGCTCTCAATAATACCGTTCTTCAACGATTGGAAGACTTTCCTGTTTGACCCTGAGTTCGCCAAGGTCGCCGGAATGAGAACCGGGCTTATGGAATATGCGCTGCTGATGCTTGTAGCCATAAGCTGCGTCACTCTGATAAGAGCCGCCGGGATAATACTGGTCATCGCTTTGCTCTCCGCCCCCGCCGCCTGCGCCGGGCTTTTCTTCCGCACGCTCAAAGGGCGCATGACCGGAGCTGTTCTGTTCAGCCTCGCTTTCTGCCTGTCCGGACTTTGGGCATCCTTTGTATTCAATATCCCATCCGGTGCGACAATCGTGACCCTTAGCGTTCTCTGCTATGGGGTTCTGTGGTCGGTGGATAGGGTCAGGGAATCGCGGTCAGGATAGCGTCCTTGCCTTTTGAATGCTCGCCTTTTGTTGGTTGTTCAGGTTGAATTCGGGTCAAATACTACCCGCACCCTCACTCGCTTATCAGCATCGTCCGCGGGTCAAGCGTCACTCCGGTCGGATGCGATTCGGTGCCGTGGTGATCCTGCACGACAGTCATGATGACCTTGGAGCGTTCCTCGTTGTACTTGAGACCGACAAGGACATCAATAAAGTCAAGATAAGGCTTCATCGTGGCGGGGACTCCGTATTCGTCGAAATTCACGTCCGCCAGAACAGGGGATACGGCGAACCAGACCTCGATGTTCATCCTGGCGGCGAATTCCTTTATTTTCTTCACATCATCCTCGGTGGCCTTCGTGAGGTGGTAGCCGTCAAACAGCACCGCATCCGCCTGGAAGGAACCCTGTTGAATCAAGGTCGTAAGGCTGTTCAGTATCTTGTCCACCGGGATGTTCTCCTGTGAGAAGTTCATCACCACCCGGTTCTCACGCATCGTGTTGTAAACGGAGAAGGCATCGTCCAGCGACTTGTACTCCGAAATCTCCCGGAAGACCTCTTTGTACCAGTTGAGCACATGCTCCACGTTGCCGGAGAAGGAGACGTGGATGATATGCTCCCCCCTGAAAAGCTTGTCGGTGGCGATATGCACAAGGCAGGCTGTCTTGCCGATTCCATGTCTGGAAGCAAGAACGCCCAGGTTCCCTTTGCCCAGACCGCCGTTTATGGATTCCTCGAATACCCTTATCGGGCTGTTCTCAATAAGCTCGCTTACTTTCATCTAAGCCTCCTCTGGCTCAAGTATAGCTCAAATATAGCTAAAGTATAGTTAAAATATAGCTCAAGATAGCATCGAAACGCTATTTTGCCTTGCTCTTTTCGTCGAAGTCCTTCTTAAGCTGCTCCGCAACAGAGACCGGCGTCTTGGAGTAATGGTCAAGCTCCATGGTGAACTCCGCCTTGCCCTGCGAGAGGGAGCGAAGCACTGTGGAATACCCGAACATCTCCGCAAGCGGAACCTCGGCGTCTATCGTGCTTGTGCTGTGATCCTCGGTGGAGCTGATGATTATGCCCCTGCGTTGGTTTATCGAGCCAAAGATTGCTCCCTGGAACTCCGATGGGCTTTCCACCTCAACCTTCATTATAGGCTCCAGAATGGCGGGCCTTGCCTTCGGGAAGGCTTCCCTGAAAGCTGCCAGAGCCGCAGTCTGGAATGCCATGTCAGAAGAGTCCACAGGGTGCCATGCGCCATCGTTCACGACGCATCTGACGCCGACGATGGGGAAGCCAAGCTGCGGGCCTTTCTTTATGGCCGTCCTGAATCCCTTGTCGCACGAAGGAATGTATTCCGTGGGAATCGCCCCGCCTTTGACCTCATTGACGAACTGGTAGTCCTTGTCCTGATCATCCTCAGAGGCGACGAATGGCTCTATGTAGCCGGCGACGCGGGCGTATTGGCCGCTTCCTCCTGTCTGCTTCTTGTGGGTGTAGTTGAATTCAGCGCGCTCGGTTATCGCCTCTCTGTAGGCCACCTGCGGCCGTCCGACTTCGACATCGGCCTTGTACTCCCGGCGCATTCGCTCCACATAGACATCGAGATGAAGCTCCCCCATGCCCTTTATGATGGTCTGGTTGCTCTCCGGATCGACATAGGTCTGGAAGGTCGGATCTTCCTTCGTGAACCTGTTGAGCGCCTTGGCCATGTTGTCCGCAGACTTCTTGTCCTTCGGGTTTATGGCAAGGCTGATGACCGGAGTGGGAACGTACATCGAACTCATGGTGTAGTTCAGCCCGGCGGCGCAGAACGTGTCCCCCGAGGCGCAGTCGATGCCGAACAGCGCGGCTATGTCGCCGCAGCCCGCCTCGCTGATGTCCTCCATCTCCGAAGCATGCATCTTGACCAGGCGTCCTATCTTGAACCTGCGCTTGGTTCTCATGTTGACAAGCTCGTCGCCTTTATGAATCTGACCCTGATAAACCCTTATGTATGTAAGCTGGCCGTACTGCCCGTCCTCAAGCTTGAACGCCAGGGCGACAGTCGGCTTGCCCGGGTCGGATGGCAGAATCACCTCCTGCTCGTTCCTGTCCATATCCAAGGCCCTGTTTGTGACTTCGGTCGGGTCAGGCAGATATTTTATCACGCCGTCAAGCAGTGGCTGGATGCCTTTGTTCTTATGGGCGGAGCCCATGAAAACGGGACAGAGCTGGAGTGAAAGGGTGCCCCGCCTTATTGCTCTCTCAACCAGCTCATTCGGAACGTCATCGCCCTCCAGAAGCTTCTCCATCAGCTCATCGTCAAATGCGCTTGCTTTGTCCAGAAGCTCATCCCGCCTTGTCTGGGCTTCTCCCAGAAGCGAAGCGGGGATTTCCTCCTCACGCAGTGTCTCTCCGTTGGGTCCATCGAAATAGATGGCCTTCATCTTCATCAGATCCACGACTCCCTCAAGCTTGTCCTCCAGACCGATTGGAATCTCCATCGCCACGGCGTTGAGGAACAGCTTCTCCCTGAGCTGATCCACCACGCGGAACGGATTGGCGCCCACGCGGTCGCATTTGTTTATGAAAGCTATCCTGGGAACCTTGTAGCGGTTCATCTGCCGGTCAACGGTTATCGACTGGCTCTGCACCCCGCCGACTGAGCATAGCACCAGTATCGCCCCGTCCAGCACGCGCAGGGAACGTTCCACCTCTATGGTGAAATCGACGTGACCCGGAGTGTCGATAAGATTTATCTCATAGTTCTTCCATTCCACGCTTGTGGCGGCGCTTTCAATCGTGATTCCGCGCTCTCGCTCAAGATCCATGCTGTCCATGGTGGCGCCCACGCCGTCTTTTCCGTGAACTTCGTGAATCGAATGAATTCTGTTGCAGTAAAACAGAATCCGCTCCGACAAGGTTGTCTTGCCGGAATCTATATGCGCGCTGATTCCGATGTTCCTCATGAATTCAAGTTCTTTTTTCATAAAATCATCTTTCCTCTATTGAACTTCACGAAAATAGCATATTCTTTGACGATTTTCAACAATAACCGCCGCTGAAAACGTTTTTTTCTGTAAAAACAGCCGAAATGTCAAGACAAGTCTTATTATTGACTTGCAAAAAAGTTATTTGGTCAAACATAACCGATTCGCATGCAGTTTGCAAGACTGCCGCCGGCGAAATCGTGACAAAGCGTTCCATATCGCCTATGATAAGCGCATGGATAAAAAACCACGTTTCTGCGGAGTGCTGATTCACCCCGTTTCTTTCTATGGCCCGCACGGCATCGGATGCCTTGGACAGGAGGCGCGAGAGGTTCTCCAGGCGCTTTCCTCGGCAGGGGTCAACATATGGCAGATTCTCCCGCTGGGGCCCACCGGCTATGGAGACTCGCCGTATGCCTCCCGTTCTACATTCGCCGGCAATGAGCTTCTTATAGATGTCCGGCAGATTCCTTATGCCAAGGTCTCCATATTGGATGGCTGCATGCGCTGTGACGGTGGTCGGGCTGACGACGGTCGGGTTGACTATGAGGCGGCAAGGCGCTTCAAGATGCCCGTTCTTTTCAACGCCGCCGACGAGTTCCTGCGCCGCTGCTCCTCCGCCGAGCTTGCTGAGTTCGAGGGCTTCTGCGCGGATAAGAGCTGGTGGCTTGACGATTATGCCCTCTGCATGAGCATAGCCGATGACCTGAAGGATTCCCGGTGGTTCATGTGGCCCGGCGCGCTTGCCGGACGGGATAAGACGGCTATGGACAAATGCCGCAGGCAATACGGGACAAGCATAGCCCGATACAAGGTGCTCCAGTATTATTTCTTCAAGCAATGGGATGAGCTGCACCGCTTCGCCGCCGGTCTTGGGATGAGGATTCTCGGCGATATACCGATATTTGTCGCCGCCGACAGCGTTGACGTGTGGTGCAACAGGAGGTTGTTCAAACTGGACAGCCAGGGGAGGCCGTCAAAGCTTTCGGGCGTTCCTCCAGATGCTTTCTGCGCCGATGGCCAGCTGTGGGGCAATCCGGTCTATGACTGGGAGGTTCACGGGCGGGATGGCTTCTCATGGTGGAGAACACGCATAACAGAGACGCTCAGGATGGTGGACATGGTGCGGATAGACCACTTCAGAGGCTTTGAATCATCATGGGAGATTCCTTCCGGTTCTGATAACGCCATCAACGGCAAGTGGGTCAAGGGCCCCGGCAGAAGGCTGTTTGACAAGCTTCCCGGCGATGCCCGCATAATAGCCGAGGATCTTGGCGTGATAACGCCGGAGGTCGAGAGTCTGCGTGATGAGCTGGGCTTGCCGGGCATGAAGATACTTCAATTCGCATTCGAGGCGCAGGACGGCAGGCTCAATGCCGCCCATGATTACCTTCCTCACAACTATGGGTACAACTGCGCTGCCTACACGGGCACGCATGACAATGAAACCTCGCGGGGCTGGTATCAGAATCAGAGTGACTTCATGAAGGATATGATAAGACGCTATCTCCAATGCCCGGATGAGGATGTAGTGTGGCAGATGATGCGTTCCGTCCTCCAGAGCCATGCCAGATACGCCATATTCCCGATGCAGGATGTCCTGGGCCTTGGCAATGAAGGCCGGATGAACCAGCCGGCGACTGTCGGCGCCTCGAACTGGAGCTGGCGGCTCCGGAAAGGGGAGCTTCAGGAATGGATGCTTGCCCGCCTTGGGGCGATGATTGCCCTCTATGGGCGTGACAACAAATGCAACGAGAGGAAGGGCGCAAGTGAACCTGGTGCTGTTTTGGGCTGATGAATATTCCCGTCTTCTGAACGATGGAATCCTTGCCGTGCCCCTTTCCGATGACAGGGGGAGGCACATGAAGGACGTCCTGAAGCTGAAAGAGGGCGATTCGGTTCGTGTCGGAATCGCCGGGGAGCCAATCTACGAGCAGATGGCGGTCGTGGGGTTTGACGGCTCATGCTTTCGCCTTTCCGCCACCGGAAGGAAGTTCCGGTCAGCCCCCCTGTTCGATGTCACGCTGATTGTCGGACAGGTGAGGCCGATATGCATGAAGCGCATCCTGCGTGATGTCGCCAGCCTCGGGGTGGGGAAGGTGATTCTGACCCTCGGGCAAAGCTGCGAGCGTTCTTACGCCCAGGCGGGCATCTACAAGTCCGGCGAGTATCTTAGGTTCCTGCTGAACGGCGGGATGCAGGCCGGGAGTTCGCTGCTTCCCGAAGTGCTGTTTGCCGCTTCTGCAAGAGAGGCCATGGAACAGGCTGGACGCTGCCCCCAGCGGATGCTTCTGGACAACGAGATAGGGTCGTCAAGGCTCAGCGAGGCGAGGTTGTCCGATGTCCCGACAGCCATTGCCATAGGTCCGGAGAGGGGATGGACTTCGGACGAGAGGACATCGTTTCTGTCTTGCGGCTATCTCCCTATGACCATCGGTGAAAGAATATTGAGAACCGAAACGGCCGTTCCTGCAGGCGTTGCGTTGTTGCTTTGCCGATTGGGGAAAATATGATACAATCTCCGGCAGTGAACAATATCTGAGAGCAAGGTGGTGCCATGAAACGAAACGATGCCAAGGAAGTATTTGACATACCGAATTTCAATAAGATATTCCCTTTCATGATGAAGAGACGCTGCGATGCGCTTGTCTTCCAGACGCTTAATCTGGATATGACACGGACTGTCGAGTTCGTCAGGCAGTACAACAAGGAGCATCCGGAAGCCGAGTTCAGGATGAAGGTGTTCTATGTGTTCATAGCTGCAATGATGAGGCTGATTGCCGTGCGTCCGGAGCTGAACCGTTTCATAGCAAATTACAAGTATTGGCAGCGCAACGAGCTTTCGGTTAATTTTGTGATAAAGGAGAGCTTCACCGATGAGGCTCCTGAGCATAGTTCGCCTATAGTGGTGCGTCCTGATGCAATCCTGCCCGAAATCGCCCGGCAGGTCGATGATACGATAAACGAGGCCCGGTCGGCGGGCAGCGATGACCAGACTGACAATGCCATACGGTTCTTCACCCGTTTCCCGAACTGGGTTGTCAACCTTGTGGTCTCGACCGCCGGCTGGCTTGACAAGAAAGGCAAGGCGCCCGCCATCCTGCGGATGGTGGATGGACTGCATACTTCGCTTTACATCTCCAACCTCGGGAGCATAGGGCTTATGGCCGGCGCCACCCAGCATCATCTGTATGAATGGGGCACCACAAGCATATTCCTGACCCTCGGCGCCCTCAATCGCAGGATAACCTTCGAAGAGGACGGAACCACGGTGAAGAAGTATGAAATGACGGTCGGAAGCACAGTTGACGAGAGAATCACAGATGGCTTCTATTTCGTCAAAAGCTACATGATGCTGCAGGATTTCCTGCTTAACCCTGAGATTCTGATGGAGCGGCCTGAACTGCCTCCGCCCATAAAGACAAAGAAGGAATACTATGCCATGGTGAAGGAGCAGAAGAGGGCGCGGAAGCGTCAGATGCGCGAAGAGCGCAAAGTGCGCAAAGAGCGCAAAGAGCGGGCACGCAGCAATGGCACCTCCGGTGAAGTCACCGGTGAAGGCAAGGAAGCCACCGGTGAGGGCAACGGCGAAGGCAAGGAAGCCTGACGAACCTGCTTCTGGCTTGATTATCCTCAGCGCAGCTTCTCCTGGAATATTTCATTATCCCGTCCGGTCAACGGATTCGGTCTGCCTTCCATGATGGCCCGTATGGCTGCGATTTCTGATTTAGAGAACCGCCTGCCGTCTTTCATATTGGATTCAAATGCCTCAGTCGCGATAGGGCAGACCTTCCGCACAATCTCCAGGATGACTTTCGCATAAGAGCGTATTTCGTACTGGGCATGGCTGTCCAGCCGCAGGGCGAGGAAATGGAAGAGATTATGAAGATCCATCTGCCAGTACCACTCGGTGTAGGTGGAGAGCGGCAGGTCTATGCGCGCAATCTCACGGGCGATTCCAAGCTCCAGCATCTTGCGGTAATTCTCGGTGACCAGACGGCGTTCCTCCGCAAGCATGCTGCGCACTTGATTCTTTATCTCCTGGCTCACCGGCAAATCGCTGCGCCCCTGCTTGTTGTCATCGCTCTGGAAGTTGATTTTGTCCGGCTCCGGGACATAGTACTCGTCTTTCATCACGCTGTAACGGCCGGATATTTCGTTCACCTTGGCTGTCCTGTGCCGTATCCACTGACGGGCGACGAAAATCGGCATCTTGATGTGGAAGGTGAAGTTGACCTGCTCAAAAGGGGATGTGTGGTCATTCTGCATGAGATAGTTGATAAGGCCGCTGTCCTGCCTGTATGTCTTGGTCCCTTCGCCGTAGGACACCCTTGCCGCCTGCACTATGCGCGAGTCTGAGCCAAGATAATCCACCAGGCGTACGAATCCGTGGTCAAGCACGGGGTATTCTTTGTCCAGAATCTCTTCAGCGGCTTCAACTATGCAATGCGCCATATTCCCTCCATGAGTCAGCCTTTGTCTGCTTATCAGCCATGATTATAGCACAACAGCCCGATTGAACGCCAGTTGGAAGTCCGATTTCGTCTGCCGAGATTTCGTCTGCCGATTGAAAATTCCCCGTGATGGCGATATTGTTTCCGTATGGTCGATAGGGAAGGCGAGAATTTCAAGAAAGCGAGGGAGCAGGCAAGGGCGCTTCCTAAAAACCCGGGATGCTATCTTATGAAGGACAGCTCCGGGGTGGTCATATATGTGGGCAAGGCAAAGAACCTTCATCGCCGTGTCAATCAGTACTTCCTGCCCGGCCGAGACCCCAAGACGCAGGCGCTTGTCGGCAAGATAAGCAGGATAGATCATATCATAACCGGAAATGAATATGAGGCGCTTGTCCTGGAGAACAACCTGATAAAACGCTACAACCCGCATTACAATATTCTGCTTAAGGATGGGAAAAGCTATCCTGTGATACGCATCACAAATGAGCCGTTCCCCAAGATATTCGCAACCCGGCGGGTTATAAAGGACGGCTCTCGCTATTTCGGGCCTTTCCCCGATGCAGGGCGGATGCAGCAGTTCATTGGTCTCATAGACAAGCTCTTTTCATTCCGCAAATGCGGGATGCCGCTCAAGATGCTTCCGACCCCTTGTCTGTACTACCATATAGGACGCTGCAGCGGGCCTTGCTGCGGCAAAGTCTCAGAGCAGGAGTACCAGAAGAACGTGGACAAGGTTATAGACCTGCTGGAGGGACGCAGCGAAAGCCTCCAGCGCAAGCTTCAAACGGAGATGGCGGAGGCCTCCAGGCTGCTTGACTTCGAGACTGCCGCCAGCAAGCGCGATTTGATAAAAGCGGTTCATGCAGTGACGGAGCAGCAGGAGGTTCAGGATTTCGCCAGTGAAAGCAGGGATTATGCGGCGATAGAGATGCGCAGCCCATTGTGCACCATCTCGCTCATGCAGATACGTGATGGCAAATTGCTGGGAAAGGCCCTTTACCGTGCACAGACGCTTGGAGCTGAATCCGAGACATTGCTGGCTTTCCTTGTGCAGTATTACAGCGATGGCCAGCAGCTCCCAAATGAGCTTTATGTTTCGCAGGAAATCGATTACGGGCTTATAAAGGACTTTTTCAGGAACGAGCTGAACTCATCGATAAGCGTTGAGGTTCCCACTACAGGAAAGCACTTCCGGGTGCTGCGGATGGCAAGGGAGAATGCCAGGCGTGATGTCGAGATGGCCTCAAGAGGAGTGGATAATGCAGCGGGGCTTGGGGAGCTTGAAAAGGCGCTTGGGCTGTCCGCCCGTCCTGATTTGATAGAAGGCTTCGACATAGCGCAGCTTGGCGGGAAATACACGGTGGCATCGTTGATATCATTCAAGGACGGTAATCCGGATCCGGGAAATTACCGCAGGTTCAACATGAAAACGCTGAATGGCGCCATTGATGATTACGCATCGATGGCGGAAGCGGTCAGAAGGCGCTATATAAGGGTTGTGAAGGAGGATTTGCCCCGCCCCGATTTGATAATGGTTGACGGGGGCAAAGGGCAGGTCAATGCTGCCCGCGATGTTCTTGATGAAATAGGACTGGCCGAAGTGCCCGTGGTCGGGCTTGCCAAAGAGCACGAGACAATAGTGTTTGACGATGACAGACCCAATCTCAATCTGCCGCTGGATTCAGATGCCTTGAGGATTCTCATAGCCGTGAGAGACGAATGCCACCGCTTTGCGACAAGCGCAAATCAGGCTATGCGGTCAAAGGATGTCAGCTTCAAGATACTTCAATCAGTTCCCGGCATAGGGCCTGTGACAAGCGACAAGCTCATGCGGTGCTACGGCTCTATGGATGCAATGCTCGATGACAGCAGCGAGGCGATATCGCGCAAGGCGGGCATCCCGCTTGCAGTCGCCCAGCGGCTTGTCCGAAAGCTTGGTGTTGACCACGCCGCTGCCAAGTCCTGATGAGCCCTGCTGCCAATAGTGATGATTCAGAATGATGGGAATTCCAGGATGTCGGCGCGTCTGCCCTTGCGGTCAACTATGACGCATACAAGATGATGCAGCCTTATCCGCTGCAGTTCAAGCCCCCCGGCTCTGAATTCAATCTCCTGCTCGGACAGTGCATCGATTATCCGCTCTGCATCCTTTGAAGTGTAGTTGAGGCAGGCCTGTCTGTATGTCGCCACGTCATTAGGACGGCTTATCTTGGAGACCTTGTCCAACACTCTGGCATTCTGGAACGCATGGTACTGCTCAACCCCCGCCTCTGTCTGCAAAAGCACAGAGCGAAGCCTTCTGAATGACCAGACAAGGATTGAGAAGACACCCGCCATCTGGTCAGAGCTTGTCCCCAGAAGCGTGTCCACGCAGCGGAGCGAAGCGTCCAAATCGCCCCTCGCCATATATGCGAACAGGGTGTAGCCATCCTCCTGTCTGGTGTGCGACAGAAACGACTCTACGTTCCCGACGGTCACCGACTGCCCGGAGTTCATGCTTATGAACATGGCTATCTGGGAGCAAACTGTCTTGAGCTCCGAGGTGTCGTTGTCCACGAGCATGAGAATCATGCTTATCGCATCCTCATCAATGCGCAGCCCGCTCTTTCTGAAGAAGCCCCGGATCCAGGCGGGCTTGTCGGAGTCCTTCATCTCCCAGAAGACCTTCTTGAAAAAGCCCTCCTTGCTGTTGTCATTCGGAAAAAAAGCCTCCAGGGCGCTGCCGGTTCGGGTCTCATGCATTGATATGACCAATGTCACTTCCTGTGAGGGTGACCCAAGGTATTCGCAGAGAAGCTTCTCCAAATCGGATTTCAACCCGCCCGTCCGCGATGCCGTGCGTTCCTCCGGAACTTCAATCCATATGAACCTGTCGGGGCAAAACAGCGAGCCGGTGCCAAGCGCCTGCGCAAGATGCTCCGCATAATCATCATAAGGGTAGAACTTATAAGCCTCGGCCTCCTGCGGAAGCTCGGCTTTTATTGATTCTATGAAATCATTCTTCTCCCCCGTTTCGGGACCCAGCAACAAGTAATTCCTTATCATGCTATTTGACCATCATAGTCTGATATTAATAATTCCTGATAGTCAGGACAAGCCTTCCCAGAATCCTGCACTCTCTGGTGAACACCGGATTGAACTCCGGGTTGGCCGGCCTAAGCTCGATGTTGCCGGGATGGAAGTAGACCTTCTTAAGGGTCACCCCATCATTATCACCGTAGGAGGCCATGATTATCTGACCGTTCTCCGCAATCTCGCATTTCTCCAATATGGCCAGATCGCCATCGAGTATGCCCAGATCACGCATGCTCTCCCCTCGGACTTTCATGGCAAAGTAAGTCGCCGTCCGGTCATGCAGCAGAGCTGCGGGCAGGTTTATCTCGCCGTCTTTGTTCTCCTCGCATATCAGAGGAAGCCCGGCGGCCACTCTCCCCAGAATCGGAACCTTCACGGACAGGCTGTCCGTCAGCACTTCGTCAACCGCTATCACCGTGTTTGAGCGGGAGACGTTGTCCATCACCACGACAGCCCCTTTCTTCTGGAGCGCTTTTATGTGGTCGTATGCCGCCTTTGAGGAAAAGCCGAACCTGGCGGCGATTTCACGGTATGAGGGGGCATATCCATTTGTCTCCTTGAAATCGTAGAGGAATGAGAGAACCTGCGCCTGTCTCTCTGTCAATCCTTTCATGTCCGCTCCTGCGTCTGATCCCCCGGCACGGCGGGTTCCTCGAACTTGCGGGCGAACAGCTCTTCTATGGCCTGCGCCTGCTCATTCTCATCTGCACCCTCGCATATCATCGTTATCTTGTCCTGATATGGGCACCCAAGGGTGATTATGCCCATCACAGACTTGCCGTTCACATCCATCTTGTCCTTGCGGAAGTGGATGCTGCTCTTGTAGCGCGAGGCGGTCTTGGCTATCAGAGCGGCCGGTCTCGTGTGGATTCCCGCCCTGTTGGTCACAGTGATGACCCGCTCCACCATCAAATCTCCTCCCCATGGTAAAGCCTGGACTCAAGGTAGTCCATGACCTGGGAATCAAGTCCGTCCGCCATATTCAGTCCAAGCTTCGCAAGACGCTGGCACCTTGCCGCCGTCTCGATTATTATCGGTATGTTCCGACCGGGCTTCAC
>JBQNBA010000012.1:0-20993 GCA_052170175.1 Sphaerochaetaceae bacterium | reverse complement strand
CAGCCTTCCTATTACACAAACTCCAGCCAGCTTCCGGTCAACTGCACGGATGATATATTCCAGACGCTTGATTTTCAGGATTCGCTTCAGTGCAAATACACCGGCGGGACGGTGCTTCACCTTTACATCGGTGAGAGGATAAAGGATGTGGAGGTTGCGAAGAAGCTGATAAGGACGATTTTCTCAAACTACAAGCTGCCCTATATCTCCATCACTCCGACTTTCTCGACCTGCGAGGATCACGGATATCTTGCCGGCGAGCAGTCTGTCTGCCCGCATTGCGGAAAGCCGACCGAGATATGGACAAGGGTTGTAGGATACCTCAGGCCGGTGCGCGATTTCCATAAGGGGAAGAAGGAGGAATACCGGCAAAGGCTGCTTTACAAAGTTCCCCGCGAGGAGGCGGTGTGAGGATAGCTGGGCTGGAAAGCACAAGCCTGCTGGATTTCCCGGGCTGCATCTGCTGCGTTGTGTTCACCCAGGGCTGCAATCTGGACTGCTTCTACTGCCACAACAGGGCGCTGATTGACCCCGGCGCCCCTGCTGGGCTTTCGGAGGGGGAAGTGCTTGCCTTCCTTCAAAAGCGGGCGGGGCTGCTGGAAGGGGTGGTGATAACGGGCGGCGAACCGACATTGCAGCCGGATTTGAGAAGCTTCATCATTGATTGCCGGGCATTGGGGTACAAGGTCAAGCTTGATACAAACGGAACCCGCCATGATGTGGTGAAGTCCCTTGTCAATGAGGGGCTGCTGGACTATGTAGCCATTGATGTGAAGGCCCCGCTTGAACGCTACGGCGAGATTACCGGTGCAAGCCCTCATCAGGTCAGCGCAGTGCGTAAGACCCTTGAGTTTCTATCCGGCTCCCCCATGTCCGGCTCCTGCATGTCTGGCCCCCGCATGTCCTGTTCCCCCATACGGTGGGAGGCCAGAACCACGCTGGCCCCTGGATTGACGAGGACCGACCTTGAGAGAATCAAGGCCTTGCTTCCGCCGGGCTGTGCCTGGACGCTCAACGACTACAGGATGCCAGAGCTTCACAAGCCGCAGGACGAGGAACGGCTCCATGGAGAATGCCTGAAAGCGGTGCTATTTGACCAGAATATCGATTAGAAGCTTGCCTAGAAGCAGGACGATGACCACGAGCATCATGGGCTTGACGATTTTCACGTCCTTCTCTATGGAAAGCCGGGAGCCTATGAAGTTGCCCGCAATCGAGAAGACGGCGCATGGAACGGCGATGGAGAAAAGCACGCGGCGGCTTATGATGAAGGTGACCAGGGCTGCGAGGTTCGATGCAAGGTTGACCATTCGGGAGTTGCCGCAGGCCTTCTTCACATCGATTCCCACAAGCATGACGAATCCCAGCTGGAGGAAAGTGCCGGCGCCGGGGCCGTAGAAACCATCGTAGAAGCCGACTGCCAGCCCCACTGCGGAGGATATCGCAATCACCGCTGCAACGCTTCTCCGCTTCACGAATCTGGAGTAGTCCTTCTGCATCATCACCAACATGCCTATCAACGGCGTGGCTGCCAGCAGGATTATTGAAAACACCTTGTCGCTGATTCTAAGGGCGCATGCGCTCCCTGCCGCCGAGCCTATCAACGCTGTGATGAAGGCCGGCACAAGCGATTTGATATCGTAGTTCCCCGTGCGGATGTAATTTGCCGATGCCACCGAGCATCCTATTATCGAGCTGAATTTGTTTGTCCCAAGCGCATATGCACCGGGGATTCCGCAGGCGCTGTAAGATGTGAGGCTTATCAGACCGCCTCCCCCCGCTATCGAGTCAACAAATCCCGCAAGGAATATGAGAGGGCAGAGGACAAACAGCACATTTGGGTTCAGAGCGATGGATTCCATGCAGGAATGATGCATCTAAACGGGGCTCTTTGTAAAGCCGCATAAGCCGCTGCGATGTCCGTATCTGCCTGTATCTGCCCGTATTTGAATAAAAACTGAATGGAACCCTAGGTCTTTAGAAGAAGCTGTAGAGCAGGGAGATTGACACCTTGCCGCTGCCCAGGCTGCCGGGAATCAGAAGCGAAGCGTCCTGATTGGGGGCATCGATTACATACGAGGTCGGAAGCACATAGTCGACTCCTACGAGGAAATGCCCCAGCAGAATATCAGCCTTTGCCCGCCAGTTGGCCTTTGAGGAAAGGAAGCCTTTCATCATGCTCATTGAGGGGTTGTCGCAGAAATGCGGAGCTGTCCATGTCCCATTGTCGTGCCGGTAGGCGATTTCATCGGTCTGGATGCCCGCTCCAAGCCTGAACGGTCCTAGTTGAAGCGACAGGCCCGCATCTATTTTGCCCCTGCCGCTGAAAGAGGATGTTTCCGGGTGAAAGCAGAGGTTCGTCTTGAACCCCATTTCAAACAGAAAAATCCTGAACCTTGCCTCATAGCCGACGCTGACTTTCCCGAGGTTGAAATCCGCCTTTAGTTCCTCAAATGTCTGGGAAGTCTCTATGTTGTTTCCAAGGCATATGTCGATGTTCCCGGCCATGTTCCCTGCCAGCAGCGTGGCGGGCAGAAGCGCAACGATTGCAATGACGGCGATTCCTCTCCTGCTGTATCTTTTTCCCGTGTTCATCAATCCAGATTCCTAAAAGCAGTGACGCCAGACAGCCCCATGCCTCTATATAAACAGCGATTCGTCGAAAAAGTTACTGAAATAATTGACTCTTCACGGATTTCTGCGGGATGCTTTCCCCAATCCTTTATCTTGGCGAATCAAGACAGGATTGCTTTTGTGATTGAATGCAGCGATTCCCGACCCCTCCGCTTATGCAGGCTTGGACACCATCTTGACCTTGCCCTGCGCAAGACAGGTTCCGCGCCAATCTGACGGAATGGCATCAGTGCGCATCGGGCATAACGCCATCAGAGCATCAGAACGCCAGATGCCATAAGAGAGCATCAGAGAACGCCATGATCCCGAGGGTGCCATGGCCGGTCCCGAGAATGTCAATCCCACAGAAATCCATGAAGAGCCAAATATTTTGAGAATGATTGCCCAAGACAGCTGTACGGCTGCAAAGCTTAGGCTCACAGCCCCACGTCCATTCGCTTCACACGTCTGGCGGCGCATTGGGAGCCGAACATCACCGCTTCTTCAAGCGTTCCGCCGGCAGCCAGCTTGTGGGTCATTCCTGCTGTGAAAACATCGCCGCATCCTGTCGCATTGACCGGATTCGGAACGTATTCCGCAACAGGAAGCCATCGCCCGTCCGGATAGTCGTCAATCCCTGCGGCAAAGGCCCCGCGGTCGCCGCACGTGATGACAAATGTCGTTCTGTATTTTCGCGCAGCTGACCTCACCGAATCCTGGAAAACCGCATCGTCCGCCTCCGGAATCCCGAAAGTGGTCTGGAACTCCTTGCGGTTGGGCTTCACGATTGTCGGCGAGAAGGGCAGGCAGCCCATCAAGCTGATCCTGCATATGTCAAGCACCGTTCTTTTTCCCAGAGAGGATGCTGCCTTCACCATGTCCGGAAAAAGCGCCGGCGAGTAGCCCGGAGCCTGGGTTCCCGAAATTATCACCCATTCAATGCCGGGGTCGCTTATGTGCTTTGAAAAAAGCTCCCGTATCTCCTCCTCTATGCCGGATGAGCTTATGGGTTCGGCCTCGCAGGTGATTTCAGTTGTCTGGTGGGTGTCCGACTCCAGGAGCGTGACGCAGGTGCGCATCGGGCTTTCCGAAATCGGGCAGGCCATTGTTATTCCCAGCGTTCTGCATTCCCTTTCCACCTCATCGAATCGGCTGCGCCCAAGGTGGCTCAGGTAAACCGGCTTGTCTCCCAGCAGGCTCAGTATTCTGACAAGATTGAAGCCCTTGCCGGCGAACTGCTCATTGTGGGAAAAGGCCCGGTTCACATCGTTCTTCTGGAAGCTGCGGTAGAAGAAGCTCTGCTGGAAGGTCGGATTAAGGTTTATTACAAGTATCCTGCTCATTATCCTGCTCATGCCCCCCACCCAGCCTCAATGCTCCAGGCTGAGCGATATCTCCCGTCTGCCTTCGTATCTGCGATATCGCACCCCGGCTTGGTCAAGCATAAGCTTGGAGGCCTTCACTGAGTCCGAGTCGGGATATTTGTCCCGAAGATATATTATCTCGTTGATTCCGCTCTGGATTATCGCCTTGGCGCACTCGTTGCAAGGGAAAAGCCCTACGTAGAGCCGGCATCCGGAAAGGTCGCGCGTATTGCTGTTGAGTATCGCATTCAGCTCCGCATGGCAGACGAACGCATACTTTGTTTCAAGCGGACTCCCGTCCCGCCCCCATGGCAGTGAATCATCGCTGCACCCGCGCGGAAAGCCATTGTAGCCTACGCCGACTATCTTCTGCTCCGTGTTGACTATGCATGCCCCCACTTGGGTGTTGGGATCCTTGCTTCTTTTGGATGAAAGGATGGCCACCCCCATGAAGTACTCATCCCAGCTTATATAGTCTTCTCGCTTTCCCATAGCCGACCTCCTGCCAAGGATATTATCATTTTATCGCACCTCAACCAATAGCCCCTGCTGCCCGTCAGCCGATTTCAAGCCAGTAATCGACAGCAGCTGCAGCCCGCCGGCTGATTTCAATCCAGTAATCGACAGCCCGCCGGTCTGCTTTATTTCATGGTCTGGGCAAACATCACCTTAGGCCCAAGTCATAATTGACTTTCGATGCCCCTTGACCGCAATGCAAGCGCGAAATCATCGGATTTATCCAGAAGCGAGGACATCACCGAGGACAGGTATCCCTTGCCTATGAACCTTTCCCCTCTGGCCTTGCGGGCAAGCCGCGCCTCCTGCGTGACCTCCATTGCCACCGGCACCATGGTCATTGTCATGCTTATCCCCAGAGCGAAGCCTTTGCCCAGCACCGGTCTTAGGCTGCGCGCCATGTCATACGGGTCGGTGGTGTCCGTGAATATCATGGAGCTCAGAACAACCGCCAGAAAGCCCAGCGTGTCCTCATACCCGTTCGATAGGAAAATCAATGCTGCTATGAGCAGAAAGAAGGCGATTGATTTCAGGTGGCTTATCAGCGGCAGCCGGATAAGAAGCGCAATCAGAATCGTGACAGGAAGGCTGACCTGCCAAGGGCAGAAGGCAAGGCCCAGCATCAGGACAAGCTTGACGACAGGGCTGGCGCGGTGGGCAAATGAATCCGATGCCCTGTAGGAGAACATCACAGCCATAGCATATCCTCCCGCCTGCTGTTTGCCCGTATGCCGGCCGCCTCCCAGTCCGCCCGGGCGAACACTTCGTCTGCCGGGCCGCAGATGGAAATGCGGCCTTTGTCCAGTATTATTATCTGGTCCGCAAGGGCCAGTATCTTCTCAATCTCGTGCGACACGAGGATCACCGAAACCCCCTTTTGCTTGAGCGAAACAAGAAGGCGCACGACGGAGCGTATCCCCGGATAGTCCAGATTGGCGAAAGGCTCATCCAGCATCAGAAGGTCGGGGTGCGTTATGGCCACATCGGCTATGGCCAGCCTCCGCTTCTCACCGCCGCTGAGCGAGGACGGGCGCCGGTCAAGCAGCCCCTCCAGCCCGAACTCCGCGGCAGCCTCGGCGACCATGCGCGTAACATCATCACGCCCGGCATCCAGCCCGAACACCAGATCCTTCCGGACGGTCTGTCCTATTATCTGTGCCTCGGCATCCTGAAACACCAAGGCGCTGCTCCCGCTGCAGCTGACTTTCCCCTTGTGGCTGTAAAGCCCCTTTATGCAGCGCAGCAGGCAGCTCTTGCCGCTCCCGTTCCGGCCGGCTATAACGGTGAAGCTTCCGTCCGGGACGGAGAAGCTGATGTCATGGAGTATGTCTTTGTAAGACAAGCCACTTACTTCCAGCAATCCTTCACCCCCTCCAAACCCCAAATCCTAAATCTCAAATCCTAAAATCCCGCTTTCACCGACCAACTGCGCTAACTGCAATCCGCCATCGGCTCGCCAGTTGTCATCGGCTGTCCGCAACCCGATGCGCCGTCAACCGCCGGGGCTTTGCCGACCGCCATCGGTTCGCCATCTGCCATCGGCTTTCCGAAACTCGATGCGCCGCCACCGCCAGGGCTTTGCCGACCACCATAGGCTCGCCAGCTGCCATCGGCTGCCCGAAACTCGATGCGCCGTCAACCGGTTGCCCCGTCTGCAATCCGCCACCGCAGGGGCTTTGCCGACCGTCGGGACTTGTCAAACCGACACGCCCTTACCTCATGGCATCGTTATTGCATCGGCGCATTACAGAATACCATACCATTGCTTCGGACAGCGCCCTTGCAGGTACGTTGAAGATGTTAGCAGAACCCGGGCGAAACTTCAACGGAGGGACATTGCAGAACTGCTCTGTAAAAGTGTACAATCTCAGCCATGAGTCAGAATAGAATTGCAAGGATAACTTTAATCTCTCTTTTCTCCGCGCTTATAATAGCGGGGACTTTCATCAGAATTCCCATCCCGCCCGTGCCGGTCACGCTCCAGACGCTCTTTGTGTACCTGGCGGCAGTCACTCTTGGGTCTGTGCCCGCCCTGTGCTCGGTGAGCATATACCTGTTTCTGGGACTTGCCGGACTTCCGGTATTCACTGCAGGCGGCGGTCCTGCCGCCATCCTGGGACCTACAGGCGGATTCCTTATAGGGATGCTGGTCGCCGCTCCGGTCTCCGGACTCATAAGCTTCATCTCGCCGAAGAAGCCGATTTGGTGGCTTGATGCACTGGCCCTGCTTGCCGGAACCGCCATAATATACGCCGCAGGAACACTGTGGTTCATGTACAAGCTGCCCAAATACAGCCTGATGCAGACGCTGGGCATGACCTGCTTTCCGTTTCTCATAGGCGATTCCATCAAAATCATCCTTGCCGTTGTGCTGTCAAGCCGTTTCCGGCCTCTGGTTCAGGAGCGCATAAGGGCAGGGCAGGAGGAACAGTAGCCTTTACTGCCGCCCGGACCTGTAATCGCCTGCAATTGATGTATGGAGCAGCCCCTATGCAGCACGGAGCGATAGCCTTTCCAAGGCAGACTGTCCAGACCCGTCATCGGTGGGTTCAGGGTTCGAATCTCTGTCCTCTCATTTATGGTGGTCTCTTTTGATACAATGTCAAAAGAGACCACTTGTTTTGACTGTTATTGGTTCTTTTCACTTGACGTTTTTTAGCTTTTATCGCCTGACGCTAACATCATTTCCGATTATCAAGTATAGAATCTGATGTATTATTATTAATTTTGACAAATTTTGTCATTTTTGTTAAAAATATATTGCATTTTAGACTTATAGTTCATATACTAAATAAGTCTAGGAGTGTTTATGTTAGTTCAATTCAGTGTAGAAAACTATAAGTCAATCAAAGAAAAGATAGTACTCTCAATGGAGGCATCTGCAGATAAGGAACACCCGGATAACATCATTCAAACAGGAAAAGACAAAATGCTCAAAAGTATTTCCGTTTTCGGAGCAAACGCATCTGGAAAATCAAATCTTTTTCTTGCTTTGACTGCAGCTATATTAACAGTAAGAGAATCTAATGTTATTCAGGTAGGACAACCTTTGAGACATATAGTTCCATACAAATTCAGAGACAATTGTGAGTCTTTTCCTACAAGCTTTGAGTTTGTATTCATTGCAGCGGACAACATTAAATATGTGTACGGATTCTCTGTCACAAATATTAAAGTTGTTTCTGAATATCTTTATGCATACAAAACTGCAAAGGCTTCAATAATATTTGAACGAACCAATGATGATTTTACTTTTACCTCGGTTTACGAGAAAGAACTCAAACCGTTTGTAATCAGAAACACATCAAACAAACTATTTCTTGCTACCGCCACAGCATGGAATTGCAAAGAAACAAAGACTCCTCTCCTTTGGCTTATGAATGGAATAAATACATACAATAGCAGCAATGGAAATGACATGTTGTATGTTTCAGGGTCTTTATTTGAGCAAGACAGTAACAAGGAACTTAAAAATTTTACCACGACCCTTCTTCATAAAGCAGACATTAACATATCGGATTTTAAAGTAAGAACAGAAGAGAAAACTCATGAACAATTTCTGCAGTCTTTACCAAAAGAACTTAAATCGGTTTTTTCTGCTTTACCTCCAGGTCCTCATAAAAACCTTGAAGTTGAAACTTTGCATATAGTAGAAGATGCGAAACAGAAACAGGTCTATTCACTTCTTTTAGCGGAAGAGTCTCTTGGAACCAGAAATCTGTTTTTGCTTAGTCCTATTATCAAAAGAGCTTTTGAAACCGGAGAGGTTGTCTGCGTTGATGAATTTGATACAAGTTTACATCCACTCCTTGTATTGTATGTTGTGCAACTGTTCAACAATCCTCTGTATAACGTAAGAAATGCTCAACTGATTATCTCAAGTCATACAACAGAGCTTTTGGATTTATCCGTCATGAGAAGAGATCAGATATATTTCATGGATAAAGACAATAACACCGGAATCTCAAATTTGTATTCTCTTGACGAGTATTCTGAAAGAACAAGAACGGACATTAGAAAGGCTTATCTTCTGGGAAGATATGATGCCATCCCAAATCTGGAATCCTGAGAGGCTTTGCAATGTCAGGAAAAACCATTGGTTACACTTCAAAAAAGAGAAACTCAGGGATAAGAAAGGAAAAGAAAATTATCCTGATTGCTACAGAAGGGAACAATCAGACAGAAACAAACTACTTTAAGAAATTTAAAACTTCAGGCTACCGGATAAAATTTGTTCATGGAAATGATACAGATCCTGTTAAGATGATGCAGGCACTAAAAGCACAATTTGAAAGTCTTGGTCTTAGCAAAGCGGATGGAGATTTAGGAATGAGCCTCATAGACACTGACTGTGCTGACTATAAAAATGTTCAAATTAATGCTGCAGATAAACTTTCAGACCAATCAATTAAGCAATATGTTTCCAGTCCGTGTTTTGAAATCTGGCTTCTTTGCCATTTTGTTTACTCAACAAAACAATATAACTCCTCCGATGAAGTCATAAAAGAGCTAAGGGAAAGAATCGATGGTTATTCAAAGAACCAGGAAGATATTATTGAAAAAACAATATCTAAACTTCCAACAGCCTTGAAAAATGCAAAAATGCTAAATGAGTTTTGTCTGTCTTCAGGGAAAAAACCTCATACCGTAGGTTTTATGCCCAGCACTGAAATCTATAAAATTATTGAGATCCTAGATGAGTAATTGGTTTGCATCCTTTGTTCATTCAAGATAGAAAGCTCCATGATTTCTGTAGTGGTATGAAAGGTTGGTGGCCAACGGGGTGAACGGGGAACTTGTCAGAGTCACTGTAGGTCATGAGAGCCAGGACATGATCAAGCATTATCCGCATCTCGTCCCATCGGATTTGAACAAGATCATGGATGTGGAAAAGCAGATTGTGAATCTATAAACTTGACATAAACTTGACAAAGCAGTGGTTGATGTTCAAATCTTCTCAGTGATTCTGATTAAACAACCTTTCGCATCATTGTAATCAACAGGATTCAATGTGAAGTAGGAAATTGTTGATTCGGAATCCGCCTTGTAGTAATCGGAATCACAGATTTCCTTGGTCAGCTTCTTGATGTCTGCACTTGGTTGAGCAGACAGACAAACTTCCAATGCCGCTCTAGGACTCGGACTTCCACGAACAATGTCTTGAATGATTCGTAAAAGACAATCAGGGGATATGGCTTGTAGATATTTCTTTCTCGGTATTGAAAAACATAGCTGTCTGTTTCCTGCTCAACGGTCGGGGATGCATAAGACCCAAGAGCCGTTTCAAGCTTGACGCCGTTTGTAAGCTTGTCATTCGATGAGACGATGCTTCTGTAATCAAAGATATAGGCATTCACATCTCTGTCACCCATTCAGGCAACCCCATTGACTGGAATACCCTGGATGATGTGAGGACCGCTTTCCCGGACATCCCGTTCATCGTGCATTGCAGCCGCTGCCATATGGTTTCTTGGCAGGCAAAATAGCCAGCAATAGCTTTCCGAAATCGGGAGGTTGCAAGCTGTTCACCGCTGACACACTGCAATGCCATGCGATACAACCAAACACAGGAAAAACCGCGGGCTGTTTCAGTGTAGGAGAACAAAATAAGTCTTGATATTACCAAGAGATGAGAGCACAACTGATACTCGTGATCGGCAATCACCCTTGCCGCTGCGCTGCGTCAAGCCGATTTCTTGCCGATTACAGAAAGTATCGAGAAGAAGATCATCAGGTCTTCGGCAACCGAGATTATCCAGATAAACAGCCTTTCGCCATTCAGCCCATCGACACCGGCGATTTCCTTGAAGATGAAGACAGCTGTCCATACAGTCAGCATCACGATGCCTGAGAACCTCCCCACGGCAGGCGGAAGACCCTTTATGAACATAGGGACCAGAAGCCCGGCTCCAGCCAGCAGGATGACCGTTGACAGCGCATATGTCAGCCACTCCGCATCCAAGACGTTGAATATCTCTCCTGCGAACGGCGTTCTCTCCTCCATGATGTAACCACATGCACCCATGGCCATGAAGAACAACGCCACAGCTATCCTGAGTATCGCACCGGAGTTGAATCCGCCTGAACTTGATTTCACCATACATGACCTTCCTTTGGAGTTCCGCTCAGGGAATCCCTCGCATTGATTTCACAATGGATTATGGCACATCCGCAGAGAGCAGCCAAGCCCTGGCCCCTGATTATGGCTCTCCCGAAAAGCCGACCCCGGTTTTTTCGGTATCTGTGAATTTTGCCGATGATTTCTTTTATTGAAATCAATTTCCAGCAAAAGAGCAGCGCATTCCATCATTTAGCTTGAAAGCAACCCCTATAACAATGTATTATGTTAGAAGCGATTTACCGGCAGTTTTTCTTGCCTTCGCAATATGAAATCCATAAAGGAGCAATCAATGGGAGAAATGGCGCAACTGTCTGCTGAGATGCTGCAGGCACAGCTGTCCAACGGCCTGATTCTTCTAGGCCTTGGAATGGGGGTTGTCTTCGTCTTCCTGACTCTTCTTGTGTTCACAACGAAGTTGATGAGCAAGATTGTCATGTCGATCGAGAAGGAAAGCGGCGTGTCCGCTGCCATCGTTCCGACGCCAGACGTCAGAACCGGAGCGGATTCGGAGGCCGAGATTGCGATTGCTATCGCCGCGGCCGTGAGAGAGTCCAAGAAGTAAACAAAATCAGGAGTCGAGATATATGAAAAAGAAAGTGAATTTCATGTGCACAGCGTTCCGGGACGGCTTCCAGTCAGTCTACGGCGCAAGAGTTTTCACAAAGGATTTCATGCCGGCTGTGGCAGCAGCCAGGGATGCAGGAATAACCCACTTTGAGGCGGGCGGCGGAGCCAGATTCCAGGCTCTGTATTTCTATTCAAACGACGATGCCTTCCAGATGATGGACGAGTTCCGTCAGGTCGCCGGCCCCGATGCGAATCTCCAGACCCTCGCCAGGGGGGTCAATGTGGTCGGCCTTGATTCCCAGCCAAGGGATATGATTAAGCTCCATGCCCAGCTCTTCAAGAAGCACGGCATCTCCACCATCAGAAACTTCGATGCCCTCAACGATGTCCACAACCTGATTGACAGCGGCCAGGCGATTGTGGATGCCGGTCTTAAGCACGAGGTCGCCATCACCATGATGGCCCTGCCGCCAAACGCCAAGGGCGCCCATGACCCGGACTTCTATGAAATGGTTCTGCGCCAGATTCTGGATGCAGGAATAGCGTTCGATTCCCTCTGCTTCAAGGATGCCAGCGGAACATCGACTCCGATGGTGGTCTTTGAGACAATCAAAAGGGCGCGCAAGCTGCTGGGGAAGGACATGAACATCGTGTTCCACTCCCACGAGACAGCGGGTGTGGCGATAGATCAGTACATGAAAGCCCTTGAGGCCGGCGCTACCCAGCTTGACCTCTCCATGAGCCCTGTTTCCGGCGGAACCTGCCAGCCTGACATAATAACGATGTGGCACGCCCTGCGCGGCACAAATTACGATCTGGGCATCGATATCAACAAGATACGTGAGGCCGAGGCTGTGTTCGAGGAGTGCATGAAGGATTACTTCCTCCCCCCCGAAGCCACAAAGGTCAATCCGCAGATTCCATTCTTCCCGCTTCCGGGCGGAGCCCTCACAGCAAACACCCAGATGCTCAGGGACAACAAGCTTATGGACAAATATCCTGCCATCGTCGAGGCGATGGGCGATTGCGTGGCAAAGGGAGGCTTCGGCACATCCGTCACTCCTGTCTCGCAGTTCTACTTCCAGCAGGCTTTCAACAATGTCATGTTCGGGCCATGGAAGAAAATCGCGGAAGGCTACGGGAAGATGGTGCTCGGCTATTTCGGCAAGACCCCTGTCGCCCCCGATCCGGAGGTGGTGAAGGAAGCCGCCGCCCAGCTTGGGCTTGAGCCCACCACCGAGAAGGTCGTGGATATAAATGACAAGGATCCCAACAAGGGAGTCGCTGCGGCCAAGAAAGCTCTGGAAGCCGCCGGAGTGCCTATCACCGATGAGAACATCTTCATTGCCGGCGCATGTAAGGAGAAAGGCATTCTGTATCTCACCGGGAAGTCCAAGCCCAACGGAGTCCGCAAGAACGTTGCGCCTGCGGCAGAAGCCGCCAAGGCTCCGTCCAATGCCTACACCATAACCGTCAATGGCAAGGAATACGCCGTCAAGTTCGAAGGCTCCAATGCTGTGGTCAACGGTGTCTCCTATCCACTCAGCGTGAAGGAAGGAATCTCCGCTCCGTCAACAGTTCCGGCGGCCGCTCCGTCTCCCGCCGCTGTATCCTCCGCCTCGGTTTCGGTCGTTTCAGCAGGCCCCGCTGCGGATGTGCAGGTGAAGGCTCCGATGCCCGGTCTCATACTCAGGATAGAGGTCAAGCCCGGCGACACGGTGAAGAAGAACCAGTGCATTCTGGTCATGGAAGCCATGAAGATGGAGAACGAAGTGTTCGCGCCATGTGACGGAGTCGTGAAGTCCATCGAAGTGAAGCAAGGCCAGCAGATGAATCCGGACGATGTCCTGATTGTCATCGGCGGCGCAGCCCAGGCTGCCGCTCCTGCGCCTTCTGCTCCTGCTGCACCGATTTCAGCTCCGGCAACCGCCTCTGCGGCAGCTCCAGCATCTCCTGCATCTCCTGTATCTCCTGCAGCGTCTCCCGCCGGCGGAACAGAGGTGAGGGCTCCGATGCCTGGCCTTATCCTTCGCATCGATGTAAAGGTCGGTGACACAGTCAAGAAGAACCAGGAGATTCTCGTCATGGAGGCCATGAAGATGGAGAACGAGATCTTCGCCCCATGCGATGGCGTCATAAAGTCCATTGCAGTGAAACAGGGTCAGCAGATGAATCCTGATGATGTCCTGCTGGTAATAGGCTAAGGAGTGTTATAATGGGTGCAGCATTCAACAATCTGTGGCATTCCACAGGGTTAATGGGCTTCCTGGCTCAGGGAGGCTGGGGAAACGCCTTGATGATACTCGTTGGCTTTCTCCTTCTATATCTCGCAATCAAGAAGGGATTCGAGCCGCTGCTTCTGATTCCAATCGGATTCGGATGCATACTCTCCAACATCCCTCTTGCCTACATCAGCGGAATCGATCCCGCCAACGGCGCAGCAGGATTCGTCAAGATACTGTTTGACGCAGGCATAGAATCTGGTCTGTTCCCGATACTCGTCTTCATGGGAGTAGGGGCCATGACGGATTTCGGACCGCTTATCGCCAACCCCAAGACACTGCTCCTCGGAGCCGCCGCTCAGTTCGGAATCTTCTTCGCACTGATGGGCGCGCTGGTTCTGAGCTTCCTCCCCGGAATCAACTTCGACCTTCACGCCGCCGCCTCAATCGGCATCATCGGCGGCGCCGATGGCCCGACTGCCATCTATGTGACAAGCCGACTTGCCTCTGACCTGCTTGGTTCAATCGCAGTGGCGGCATACTCCTACATGGCTCTTGTTCCCATCATCCAGCCGCCCATCATGAAGGCTCTGACCACTCCGAAGGAGAGGATGATAAAGATGCAGCAGCTCAGACCTGTATCCAAAGTCGAGAAGATAATCTTCCCGATTTCGGTGCTCACTGTCTGCGCAATTCTGCTTCCGTCCGCAACACCGCTGATGGGGGCTCTTATGTTCGGCAACCTGCTGAAGGAATGCGGTGTTACCAACCGTCTGAGCGACACAGCCCAGAATGCTCTGATGAACACCGTGACAATCTTCCTGGGCCTTTCGGTTGGCTCCAAAATGGAAGCGTCTCGCTTCCTCAACCTGAATACCCTTGGAATCCTCCTGCTGGGAATGGTGGCATTTGCAATCGGCACAGCCGGTGGTGTGCTCATTGCCAAGCTGATGAACAAGCTTGATCCGAAGCATCCCATAAATCCGCTTATCGGAAGCGCTGGCGTTTCCGCCGTCCCAATGGCGGCGAGGGTGTCATCCAAGGTAGGTCAGGAGTATGACCCGCAGAACTTCCTTCTCATGCATGCCATGGGGCCGAACGTGGCGGGAGTCATAGGAAGCGCAGTCGCCGCAGGCGTCTTGCTGGCCTCCGTCCCTGCGATGGAGCCGCTTGTCAACGGCTTGAGGCCCGCTCTTGCCGCCCTCGGAGCCTAAGCCCCGATTGCCGGACGCTTGCAGGTCGTTTATCAGGCTTCTGCATTCTGTGCGATTTGAGATTTTCACAGTCAGGAGCTGCGCCTTTTGGCGCGGCTCCTTTTTCATAACCATGTCAGGTTCTGTTCGGTGCCCATCTTTGCCCGGCACGTCATCATTGCCTTGCACGCTATCATTGGTCGGTGTGTAATCATTGTCCTGCATGTCATCATTGCCTTGTGGTGCAGATTTGCGGTTGCCTCTTTGAGATGGTTTTTGTATTCTTAGTCTATGCAGAAGCTTACCGAAGCCCATTTTTCCAAATACGACCCGCAGCGTGATGACAGCCATCTTGCATGGAGCGATTGCCAAGTCCCTAAGCCCGTGTTCAGCTGTCCGATATTCAATGTGCAGATAATGCACAGGGCCTCGACAGACGGCAGGGAAGGCGATTTCGCCCGTCTGGAAGCCCCCGATTGGGTCACTATGATTCCCATTTTCACCGGAGAGGACGGCGTAAGGCGCTTTGTGATGGAGCGTCAGTTTCGCCACGGCTCCTCAACTGTGACGATTGAATTTCCCGCCGGACTAGTCGAGAAGGGCGAGAGCCCAAAGGACGCTGCATTGAGGGAGCTTGCAGAGGAGACAGGCCTGACATGCGGAAAATGCACGGCCATTGGCTGCGTCAACCCAAACTCCGCCTTCATGGATAACCACAGTACTTTCTTCCTGATGGAGGAGCTTAGCATCGCCTCATGCAATCAGATACTGGATGCTAACGAGCAGATTGACGTTCTGACAATATCGGAGGACGAACTCATTCAAATAATGGGTTCAGGAAAATTCAATAACGGAATGATGATGGTCGCCCTTGGATTTTATCTCAGGGAGAAGATGATAGGGCGGTCATAGGGCCTGGCTTTTGCAGGCAAAGGAGCAAATTATGAAGAAGACATCTATCCTAATGGCCATTGCCATGGCAGCCTTGGCTGCGGCTGTACTGCTTTCCAGCTGCGCTACTGCAGGGGCCTCTGCCAAATCAGAGCTGTCCTGCCGCATTGAAGTGCAGGGCGAAGCCAGACTGACAGCCAAGCCCGATATAGTGGAGTTCTCCGTTGCCGTCTCCGAGCTGGCCCCCACCACCAGCGAAGCCCAGCAGATGGCAAACGCCAAGATATCCAGGATTCTGGAGGTTCTCAAGTCCTTTGGTCTGGACGACAGGAATATAAGCACGAGCAACCTCACTTTCAACACCGAATATTCATGGACTGACAGCGGAAGGAACTTTCTCGGCGAACGAGTTTCCCAGCGGGTGACGGCCAGAATGAAGGAGCTTGCCAGCTTCCCGGCTCTCGTCGATGCCCTTGGAGCAAACCTCACCGGCATAAGCCTTGATTCGGTGTCATTTGACCTTCAGGACAAAACCCAGCTTTATGCCCAGGCCAGGACGCTTGCAATCGCCCATGCCTCAGAGAAGGCCCAGACGTATGCCGCAGCCAGCGGCCTGGCGCTTGGAAAAGCCGTTTCCATAAGCGAAGGCGGTGTCTACATCTCGCGTGGCAACGCAAAATACGGCGCAGCCATGGCGGCGGAAGCGGCATCGGCTGACGGCTATTCCACCGAGATTCCTTCCGGAGAGATTGAAATATCCGCTTCGGTCAACATTGTGTTCAGCGCAGACTGAGCAGGCCTGTTGTCATTTATCCGCAGCACGCTCCGTCTCTTCCGTCTCGGTCAGCTTTTTCTCCCGGCTGTGAGCTTTGCATCCATCCTGTGCAGTTGAAAATCAAGAGGTTTGCGAATAGAATGGAGCCATGAGCACGATAACAATCTGCGGACATCGGAACCCCGATATGGACAGCGTATGCTCTGCATATGCCTATGCCGCCCTTAAGAACATAATAGATCCGGCCAATAACTACCAGGCTGTTAGGTGCGGGCATCTCACTGACTCCATCCGCGGGCAGTTCCTGGATCTTGGCATCGACCCTCCGCCATTTCTGAAAGACATATTCCCGAAGGTCTCCGATGTCATGCTGCGCCCGGTCGAGCTAATCGACTCCGAGGCCCCCGTCTGCGACTTGGTCAAGATATACAACGACACCCATCCATCGGTTGTGCCGGTGTTCAAGGGCGACTCGTTCTATGGGCTTCTGTCAATAGACGATATCACCTCATGGTTCCTTCGTGAGAATTCTGACGAACGTCCCAAATATGATTTCAACATTGATAATTTTGCAAAAGCGGTGAAAGGCACCATCATAAAGCGTGGTGACCAGACCCGGTTCACTGCCGAGATCATAGCGGGCGCCATGAATCTGGAGTCGTTTAAATCGCATATCGATGTTATGGACAAGCCCGTGCTTGTCATCGGGAACCAGCCGGAACACATAATGCACGCCGCCTCTCTTAACATACCTGCCATCATAATCACCGGCGTGAGCGGCTCCACGCTGGACTTCTCCGGCTATGAGGGCACAGTGTTCTGCACCAAGCGTGACACATCGGAGGCAATACGGCTGCTAAGGATGAGCAGCTCTGTCATAAACCTCATCGGCAAGCAGGGCAAGCCGCTTCAGATGAACGACTTGTTTGACGAGGCAAAAGAACGTCTGGCCTCTTCAAACCTCCGCGGACTGGCAGTGTATGACGGCGATTCCTGGCAGGGCTTCGTCACAAGACGCTGCTTCCTGGAGATGCCGCGGCACAAGGTCATCATGGTGGACCACAATGAGATGGGGCAGGGCATACCCGGACTGGAATCGGCATCGTTGCAGGAGATAATAGACCACCACCGGCTGGATGCCGAGAAAACTTCCGCTCCCATCTTCATAGATGCCGAGCCGCTTGGAAGCACCTGCACTATCGTGTACCACCTCTTCCAGCGCTACCGTGTTGTTCCCTCGATTGAAGTCGCTCGTGTCCTGCTCTCCGGACTTCTCTCCGACACAGTCCTGCTCAAAAGCCCCACGACGACATTCGATGATTACACCGCCGCCGAGGAACTTGCCTCAATCGGCCAGATTCGGGACATGCAGGCCTTCGGACGCAAGATGTACAGCCGCACGCTGAGCCTTGCCAACCGCGACCCGCGCCAGCTGATAGAGGGTGACTTCAAACGTTACAAGGAACAGGGCGTCTCCATAGGCATCGGGCAGTGCGAGGTCACCACGCTTGAGGATGTGAATTCCTGTCAGGACAAGCTGCGCGCCACGTTGGAAGAGGTGCGCAAGGTCTACGAGCTGAACTGGACGCTCCTGATGATAACCGATGTGTTCAAGGAGGAGAGCATGCTGCTTTCCTCTGATTTCAAGCTTTCCCCCAAGCTAGCCTACGATGCTGTCTCCGATGGCGTGTTCTTCATGCCCGGCGTCCTTTCCCGAAAGAAGCAGCTTCTGCCCGAGGTGATACGGGTTGTGGAGGAGGGATGAGGGGAATACGCAAAATTAGAGTTGTTCAAAGTTCCTGGTATGCCAGACCTTGGATATGATACAGACAGCTAGCGCATGAAATACGGGCAGGCCAAGCCTTCAAGAAACAGCCTGTTGCAATTTGGCAGAGACATTCAGGTTAGTTTCCCGTCAATCATCTCTTAGCCCTATCAAGGGGAAGGAAAGGAGAAAATCTATACACACAACCACAAGGCGAAAAGAAAAACAAGAGCAGGCCCGAATATAATGAGCAAAGCAAATATGATTCCCCATTTCTCGCTGGATTTATTGCTTAAGAAAAACATATGCGTCTCCTGCACTTCAAATTACCTGAACCGCTTTTGATTTTAGACTTTACTTATTGATTTTATAGATTAAACTAAGATATGCAGGGTCATTCATAAGCTCGAAAAAAAATCACTCTTGCGAGTGACTTTCTCCCACAACGGGAAACCCTTTCGGGCGGTTTGAACGTAATGTTTTTACTTTGACATGACGTGTTATGGCCTAATGCTAAATCATAAAGGGCGGGGTGTCAAGTGAACAGCGAATTGAACTCAACGGATTATTACATTGGCTTGGATTGCGGAACGTCTTCAGTAGGCTTTGCCGTCACTGATGTTGATTACAACATCCTTAAATTCAATGGCAAGGCGATGTGGGGTTCTCATTTGTTTGAGGAAGCAAAGACCGCTCAGGAAAGGCGTGGAGCCAGGTGCGCCCGCAGACGTCTCCAGCGCAGGAAGCAGAGAACTGCGCTTTTGCAGGAGATATTTGCAGAGGAAATATATAAAGTTGATCCCACCTTTTTCATAAGATTGAATGACAGCCAATACCTTGAGGAAGATAAACGCATTCCCAGCAGGAACATCATATTCAATGATAAGGATTTCAAAGACAAGGATTATTTCAGGAAATATCCGACAGCTTACCATCTTAGGAAAACTCTGATGGAAGAGAAAGTGGCAGACCCCCGTCTCTTGTACCTTGGAATCAACCATATCCTCAAGCATCGCGGTCACTTCTTGTTTCCCGGGGACAATCTGAAGGCAGTCAGCGACATATCCCCGGTGTTGGATAGCATTGCGGAAGCATACAATGATATATTTGGCGAACAGCTTTCATTTTCTTCAAATGAAGACATTGAGAAAGCTCTTTTGAACAAGTCCAGCATATCCAAGAAAGAAGGGCTGGAATCTGGGATTTCCTTGCATGACACCAAGAAGAAGGCACTGCTGGTCAAGGCTATTCTTGGATATAACACCAAGCCTCATCAGCTTTTTGATAATGAAGAGTACAAAGAGTGTCCTGCGATTGAATTCAAGAAGCTTTCATTTGAGGAAAAGGATCTTCCTGAAATCGAGGAAACGGTTTCGGATGATGAATACAAGCTGATACTGAACTTGAAGGCGCTTTTTGACTGGGGCTTGCTTGCAAGAATCATGCAGGGCAATGAATCAATTTCAGAAGCGAAAGTCTGTTTATTTGAAAAGAACAAAGACGATCTTAAGATTCTGAAAGAAGCCATCAAGACTTATGCAAAATCCGAATACGATGACTTCTTCCATTCAATGGATAGCGGAAACTTCTCTTCCTATATCGGCAAGAACCATGATAAGCGGAAAGGCAAGGAAGGCAGATGCAAGAAATCCAGCGTCGATGATTTTTACAAAACGGTCAAGAAGATCCTTGGCAATGCGCCCAAGGAAGACGCAGGTGTGAAACATGTTCTGAATTCCATTGAAGAAGACTCTTTCTTGCCTTTGCTTGCCTCCTATCGAAACGGCGTCATCCCTTATCAGGTGAACAAAGCTGAGCTTGAATCCATTCTGGACAATGCCTCGAAGTATTTTGATTTTCTTTCTAGAAAGGATGAAGATGGGCTTTCTCCCCGCGACAAGATACTTTCAATACTGACTTATCGGATTCCTTATTTTGTCGGTCCCCTTGGCAGCAACGCCGATTCCGATGCTCATGGCTGGCTTGTCAGAAAAGAAAAGATTGGAAGGATCTTGCCATGGAATATCGAGCAGAAGGTCGATTATGAAGAGTCCGCCGAGAGATTCATCAAGCGCATGACGAACAAATGCACCTATTGCAAGACAGAAGATGTGCTTCCCAAAAACTCCCTTTCTTATTCAAAGTTCATGGTGCTGAATGAGCTGAATAATGTCAGGCTCAATGGCGAGCGGCTTTCTGTTGAAAGGAAGCAATCCGTTTTCAACGAGTTATTCAAGAAAAGGAAGAAGGTCACAAAGAAGCAAGTCCTGGATTATGCAATCAAAGAGGGGTGGTATGGCAAAGATGCCCTCTCTGTTGATGGCATAACAGGTATAGACGAAGACTTCAAGGCCTCTTTGGGCCCTTATGCCGATTTCAGGTCATGGATAGAACAAGGCAAGCTTAAAGCTGATGATGTCGATGAGATAATCAAGTGGATAACTATATTCTCTGAAGGCGGCGACATTCTCAAGAACCGCATAAGGAAATTCTATGGCGATGTCCTGAACGACAATGACATCAATGCAATTACGAAGCTGAAATATGCCGGATGGGGGCGGTTCTCGCATAAATTCCTTTATGAAATACAGGGAATGAACAAGGAAACAGGCGAGCTTATGTCAATAATGCGCATGCTATGGCATACTCAGCACAATCTGATGGAGCTTCTTGGCAATGATTATGAATTCATAGAGCAGGTGGACAAGCCGCAGATTTTAGGGAAGCTTGATTATGACGTTGTCGATGACCTGCATGTCTCACCCGCAGTCAAACGGCAGATTTGGCAAACATTGCGCATCGCGGATGAATTGCGGCGAATAATGAAGCATGATCCCAGGAAAGTCTTCATCGAAGTCACCAGATCTGAGCAGGAGAAGAAGCGCACTGTATCTAGGAAGAAGGATTTGATTGACAAGCTGAAAGAGGCAGAGAAGGGCGGTCTAGGTTTCGGAATTGAAGTCCAG
>JBQNBA010000011.1:0-21396 GCA_052170175.1 Sphaerochaetaceae bacterium | reverse complement strand
AAAACTGGCAACCTAATCGTTAAAGGTTGCTCCAATGAACTGGGGTCAGTTCACATCAGGGCGGCTTTTTCAGAAACTCCCACCGAAGACGGCCAGCCGCCTCGGCAAATCAAGAAAGCCATTTCCTCCATGCCAATATCAGATTCGCAGCTGTTGAAATTTCCATCAAACATCTCTTTTAGAGAAACGCTTCCGCTTGAGTCCAAAGACTCCCATAGGCTCATCGGCCGCATTGACAATCTTGCTATGCGTCCTGTGCCTGAATGCATTCTGTCATCAAGATTGGGGGGAACAGAAGAGCCGGTGAGAATGAACTGGCCAAAGGCTGAACGCCTATCTATCTCAGACCTTATTGCATCCCAAAGCAAAGGATACATCTGCCATTCATCAATCAATCTCGGGGTTTTGCCTTTAAGGAACATCCTCATGTCGGTCTGAGCCAGCATCAGATTCTGCTCAGAATCCTCGGTGTTCTGAAGGAAAGCCGCGCTTCCAGCAATCTGCATCGATGTTGTTGACTTTCCGCACCACTTGGGGCCAGTCACCAGCACAGCACCGGTGCCTTCAAGCTTATCTTTTATCAACTGGTCTGCAATTCTCGGGTAATAGGATTTCATGCTTTGATTATACACCGATTCGGTCGTTTATCAATATTTCGTTCGGTCATTTGTGGTCATTTCGTTCGGTCATTTGTGAATCTATTGCAGAGAAATGCGAATGCCTTTGCTTGGTCTTATATTCAAGAAAATTGTCAAAGACTTCAAGGGCATTCCAGACATCATCAAGCTCTCTCCGGATTAATCCTCAAATATCTGAAAGAAGGAATCCCATATAGGAAGGAAGCGTTATGACATTCCCCTCCTTGCCGACATTATAGTCTCCAAGCTTTATGGCTTGGCCCACATTGTATTTCTCTGGATGATTCAGGATTGTCTTGGTGCTTTTTGTATTTCCTGTAGAGGCTTTGACTTCCACCAAGGTGCAGAGGCCTCTCCATCTTATGATGAAATCCACCTCCAGCCCGCTGTCTTTATGATAGTAGTATAGTTTTCTTCCCATTTTCGCGAAAAAACCAGCTATCAGATTTTCAAAGATTGCGCCTTTGTAAGTGTGGATGTTCCCTTGAAGAAGGTCATATTGCGTGCCATCTTCCAACATGCTTACAAAGAGGCCTGTATCGCACATGTAAACCTTGAAAACATCTGGAACAGCGTTTCCGTCTAAAGGAAGCTCAGGGATGGTCATGTTGTAACATCTGCTGATGATTCCGGCAGTTTCTATCCACTGCAGACTTCCTTGGAACTTTGCGGAAGTAGAGTTTTTCTTGACTAGAGAATACTGGAACTTTTTGTTTTCTTTGCTTAGTTGCTTGGGGATGGATTCAAAGCATTGCTTTATTAACGCTTTATCATTTTTTTCTGCATGCTTGACCATGTCATCCTTATAAGAGTTTACAATATCTCTCTGCATTGCAAGGACTTGATTTAACTGCTTTGTATTTACAAATGTCTGGACGACATCTGGCATGCCTCCAACTACAATGTACTGCAAAAGCAGCTCTCTCATTCTGTTATGCAAGGCTTCTGGTATTGGCTTGCATGTTTCCAGATGGCTTCTGAGTTCCTCAATTATCAGAGATGATATTCCATTTGCCCAAAGGAATTCTTCAAAATCCAATGGATGCATATCAATTATTGTTTCATATCCAACTGGAATGGATTTCATTTCTTTTCCATATCCGCTTACCCCAAGCATAGAGCCTGTTGCTATTACGTCAAACCTTCCATCTAAATGAAAAAACTTAAGCGCTGTTCTTGCATCCGGACAATCCTGAATTTCATCCAGAATTATGATTGTTTTACCTTTCTCAAATACAGCTTCTGGTCCAATCAATGCAGATATCATCATTATCAAATGGTCTGTTTCCATTGAGCCTGAGAAGATAGAAGCATAATCTGGATTTGAAAAGAAGTTGAGGTAGACTACATGCTCGTAGTATTTCTCTGCAAAAGCTCTGACTGAGTATGTCTTTCCACATTGTCTGCAACCTTTGATAACCAAAGGCTTGTGTCCTTTCGTTTTTTTCCAGTTTTCCAGAACCGTCTCGATTTTTCTCCGCAACATGATTCAATAATAATCCGATTTTAAACTTTTTCAAGGGACTTTTTGCAAAAAATGATAACTTTTTCAAGGGACTTTTTGCCCAAGGAGAGGCGTGCGGGAGTGCTTGTCAAGAAAAGCGAACGGTGCCTAATGGGTTTTCATGATTTCACTATTTCACCGCGAAATTGACGAGCTTCTGCGGAACCACGATCTCCTTCACAATCGTCTTCCCCTCAAGCAGAGCCCGAATCCTCTCGTCCGCTTTTGCAAGAGCGAGCAGCTGCTCATTTGTCGCGCTCCTGTCAGCCTCCAGCTTGCCACGAACCTTGCCATTCACTGAAACGACAATGCTGGCGGTGTCGTCAACTATGTATTTGCTCTCGTATTCCGGCCAACTGTGACGGAACAGGCTTTCGTCATGACCGGCTCTCTGCCAAAGCTCCTCTGCAAGGTGCGGCACATACGGAGCCAGCATAAGAATCAGGCTCTCCCAGACCTCCCGGTTCAGTGCAGATGCCTTGTACATCTCATTGACCAGAACCATCATCTGGGCGATAGCCGTATTGAAATCGAGGCTTTTCGTGTCTTCGGTGACCTTCTTTATCGTCCTGTGCAGCGTCTTGAGAAGCTCGGCTGATGGCGCATCATCGGTCAATTCCCTTTCATCGCCCAGCCGCCAGATTCTGTCAAGGAACCTGAACACCCCTATGAGCCCTGCGGTAGACCAAGGCTTGGAAACCTGGAGCGGCCCCATGAACATCTCGTACATCCTCATGGAATCGGCTCCGTAGTCCTGCACTATAGAATCCGGATTTATGACATTCTTAAGGCTCTTGGACATCTTGGCCACAACCCTTGACAGCGGCTCGCCCGTGGCTTTCTCCACGAAACGGTCAGTCCCGGCTTCCTCAACCTCATCGACAGGAACAAGGCTCTTGTCCTTGCGCTCATAGGCATAGCTTGTTATCATTCCCTGATTGACAAGCCTTTGGAACGGCTCGCTTGTGGAAACCAGCCCGAGGTCAAACAGCACCTTATGCCAGAATCTGGCGTAAAGCAGATGCAGGACAGCATGCTCCACGCCGCCTATGTAAAGGTCAACAGGCATCCAGTACCGCTCCTTCTCTCGGCTGCAGAACTCCTTCTCATTGTGAGGGTCGAGATAACGCAGATAGTACCAGCAGGAGCCTGCCCACTGGGGCATCGTGTTGGTCTCCCTCCTCGCCTTCCCCCCGCAGACAGGGCAGGTTGTCTCCACCCAGCTCTCGATTCCGGCAAGCGGGCTTTCGCCTGTTCCTGTGGGCTGGTAGTTGCTAACCTGGGGAAGCTCCAGCGGAAGCTGCTCCTCCGGGACAGGGACTGTTCCGCAGTGCGGACAGTGAATCAGGGGGATTGGCTCCCCCCAGTACCGCTGGCGTGAGAAAAGCCAGTCGCGCAGCTTGTAGTTCACCTTCTTCTCGCCAATCCCATGCTCCTCCAGCCATGAAAGCATCCTGACTATCGCATCGTCCTTGTCAAGCCCATCAAGGAAATCGCTGTTCACGTGAATCCCATCCTCCGTCCAGGCCTGGGTCTGCACATCAACATCGCTTTTGAGAACCTCAACGATGGGCAATCCGAATTTCCTGGCGAACTCCCAGTCTCTTGTGTCATGGGCGGGAACGGCCATTATCGCACCCGTGCCATAGGAAACAAGCACATAGTCGGCAATCCATATTGGAATCCTCTTGCCGTTGGCAGGGTTGATGGCATGGCTGCCGGAGAAAACGCCCGTCTTCTCCTTTGCCAGGTCTGTTCTGTCAAGGTCGCTCTTCTTGGACGCCATCTCTATGTATTCGCGGACAACAGCCTTGTTCTCAGGCGTGGTCAGCTTCTCCACAAGCGGATGCTCTGGGGAAACCACCATATAAGTGGCTCCAAACAAGGTGTCGCATCTTGTGGTGTACACTTCAAGGCTTTCCTCAAGTCCATCGACCTTGAACAGAACAGAAGCCCCCTCGCTTCGCCCTATCCAGTTACGCTGCATCATCTTCACCGACTCAGGCCAATCCAGCCCGTCAAGGTCTGCAAGAAGCCTGTCGGCGTATTCGGTTATCCGGAGGACCCACTGCCTTATGTTCCGCCGCTCAACCTGCGCTCCGCAGCGCTCGCAATGCCCCTCCTTGACTTCCTCGTTTGCCAAGCCGGTCTTGCAATCAGAACACCAGTTGATTGGCATCTGAGCCTCGTATGCCAGCCCTTTCTTGTAAAGCTGGAGGAATATCCATTGCGTCCAGCGGTAGTAATCAGGGGTATGGGTCTCCACCTGACGGCTCCAGTCGTAGGAAAAGCCCAGGCTCTTTATCTGTCTGAGGAAATTGGCGATGTTCTTCTCGGTCGTGAGCTTCGGATGAGTCCCCGTCTGAATGGCGTAGTTCTCCGCAGGCAATCCGAATGAATCAAACCCCATCGGATGCAGGACATTATAGCCATTCATCCGCATGAACCGGCAGTAAATGTCCGTGGCGGTGTATCCTTCCGGATGCCCCACATGAAGCCCCGCTCCGGAGGGGTAAGGGAACATATCCAGGACATAGACACGCTTGTCCTTGGGGAAAGACTCGTCTTCAAACGTCTTGAAAGTTCCGTTGTCTTCCCAGTATTTCTGCCATTTTCGCTCTATTTCGTTGAAAGGATATCTGCTCATAGCCTGATATTCTAAAATCGCCTATGATTTTAGTCAACCGAGGCCGGGGTGAAATCAGCAGTCTCCAGCCGGTGTCCCTTTATCCCTGTGACAACGAACTCTCCAAGCGGGGTGTCTATCACATCTCCGGATTCAGGAATGCGCCCGGCTTTATCGAGAAGATAGGAAGCCACAGTGCTGTACTCCTCCGGATTCTCAACCTTGAACCCGAACTCATCGAGGAATTCCCGGAACGAAACATCGCACATGACGGTGTATGAGCCGTTGCCTTTCTTGCTGGGCACTATCCTCTCGGCAAGACCGCTTTCATGCTCATCGTATATCTCCCCAAGAAGCTGCTCCGCAACATCCTCCATCGAAACGACCCCGGCCAGACCGCCGTATTCATCCAGCACGACTGCTATCTGAAGCTTGCCGCTCTTGAAACGCCAGAAAAGCTCGTTGACCCTCATCGTTTCAGGGATGTAGTCCGGGGTCACCATCAGCTCGGATATGACGTAATCCATCTTATCGTCTACAATGTCCCTCAATATATCCCTGACAAGAAGCACTCCCACGATATTCTCCGGGCTTTCGCTGTAAACGGGAATCCTGGAATAACCGCTCTGGACAATCTGCGGGAAGGCCTGTCGAAGCGTCAGGGCGCTCTCCACGCTGAAAACCTCGGTCCGATGGGTCATTATTGACTTAACGCTTGTATCATTGAAGTGCAGAACCCTCTGAACCAAATCCTGTTCATAGGAATCCACAACGCCCTCGTCCTTAGCCACATCTATTACATCAAACAGCGCATCAACCGACAGAGCGCTCCCCTTGCCGCTGGAAAAAAGCGAGGTTATCATCCGGCTTATGCGCTCAAACAGCCAAATGACCGGGAAAAGCAGAATCTCAACCCATCGCAGCGGAAACGCCATCAGGGAGGCAATCTGAAAATTAAATGACATGGCAAGCTGCTTCGGTGTTATTTCGCCGAATATGAGAACAACGATTGTCAGAATTCCGGTGCCAAGCGCCACATATGCATTTGAATAAAGGTCTATGACCATCGCCGTGACAATTGAGGAAACCGCTATGTTGACGATGTTATTGCCCACCAGAACGGCTGTCATCAGCGCCTCAGGGTTCTGGCAAAGCTTGAACGCCATCTTGTCACGTCTTCTGCGGCTCTGCTCAAGTTTCTTCTTCTGCACCAAGGAAAGCGAAGTGAACGCCGTCTCAGACGCAGAGAAAGCGCCCGAGAGAAACAGAAGCAGGATTATGACAGCGATTCGCACTTTCACCTCACGCTATGAGGATACAATGGAAACAGCCTGGCAATCAACAAAATACGGTTTTCATATTGGAAAACGCCGCAATAAGCCATCATGGAGAAAGCAAGGGGAGCCGCAAGGAGCGTAATCAGAACGCACATCATGTATTTGTTATCACAGTGAAATAGAGATACGAGTAATATAGCCCGTCGTGCCGGAAATCGACTCCTATCTCCGGTATATCGGAATTGTCCAGCGTCAATGTTATATAAGCAAGAGGCATGATCCAATTCAGAGTCCAATACATGCCGCCGCCTCTCTGCCGGTATGAATGCGAAAGCGGCAGTTCGTAGACATTGCTGAATGTGGAGTAATTGGTCATCTGAATGGGGGATTGCGAGGAATCCAGCATCCCCAGCGAATAATAAACCGTATTGAAAATCATTGGAAAAAGGCCCGGGCATCCGAGCCCGAGCCGCAGTGCATCAGTCAGCTGAATCCAAGCGAATCCAGCTGAATCCAAGCAAATCCAGCTGAATCCGGATGAAACGATTGCCTATTTCTTTTCCTTCTTGAAGCAGAGGAACCAGTCAAGACAATAGGTGTTCTCATCCCGGCTCTCCATCCTCTCCTTCGCCGTTCCGCAGCTTCCGGCTGTCGGGACGATGGTATCATCGCCCGGTCTCCAGTCTGCCGGCGTCGCCACACCGTCCTTGTCCGCTTTCTGCAAGGCAAGTATGATGCGTTTGATTTCATCAAAGTTCCTTCCGGTCGACAGCGGATAGTATAGGATTGTCCTGATCTTTCCCTTCGGGTCAATCACAAACACGGCCCTGACCGCCTGAGTGCCTGAAGCATTGGGCTGAATCATCCCGTACTTCCTGGCAACATCCATCTTGATGTCCTCGATAAGCGGGAACGTCACGTTGACATGCTTGAAATTCTTCCATTCAAGCTCCTGTATCTTCCTGAGCCATGCTATATGGGCATAAAGCGAATCAACGGACAACCCCACAAGCTCCGTGTTCAGAGCCTTGAATTCCTCCAGCATGGAGGCGAATGTCATGAACTCAGTGGTGCAGACAGGAGTGAAATCGGCAGGATGGGAAAACAATATGACCCACTTGCCCTTATAGTCGGCAGGAAAGTTTATAACGCCCTGCGTGGTGGTGGCGATGAAAGCAGGGGCTTCATCTCCGATCAACGGCATTCGATTCTGTAATTCTTCCATGGTCTTTCTCCTTTAATCAGTTTCATACAGACAGGCCAGCTTCAACAATCATGCATCTTCCCGTCTGATGATTTAAGTATAATAAACTCTTTCCGCATAAAAAAGTGATGAAATCACAAACTCCGAGCGGCGGTCTGGCGCACATTGCCGGAACAATTTGCTTTTTCGCCTTTGTTATAATACACTTAGCATGCAATTATTGATACAATGATTTGACAGTATATCGGAGGTGCATTGTGAAAGAACGCTATAACAGAATGTCAGTGATAAAGGAATTGATAAAGTCCAACAGGATTGACAATCAGGACACGCTCCTTGAGCTTCTCAAAGAGAACGGCTATGAAGTGACCCAGGCGACTCTCTCGCGCGATCTCAAAATGCTTAAGGTGGGCAAAATCTCCGATGGATGGTCGGGATATTACTATGCCTTCCCGGAAAGCGACCTTGTCTCTGAATCGGAGAAAAGCTACATACAGGACGTGCGGAGGGGAATAGTTTCAATAGAGTTCTCCGGCAACTTCGGGGTGATCAAGACAAGATCCGGACATGCCAACAGCGTCGCCTTCGCCCTTGACACGCTGAGCCTGCCGGAAATCCTCGGCACTCTTGCAGGAGATGATACAATCTTCTGCATCCTGCGCGAGGGCATGACAAAAGAAGACCTGTTGGAAAGCTTCAAGACCAGGATTCCGGAAGTGGAGGATTAGAAGCGCCCCGCTCTCACCATCGCACCGGACCCTTCGCTTTTTACAGTGGCACAGAAGCAGCGCAGCTCCAGGTGTTCGTCAAATCCGTCTTTTGTGATACACTCGTAAAATGAAAGAAAACGTGAAAGACAACGCGAAAGACAACGTGAAAAGCAAAGCGAGGAGAAATGATCCAGTTCGTCCATCTGCATAACCATACCGACTATTCCCTCCTGGATGGGGCGGCGCCTATAAGCGGTTATGTGAAGAAAGCCATCGAGTTCGGCATGAGCAGCATAGCCATGACAGACCATGGCAATATGTTCGGCGCCATAAAGTTTTACAATGAATGCAAGAAGAATGGGATAAAACCGATAATCGGAACAGAGTTCTATATAGCCCCGCAAGGCAGGCTTAACCATGACCCGGACAACAAATACTACCATCTTATAATCCTGGCCATGGACGACATCGGGTATCACAACCTTATGGAGCTCAACTCCATAGCGTACATAGACGGATACTACTACAGACCCAGAATCGACAGGGAAACGCTGTCCGCCCACAACGAAGGCCTCATATGCCTCAGCGCCTGCCTGGCCGGAGAGCTGCCGCAGCTGCTTCTCCAAGGGATGGACGAAGCGGCGCAGCAGACCGTGCAATGGTACAAGGGGGTCTTCGGCGACCGCTATTACATCGAAATCCAGAATCACGGGATTTCCGAGGAGAAAACGGTTCTTCCCCGTCTTGTGCAAATCGCCCGCAGGAACGATGTCAAGATAGTCGCCACAAATGACATCCATTATCTGGAGGCTTCCGATGCAAACGCCCATGACATACTGCTGTGCATAGGAACAGGAAAGAAAAAGTCGGACGAAAAGCGGATGCGCTTCGAAACCCAGGAGTTCTACTTCAAGAGCCCGGATGAGATGGCCGCCCTCTTCCACGAATACCCTGATGCCATAGCCAACACAGTGGAGGTGGCCTCCCGCTGCCAGCTTGAAATCAAGTTTCCCGGAGCCCTTCTTCCAAGCTTCCCGATACCCGAGCATTTCAGCAGCGAAGCGGAATATCTCAGGCATCTTGCGCGGGAAGGCCTCAGGAAACGATACAACGAAGTCACAAAGACCCTTTCGGACAGGCTTGAGTATGAACTTGACGTAATCATAAGAATGCATTTCGAGGGATACTTCCTTATAGTCCAGGAATACATATCCTGGGCAAAACGTCACGACATCCCCGTAGGGCCGGGGCGCGGCTCCGGAGCCGGGTCGCTGGTCGCATACTGCATTGACATAACCGACGTGGAGCCGATGAGCTATGGGTTGATGTTTGAAAGATTCCTCAATCCGCAACGCATATCGATGCCCGATTTCGACATCGACTTCTGCTTCGAGAACAGAGGCAAGGTGATAGAGCACGTGACAGAGCTATACGGGCAGAACAGGGTTTCCCAGATAGCCACATTCGGAACGCTGAAAGCCAAGGCGGTCATGAAGGATGTCGCCAGAGTGCTGGACATCCCATTCTCGGAGTCAAACGAGATATGCAAGCACATACCCGATTCGGATCCTGACAACGAAAAGACAAAGGACATGCCCATAGCCAGAGCCCTGGAGCTAAGCCCCGAACTGCAGGACAAGAGGAACCAAGGCGGAGCATATGCCGAGCTGTTCGATGTGGCACAGCGTCTTCAAGGCCTCAGCAGGCACATATCGATGCATGCCGCCGGAGTCGTCATAGGCCATGATGTCCTGACAAAGTATGTCCCCCTCTACAAGGATCCCAAGACCGGGATAGTCACAACCCAGTACACGATGGATGTCATCGAGGATTGCGGGCTTGTCAAGATGGACTTTCTGGGGCTCAAGACGCTGACGCTGATAAAGCATGCCGAGAAGCTTATCAGAAAAAGGCTGCCGGATTTCGACATACACGATATTCCGCTTGATGACCAGGCCACGTACAAGCTTTTCGGCGACGGCGACACAGTATGCATATTCCAGTTTGAAAGCCCGGGCATGCAGAAGTACCTGAAAGCGCTCAAGCCCACGAAGATAGAAGAGATAGTGGCAATGAACGCCTTGTACAGACCGGGCCCGATGGACAATATACCGAAGTACATCGACAGCAAGAACCATGTGACTCCGATAAAATACCCCGACCCCGAGCTGGAGGAAGTGCTGAGCGAAACCTACGGGGTCATCGTGTATCAGGAGCAGGTGATGCAGGTGGCCCGGATAATGGCGGGCTACAGCCTCGGCGAAGCGGACATCCTGCGCAAGATAATGGGCAAGAAAAAAGTTGAGAAGCTTGCTGAAGAACGCAAGAAGTTCGTTGAGCGAGCAGTCGCAATGGGGCGCGACAAGTCGCATGTCGAGGCGCTTTTCACAATGCTTGAGCCATTCGGCGGGTATGGGTTCAACAAGAGCCATGCGGTGGCATATGCCATCATAGCCTACCAGACTGCGTATCTGAAGGCTCATTTCCCCGTGGAGTTCATGGCTGCAAACCTGACGAACGAAGCGACCAATCCTGATAAATTCGCGGAATACCTCGCCTTGACAAAGGGCATGGGAATACAGATATGCCCGCCGTCAATAAATGACTCCGACACGCAGTTCAACGTCGTGGACGGCAAGATAGTATATGGATTCTCCGGAATAAAAGGCCTTGGGGACTCGGCATCCGAAGCAATCATAAAGGAGCGCGAGCAGAACGGCCCGTTCAAGGATTTCATGGACTTCCTCAGACGAGGGGACAATAAGCTTATGAACTCCAAGACCATTGAGGCGCTCATTGACACAGGCACATTCGATTTCGCCGGAACAAATCGGCGGACATTGATGGCAAACTATCAGGAAGCGGCCAAGTTCGTGCGTGACGAACGCGAGTCAGCCGCAGCAGGGCAGATGTCGCTGTTCGGGGAGGAAGACCTCCAGAAGGAAACATTCACAATGGCAGAGCAAGATGATTATTCGTTCAACGAGAAGCTTGACCATGAAAAGAACCTGCTCGGGTTTTATGTTTCAGGCCATCCTCTGCAGCTTTATCAGAAAGCCTGGGAGCGATGCGTCCATATAAACCTGGCAGCCCCCGAGACGATAAAGGAAAACAAGATTGAGAATGTCATAGGAATGGTCAAGGAGATGAAGGAGATAACAACAAAGAAGAACACCAAGATGGCCAAGATAACGGTGAGCGACTTCAATGGAAGCGCCGATTTGACGGTGTTCACTGACTGTTGGGAGAAAATGAGCCAGGTGATTCAGAAAGACGGAATATATGGATTCCGCGGCAAGTTCTCCACATTCAAAGACCAGCTTTCCATGACAGTCGAAAGGTTCTTCCAAGACCCCAATGAAATGCTGACCCTTTCAATGAAGGATTGCTATATCGAGATAAGCAAGAAGGAATGCTGCAAGAAAGCGCTTCAAGAGATATCGGATATCCTTTTGAAGCACGAAGGCACTCTGGCATCCCACATAATCCTCTCAGAAGACATGCTGAGCGAGGATTATGATGAAGACGAACCGGAAACAGCGCCGAAGTTCGTTGAGAAGAAAACGGCCTTCCTGCTTGGCTCAAGCTTCTGCGTCAAATGCGACCAGACGCTTCTTGATGACCTTGAACAGAATCAGGCCGTGCGGAAAGCCTGGTTCGAATAGACCTGAGCAGGAGGAGACAGTGGCCGGTTTCGCATCATTTCTTTCGGACATAGCAGGAATCTACTCATTCCTTTTGATATTGCAGCTCATCCTCTCAAACCGTCTGCGCCCCAACGGCGGAAACCAGCCCGGAAACCAGTCATTCGATAATTTCCGGATGTTCCTCGGACAGATAACCGGTCCATACCTCGGCTTTTTCAGAAAACTGTTCTACAAAGGCGGAAGACTGGATTTGTCGCCGATGTGGGCTCTCGTGACGCTGAGCATATTCAGGGGGATAATGAAGCTGCTTGCCGTCACAGGCAGACTGACGTTCGGAGGGGTGATTACCATATTCTACACCACAATCTGGCGCTCTGTTTTCTCGCCCATAAACCTCATCCTCATAATCGTGCTCATCATAAGGCTCAATATCGAGCGCAGGATAGACCCGCGTTCAATGCAGATAAAAGATGCCATGGACAAGGTTCTCAATGGCGTGGTGTTCAAAATCTATACGGTTTTCTATAAGGGAAGAGCCGTGACAGACCTTCGTTTGATTCAAACCACGCTGGCAGTGTTTGCAGTCCTTGAGATTGTCGGCTCAATAATCGGAAAGGTCATGGAAGCCTTTCTGCTCTGAGGTGGCAGGATGTTCATAAGGGAGCTGAAAGAGCCAGTCTCCAATCTGACCGGTGTCGGCAAGGCGGCGATGGCTTCCTACAGAGCGCTGGGAGTTGACACCTTTGCGGATTTGCTGGGGCTGACCCCGCGGGCATATGAGGATCGCTCACGCATAATCCCTATCGGACAGCAGGATGAAAGCGGGCGGGTCAACACATTCGTTGTGGTCAAAGGCTCCGCTTTCTTCGGCGCAAAGCGCATACTTAAGATAATAGTCACCGATATAAGCACCCCGGACTATTCCAGGAACCTGTCGCTCATCTGTTTCAACAGGAACTTTCTTAAGGATGTCATGCGACCGGGGCGCAGGTTCTACCTTTACGCAACAGTAGGGCAGAACTACGGAGAGCTCCAATCGAGCCAGTTCGAAGCCATTCCTTTCCGCGATTCAGACCCGCCCCCGGAATTCGGCGGCATTCTTCCGATTTACCCGCTCTCCGGGGCGCTCGGGCAGAAGACAATAAGACGTGACGTGAAAAACGTGCTGTCAAGAGTCACAAGATTCGAAGATGAGCTGCCCGCTTCCATCATGTCAAAGTACAAGCTTATAAGCTTTGATAAGGCTATAAGGCAGATTCACAGCCCTGATTCAATCGAGATGACGGAGAAGGCCAGAAGAACCCTGGCTTTCGGAGAGTTTTTCTATCTCCAGCTGACAGCCCGGAGGAAACTATCCGCCTCATCAAACCGTTCCGATGCCATCCAAAGCGAAATCGAACGTCATTTCATAGAAAGCCTTCCGTTCAGGCTCACTGCCGACCAGATGAAGGCGCTGGAGGAAATACGGCAGGACATGAGTTCGTCATGCCACATGAACAGACTGCTCCAAGGTGATGTTGGAAGCGGCAAGACCATGGTGGCATGGATAAGCGCTCTCCATGCCATAAGCGCAGGAGGACAGGTGGCATTCATGGCTCCCACCGAGCTTCTGGCCCGCCAGCATGCCCAGAAGGCGGCGGAGCTGATGGAAAATCTCGGCGTGCGGATTGCCTTCCTGACCGGAGGTCTCGCAGCCAGCAGGCGCGCCCCGCTTCTGAAAGCCTTGAAGAACGGTGAAATTGATATAATCATAGGCACTCACGCCCTCTTCTCCAAATCAGTCGTCTTCAAGAATCTGAGATACATAATAATAGATGAACAGCACCGCTTCGGAGTGCAGCAGCGTCTTGCCCTGATGGGCAAGGGCGAGACCCCTGATGTGCTTCTCATGACAGCCACCCCCATCCCCAGAACACTTGCCCTCACAGTGTTCGGCGATTTAAACGTGTCCACAATCAACACAATGCCCCCGGGCAGGCTTCCCATCATCACCCATCTGGTTTCGGAATCACGCAGAGCCCGTATGTACTCTGCCATCGGAGTGGAATTCAAACGAGGTCATCAGGCTTATTTCGTATATCCCCGCATAGATGAGAACCCGGAGGATGATTTGAGGGATGTGGTGACAATGTTCAGCTATCTCAGGCAGATTTACCCTGATGTGCCGTCCGCCCTTATCCACAGCAAGCTTGACGAAGAGGAGAAGGTGCGGATACTGAACGATTTCTCATCGGGCAAGCTAAGCTATCTGGTGTCAACCTCCGTGGTGGAGGTGGGAATCGATGTGGCTTCCGCTACCTGCATGATTGTAGAGCACGCAGAACGATTCGGGCTGGCCGCATTGCATCAGCTCAGGGGACGCGTTGGTAGAAGCACGCTCCAGAGCTGGTGCTTTCTGGTATTCTCGGACACCCTGACAGACGATGCCAAGCAACGCCTTGGAGTGATGAGACAGACAAACGACGGATTTGTGATAGCCGAGAAGGATCTCCAGATAAGGGGCCCCGGAGAAATCGCAGGGAACAGGCAGTCAGGCTTCTTCCGGCTTAAATACGGCGATTTGTCCTCCGACCTTGCAATGATAGAGGCCGCCCGTTCCGATGCAGATGAGATACTGGCAGCGGACCCGGGTCTCATAGGCTTGGAAGCCAGCGTAATACGCAGGGTTCTGGCCTGTTCCGATTCGGAAGGGACATATAGCTGAAATGGATATAAAAAAACCCCTAGGAAAAAAGGAGGTTAAACCTAGGGGAACAAAAGGAGGTAGAGAAACAAAAAACTGTCGTTCTCTATGGCACTAAAATACAACTATCCGGAAAAATGGTCAATATGTTTTAAGAAACTTTGATTTTTTATTTTCTTACAGTTTGAAAATATGTCGAGACAATTGGAGCTTGCCGCAGAATTCCATTGCACGTTCGAGGTTTATATTAAAACTCAATAGGTTTTCTTTGGTATACCAAAAAAACAACCAGCAACTCCGTTTTATGTTGATTTTCTAAGAAAACGGCTATCGATAACGCAGTATTGTGACTCTCTCACTTTCCTTGTCCCGTTTATTTTAATAATATCAAATCATGCAGTACCTGATATCGTTCCTTGAGGGAACAATAACATTCATCTCGCCCTGTCTGCTTCCGCTTCTGCCGGCCTATATAACATTCTTCGCCGCAAACAAGAGCGAGAAGCCTTGGCTTGGGGCGCTTTCCTTCATAACAGGATTCAGCCTGGTGTTCATGACCATGGGCGCCTTCGCCGGCGCAATCGGAAGCCTGCTTGTCACCTATCGCACATTGGTCGATGCCATCTGCGGGGCTGTGGTGATATTCCTAGGGCTGAATTTCATCGGGCTCATCAAGCTGGGGCTGTTCAACGGAGGGACAGGCACTCTTAAAAAAGGTGCGAGCCTTCTGGAGAGCTTCGTCTTCGGAATCGTCTTCTCCATAAGCTGGACGCCCTGCGTGGGAGCCTTCCTGGGCTCCGCGCTCATGCTGGCCGGAGCGGCTGAAACAATGTCACAGGGCCTGCTGCTCCTGCTCTTCTACTGCTTGGGGCTGGGGCTTCCTCTATTCTTAAGCTCGCTTCTTATAGACAGGCTTGGAAATGCCATAGCATTTCTAAAGAATCATTACAACGTGATAAGAATCGTCTGCGGCATATTCCTGATTTTAACGGGAATCCTGATGGCCGCCGGCGTGATGGGAGGCATGGCTTTAAGCCAAACATGAAAAACAAAGTCTTGATTTTAATGATAGTCCTGATTTTAGTGGTCGGCGGAGCCTATATAGGCTATCAGAGATTATCCAGCTCTTATCAGCAAGAGACACAGCTGATTGTATTCTGAACAGCGATTGAGGAATCGAGAACCAATGAAGACAACAATGAAAAAAGCAAAGCGCATTATAATCATCGCTCTTATGCTGGCTGTTTCCTATACGGCGTTCGCCGCCAGCCAGGCTCCTGATTTCACCGCTTATGATGTCCAAGGCAATGCCGTCAAGCTGTCCGATTATAAAGGCAAGCCCATCGTGCTGAACTTCTGGGCCTCGTGGTGCCCGCCATGCAAGGCGGAGATGCCCCACTTCGCAGAGGCCGTCAAGCAGCACCAAGACGTTGCGTTCCTGTTCGTGAACATGACAGACGGATTCCGGGAAACGGTCAATTCGGCAGCCGCTTATCTAAAGTCAAACAAATACGACTTCACAAGCCTCTTTGATACCAAGCAGGAGGCTGCCGTCGCCTATAGCGTCACATCGCTTCCCACCACATACTTCATCAGCAGTTCAGGCGAACTGATAGCGGGGGTGCGCGGCGGAATCAATGCGGCCACACTCGAGAAAGGCATAAGCATGATACGAAAGTGACGGGGCGAAGACCTCAAGCCGCCGGAAAGCCAATTCAGCCGGAAGCCACTGGGAAATCAATGAGCCTGAATCAATCAACCTGAATCAATCAACCCGAATCAACGAACCTGGTTCTTCATCGAATGCGGCTGCCTTGTGTTCTCCAGCACATCACGCCACAAAGCCCCCTCGGTATTCACCATATTGCGCTTTGAAACCGCAAGGCTTATGGGAATCTCCACGAACCTATCGTTTATCATGCTTATAAGAGCCTTCGTCTTGCCGGCCATAGCTGCATGAACGGCATGGGCCCCGAGGCGCGCGCAGTAAATCGAATCGTAAGAATTCGCCGGGGCGCTTCTGATGATATAGCTGGGGTCAATGTATTTGACGCTGGACGGAATCCCTTCCTGCTTGAAGTACTTGGCAATCTCTTCTTTAAGAAAGATTCCGATATCGGCGAATCTCTCATTGCCGGACGCATCTTTCTCCCCCGTCTTGGGAATCAGATTCTGCCCTGCCCCCTCCGCCACAAGGATGACGGCATGTCCGCGTTCAAGAATCCTTTTCTTAAGATGCACAAGAAGACCGTTGTCGCCGTGCAGATCAAACGGATTCTCGGGAATCAGACAGAAGTTCACATCGCTCTGCGCGAGAGAGGTGCTGGCCGCTATGAATCCGGAAGCCCGTCCCATGACCTTGACCAGACCTATGCCGTTTATGGAATTGCGTGCCTCCGTATGCGCGCCTCTGACGCTGGGAACGGCCATGGCCACCGCTGTATCAAAGCCGAATGACTTCTGAATGAAGCTTAAATCGTTGTCTATCGTCTTGGGAATCCCTATGACGCTCATCTTAAGCTTGCGGCGGTTTATCTCGCTTCCAATCTCATCCGCACCCCTCAGAGTGCCGTCTCCGCCTATGCAGAACAGAATGTTTATGTTGTTCCGTTCCAAGGTGTCCACTATTTCCTCGACTCTATCGCCCCCGCCCCGGGCGCTTCCCAGAATCGTTCCGCCACGCTCCTGGATATCGTCTACAACGTCCGGATTCAGCTCCATGAATGGATACGGCGAATCAGGCAGAAGCCCCTGATACCCGTAACGCACGCCGCTTATCCTTCTCACCCCATAGCGATACCACAGGCAGCGGACAACAGCCCGGATGACGTTGTTCAATCCGGGGCATATGCCTCCGCAGGTGCAGATGGCCGCATGCACATGAGACGGGTTGAAGTATATATACTCCCTGGGGCCTGCAAGCTCAACAGTATCCTCGCAGACAGGCACGATATGTCCGGATTTTGTCGTGAGGGTGTCTATGTCAAATAGTATTCTGTCCTCATCGGTGACATAATCAGCGATTCCATCCCCCGCTTCCATGCTCATCTTTATGGGAGAGTCTATCTTGGCCTTCCCCAAAGTCATGATTGAGAAATCGAATTTCTTGGTTTCCATGTCAAGCATCCTCCTTTTCCAGCCTTTCCCCGGATTTCTTCGCAATGGCGGAGAGCTTCTTCTCAAAATCCAGAAAAGCCGACTGCGCGCAGTCTTCGCAAAGACGCTGGAACTGCTCATATAAAACTATAAACTCTTCTCCGAAGGAAGTCAAAACAGCCCCGTCTCTGGACTGACCTCCCCTATGCCTATCCAGAATCCTGTAGCCGATGTGCTTTTCCAAATCGCAAATCATCCGGAAAGCCTTGGTATAAGAAATCTCCAGATTCATGGCGGCCTGTCTGAGCGAGCCATGCTCTTTTATTCCTTTAAGAAGCCATTGCACCCCGATTCCCATGAACCTGCTGCCATTCTCCAGCAGATAGACCCTCACCTTCAAGTCCATGTCATCCCTCCGTGAAAAGACCGGGCTGCATTTCCTCTTGCCTGTCTGCATCCATGCCGCCGATCAAAGCGAGGAACTCGTCCTCTTTCATTATCCTCACACCAAGCTTCTCCGCCTTGCCAAGCTTGCTTCCGGCATTGCTTCCGGCAAGCAGCACTGTCGTCTTAGAGGAGACAGCAGAAACAGCCTTGCCGCCGCGGTCGGTTATAATCCGGGTTATCAAATCCCTTGAGGCAAAGCTTTCAAACGAGCCGGTTATGCACCATGACTGGCCTGTGAAAATCTGCTCAACCCCTTCTGACGTCTTCTCATCTTTCATCTTGATGCCGTAATCCCTGAGCTTGGCTATCAAGCTTCTTGTATGCGGTGAATTCAGACCATCAATAAGCAATTCAGCAGACTTCTCGCCTATCTGCTCTACCTTAAGCAGCCTGTCCTTGTCGTGGCGGTCAGCGATATCAAGCAGTGTGTCCATATCATCAAGCCCGTTGTCGCAAAGGCTGTCCACGGCCTTTCGTCCGAACTCCGGTATCCCCAATGCGGCAAGCACCTGCCTGAATGAAGCCTTTCGGGTATTCCTCACCCCCTCAGCCAAGGTCTGGATCTTCTTCTCCCCAAAGCCTTTTTGGCTGGAAAGCTCCGTGAAATCAAAGTCAAACAAGTCCTCGATTGTCTTCACATAGCCATTATCATAAAGATAGGCGACAGTCTCAGGCCCGAAGCCCTCGATATCCATCTGCCCCTTGGCCACAAAGAAAGCTATCCTCAGCCTGGCCTGCATCGGGCAATCATAGTCAGGGCAGAAATGATGCGCCCCTCTCTTCTCCAGCGTTGAGCCGCACGAAGGACATTTGCCGGGCATCCTCCAGGTCGTATTGCCATCATTGTTCTTCTCTGTCACCGATTCAACCGCCGGAATGACATCCCCTCTCCTGCTTATCGCCACCGTATCGCCTACGGCAAGCTCCAGCTCGTCAACATAATCCTGATTATGCAGAGTGATATTTGAAATCGTGCTTCCGCCAAGCTCAACCGGCTTGACCCTCGCCATCGGAGTTATCCTGCCGGTTCTTCCAACCTGCACATCGATTCCCAGAACAGAGGTCTCCGCCTGGGGAGCCTCGAACTTATAGGCTATCGCCCATCTGGGGTGATGCCCCGTATATCCCAGGCTGTCCCGGACAGAAATCTCGTTCACCTTGCAGACAAGCCCGTCTATCTCATAGGAAAGGGCTTGACGGCTGTCGGTCTTCATTCTTATGTACTGCGGTATATCGGAAAAGGAACCCGCAGCAATGTCCAGTCCCGCCTCTTTCAGCCGCTTCTCAGCCTCATCCTTTGAAGCGCAGAAATAACCTGCATTGGGATTCGTCCGAAAGCCCAGCCTCTTAAGATAGCTGAGAATCTGGATATGATCCGAGAAGCGCACCTGGTCGGTGAAGCCCTCATAGCAGAAGATATCAAGCGGAATCCGCGCCGTTTCGCTGCTCTTGTTCCGTCTCACCGAACCCGCCGCAAGGTTTCGTGGGTTCGCATACGGCTCCTCAAGCGTCCTGTTTATCTCCTCGAACTCCGCCTTGCCAAGGTAGACCTCTCCCCTCACGACAATATCAACAGGCTCGTCAAGCTTCAGAGGAACCGAGGACAACGTCTTTATGTTGGCTGTCACCTCATTCCCTATAAAGCCATTTCCGCGGGTCACCGCCCTTACCAGAACACCCTTCTCATAGTAAAGAACCATCGATATGCCGTCTATCTTCTCCTCTATCACAAAAGAAAGGACATGCTCCGCCTTCTGCTCCGTCTTTTCAACCCAAGATATGATGGCTTGATCCGAATACGCTTTATCCAAGCTAAGAACAGGAATTGTATGATGGAACTCCGGAAAATCGCTGGAAAGGTCGCTCCCCACCCTGACAGTCGGCGAGGCGGGGTCGGCAAGCTCCGGATGCGCATGCTCAAGCGCAATCAGCTCATCCATCAGCCTGTCATACTCCAAATCGCTTACCAAAGGGCGGCTGTCGACATAGTACGCCTTCTGATAAAGCCGAAGCTCGTTCCGCAGTCTCTCTGCACGTTCTGATATCGTCTGGCTCATGATTCCATTTTACCCCATAACGCCACCGGTTTTCCACAGTTTCTTGTTCCGGTCAAGCATTTGGTCAAGCATTTCCCGTTGGCAGGCGCCGCATTCCGACAGAAATCCAAGGCAACAGGCTTCTTATGTTGAACGCAAGGCTCATTGATGATATCCTCAAGCCATGGTGGATAGAAGAACAGCGATCGAGCCAACCCGAGACAAGCTATGCGGTGTGATAATCAGGAGCACCATCGACCGAGGCATCATAAAAAGCATCAGCATTCCCAAGACCGAGGACGATATCATAGTTGTCTCCGCAAACGACTTCGGAGGAGCCAACAGAATAAAGGTCATCGATGCCGAATTCCCGATCTTCGCCTCTACGCAAGTCGAATACGCCGGACAGCCTATCCTGGCCATTTTCAGCTATGACATCGAAAGCAGCCAGCTTCTGGCTCAGGAAATATTGATAGAATATGAGAAATCGAATACTGCAAGCATCGAGCTTCCATCTTACTCCATCTCATGGGGAGATGCGGCGGCGTTCATCGCCGATGAAACCAAGAAGAAAGTCAACGGAGTCTGCTATTTCGACCGCCGAAGCACGCAGCCCCATTCCATACTGAAGGTAAAGGCGGTTCCCACAAGCGATGGGGTCAGGATAGAATGCCCCACCCAATGGCCGTTTCATGTAAGGAAAACAGTTTCGGATGTCACAGGAATCCCTCTGGGGCAGGTCATCGTGAAGGTAAAGGACTACTATTCCCCAAAGGACGAATACCTCATAGCCCCATCCACGCTGGCGGCCATAGCGGCAGCGGCGGCAAGAAAAGGCAAATGCCCCGCAGAGGTCTCCACAATCTTTCCGGTCTTCAAGCCCGAGCTTGTGATAAGCCGCACAAGCGTTCTGGACAACGACGGCAACGTTGTTGCGGAGGATGTCTCCGCAAGCGCCGACCTTGGAGCCTGCCCGCTGTTCCAGGATGAAACGGCCGCCCATATAATATCCGGGCTCATGCCCTTGTACCGCGTCCCGAATGTTTCCATAAGAGCAAGCCTTTTCTCCACAAGCAAAGCGCCGGCAAACTTCTTCGGAACCCTGGGCTTCTCTGAAAGCATATGTTCCTCCGAAATGCAGATATCCAAGATAGCCTCTGAAACAGGACGGTCGCCCATGACCTGGAGGCTTGACCACATAGTCCCCTATCCGGAATACCAGAAGCGGATATCAACCGAAAGCTACGATGCGTTGAAGAAATGCATAAGCGAAATCTCGCACATCTCCGGCTTCCAGCGCAAGCACTTCGCCTTTCAGCAGCAAAAAGCCAAGAAGAACAAGCTGAATTCGCTTCTTAATTATGCCAGAGGAATAGGGCTTGCCTGCGCGCCCGGCATCAACGGCTTCACAAACCAATTCAAGGAGCTTCCGGAATACAAGATACGCATGACGCTGGATTCCAACGGGAAACTGATTCTCAACACAAGCTTCCCCAGAAACAGCTATGTCAATGCAATCTGGAGCAGC